>VBKW01000032.1:0-3689 GCA_005879405.1 Deltaproteobacteria bacterium
CGATGCGCGACCTCGTAGCCGTCCATGCCGGGGAGCCCGATGTCGATCAGCATCACGTCGGGCGTGTTCGCCTGCGCGGCCTCGAGGGCCGCGCCGCCGTCGTGGACCACACGGACATGGTGGCCGAGCAGTTCCAAGAGCATCGTCAAGCCCTCGGCCGCATCGACATTGTCCTCCACGACCAGCACGCGCGCATGGCTCTGGCGGCCGACGTCCACGCGGGGCGCTTCGGCCGCTTCCTCGGGCATCGCGGGGCGGGCCGGAAGCCACACGACGAACTCTGCGCCCTTCCTGATCCCCTCGCTGCGCGCCTCGATTCGGCCGCCATGCAGCTCGACGAGCCGGCGGACGATGGTGAGCCCGATCCCGAGCCCGCCCTCTGCACGGTCGAGCGCCCGCGGCGACTGCGTAAACAGCTCGAACACGTGGGGCAGCATGTCGGGCGCGATGCCGATCCCCGAGTCACAGACGCGGATGACGCCCTCGTCACCCTGCCGTTCCACGGAGACGCTGATCCGTCCGCCGGGCTCCGTGTACTTCACGGCGTTCGACAGGAGGTTCACGACGATCTGTTCGAGCCGCACCGGATCGGCCTCCAGCCGCACATCGTTCGGCGGGAGCGCAATCGACAGAGTGTGCCGGCGTTGCTCGACGAAGGGCCGCGTCGCCTCGACGGCACGCTCGATCGTCTCGGCCAGGTGAACGCGCTCTTTCCGCAGTGTGATGCGGCCTTGTCGGATACGCGCCACGTCGAGCAGGTCGTCGATCAGCCGGGCGAGCTGCTCCGTTTGACGGCTCGCGATCTCCAGGGCGCGGTGCCGCCCGGACTCGTCGAGCCGGGCCGCTGCCACCGCGTTCTGCACGGCGGCGAGCGGGTTCCGTAGCTCATGCCCGAGCATCGCCAGGAACTCGTCTTTCGCACGGTTTGCCGCTTCGGCCTCGGCACGCGCCCGCCGCTCGGCCTCGATGCGTGCGGCGCGTTCGACCGCGAGCGCCACCCGCTCCGCGGCGAGCTGGAGCAGGCGCACGTCCTCGTCCCCGAACTTCCGTGGCTGCGTGCTCCCCACGTGCAGCACGCCGAGCACGCGACGCTCCCCGGACATGAGGGGGACGCCCGCGAGGGAGCGGATACCCTTCGCGCGGATGTACCCGTTGACGAGCGTCCCGTAATCCACCTCATCAAGCACGATCGGCCGACGCTCCTGCGCGATCCGTCCGGCGAATCCCGTCCCGACCGGCACCTGCGCGCGCTCGCGGACCTCTTCCTCCAGCCCCACGGCCGCACGGGCATACAGGACGCCGTCCTCCTCCAGGAAGATCACGGCAGCCGCGCTCTCCAGAGCGGTCTGCACCCGCCGGGTCAGCTCCTGGAGAAGCTCCTCGAACGGCAAGTCGGCGAGCGCGGCCTCGGTGAGCGACTGCATCCGCTCCGCCTCGGACCGCGCCCGCTGCGTGATGGCGAGCAGCTCCTCGCGGTCCCGCTCCGCTCGTTTCCGCTGCGTGATGTCACGCAGGATGACGGTGTAGAGCGGCTGTCCTCCGGCCTCGCCTTGCGAGATGCGCGCTTCGATCGGGAACTCGTCGCCGTTGCGCCGCAGCCCGGCGAGAACCCGCTCGCCGCCCATCATCCGCATGCTCACGGTCGCCGCGCCGAACGCAACAACGTGCCGGCGATGGACCTCACGGAACCGCTCCGGGAGGAGCTGGTCGAGGGTCCGGCCTGTCATCTCGGCAGCCGCGTAGCCGAAGATCGCCTCGGCCGCAGCGTTGAAGAGGGTGATCCTCTGGTCGGCGTCAATCGTGATGATCGCATCCGTCGCGGACGTGACGACGCTGCGCAGCCGCTCCTCTGACTGCCGCACGGCATCGAGCGTCGTCGCAGCGCGCCCGAGGGCGCGGTGCAACGCCTCGGTGAGTGCCGCGACGAACACGTTCACCGACGTGAAGAGACCGACTCCGATCAAGAGGGACGCATGATCCAGCCGCAGCGCACCGAGCGGGAAGAGGAACAGGAGGGCGCCCACTGTCGCGATGGCGGTCGCGAGCAGGCCGGGACCGAGGCCGCCGAGCCACGCCGCCAACGCCACGGCTGGATAGAAGGTGATGAACGGGAACGTGCTGCCCCAGATCGGGTTCAGCTCGTATCGGGCGACGAGAGCCGCAAGCGCCGCGAGCACCGCGACGACATAGGAGAGCGCGCGAGAGACGCGATGGTGGCGGCCGACATACGCCTCGGGGGTCGACGCTGCGGTCGCGCGCCGGTCAGTCAACGCCGCCACCTCCGTGCGGGCTCCTGGTGTGGGTCGACGCCGACTAGAGCTGCTCGGGTGAAACGCTGGAGGAGCCGGAGCGAACGGAGGGGTCGGGAATGACGTACCGCGCTACGTACGGCGATCAACCGTCCCTGATGAGCGCGGACTGCGATCGCACAGTGCCCCTCGATCGGGGCCAGGCCATCGCGGAGCGCGCGCAGTGCCTCCGCTCTGCTGCTGACCGTCTCGACGTGGCAGCCTTGGCGACGGAGGAACTCCCCCGTTTTCATGATTGTGCGCGACGCGACCGCGCGCGGAACCCATGCACGTTCCTTCTGCTCAACCGGGCCAACCGAGCCGAGGTGTTCGATGCTTGAAGCGCGGATCGTCTCTCCACGGGGGTCGCTCTACATTGCTGCGGACGCAACGCCGTACGACGTGCAGCAGCTACGAAGCCATGTACGCGCCCTCCGCACTGGTCATCGCGGTGACGTGCGGCTCGCGCTCCACCTCGGGCCGGAGACTCGTGCGCGCGTCGCCAGCCTCGTTGCCGCACTTGTGGCCAGGCTCGCGGACGAAGGCGTCGTCGTCAGCGTCGATGACGAGCAGGTAGGCGGCGACACCGCCGCCTGACCGTCGAACTGAGAGCGCGAGCCGCGTCCACCCCGCGATGCTCCTTCGGGGAGCGCCGGACTCTGACGGGCTCGCGCTTTCGCCAGCGACGCACAGGTCGCCGTACCCGCAGCGTCAGCGAGCCTCGATGAGCGCCGTGTGGTTTTCGGCGCGCGGGTGATCCAATTACGCGCCGGGCCGCGGACACCACTCACGCACGAGGTCCGCGATGCGACCGACAACGGCGGGCTTTTGGTAGCTCGACAGCTCCGCCAGCGGTGCCGGCGTCTCGTGCTCGCGCGGGAGCGCCGTCACGAGCACGACGGGTATGTCGCGCAGCGCCGGATCGGCGCGCTGAATGCGACGGAACTCTGCGCCGTCCATGTCGGGCATCATGACATCGAGCAGGATCAGGCACGGGACGACACCACCGCGCAGCACGTCGAGCGCTGCTCGGCCGCTCGCGGCCGTGTGCGCCTCACATCCGAGCACGTCCAGCAGCGTCGCCATCGCATCGCGCGTGTCGGCCGTGTCGTCGACAACAAGCACGGCATGGCGATGCGCGGTCATCACAATTACCGTCGCGGATCGCCACCGCGACGGCAACGCCGTATCGGCTTTTGGCCGTATGACGTGACGCAGGCTCTTGCGCGCACGTGCAGAGACGCGCAACACTCGGCACGCAGGGTGTTTTGACGGAGGTGCCATGGACCGCCAGGACCTCGGGCTCGTCGGCGCGATCTGAGCCGGGCCGTCGTTGTCTTGACAGAGTCGACCCGGATCAGCTTCTCGCGCTCGCCGACCGGCACTGTCGCCGCGTCCGAC
>VBKW01000032.1:3777-4198 GCA_005879405.1 Deltaproteobacteria bacterium
CGACGCATCGCGCCCGCTGCGCTCCCGTCTTTCCGCGCACCAACCAATGACATCCCCTATTGCGCTCCGGCGGCGCGGCGCCAGCCTCGATGTTGTGAGCGACGACGAACTTGTCGTGCTGCCGGATGCCGAGGTGATTCGCCTTGGCTTTCAGGACATCACCTACCGCGTGAGCGGGCGACGACTAACCGTGCCGTACACCGTCGTGCAGCCAGGGAGCGTGATCGTCCTCGGCGCTCGCGGCTCCCTGATCCTACCGAAGTCGGTCGTGGAAGGTCTGCTCGGGAAGCCGTCGTGAGCGGAGCGTCCGCTAGGATCGTCACTGAAGGCAGCCGGCTCTCGCCTCAGCAAGCTGGTCGGCTGAGCCGCAATGGGCTCACGCGCGTCTCGGAGATCGCGCAGGTCTTGGGTTACGCGAACC
>VBKW01000033.1 GCA_005879405.1 Deltaproteobacteria bacterium
GCCGCGGCATGGAGTTCGCGGAGGTGCGCCTGTACGAGCCGGGCGACGAGATCCGCTCGATCGATTGGAACGTCACCGCCCGCGCCGGCGTGCCGTTCGTGAAGCGCTACGCCGAGGAGCGCGAGCTCACCGTCATGCTCCTCGTCGACGCCAGCGCCTCGACGCGCTTCGCGAGCGTCCGGCAGCTGAAGAGCGCGCTCGCCGCCGAGCTCGCCGCGGTGCTCGCGTTCTCGGCGATCACCAACAACGACAAGGTCGGCCTGGTGATCTTCAGCGACCGCATCGAGCTCGCGCTGCCGCCGCGCAAAGGGACGCATCACGTGTTGCGCGTCATCCGCGAGGTCCTCTCGTGCCGACCGCAGGGACGCGGCACCGACATCGCCGGCGCGCTCGAGCACCTCGCGCACGTCGCGAAGCGCCGCTGTGTCGTCTTCGTGGTCTCCGACTTCCTCGACCCGCGCTGCCGGACGGCGCTGACGATCGCGGCGCGCCGCCACGACGTCGTCGCGGTCGTCCTCGACGATCCGCGCGAGGCGGCGTTGCCGGACGTCGGTCTCGTCGAGCTCGAGGAGCTCGAGACCGGCGACCGCTACGTCGTCGACACCGGCGACCGTCGCGTGCGTGAGGCGTTCGCCCGCGAGGCCGCCGAGGCGCGGCGCACGCGCGACCGCCTGCTGCGCTCCGCCGACGTCGACGCGATCCCGGTCACGACCGACCGCTCCTACACCGAGGCGCTGCTGCGCTTCTTCCGCATGCGCGAGCGGCGGCAATGACGCGTCGGACGATGACACGACGGGGCACACTGCTGCGCATCGCCGCGCTGGCGCTCGTGACGGCGGTCGCGATGTGGCCGCTCGCCTGCGCGCGCGCCGCGGACGACGCGACGGCGCCCGCTGCCGCTCCCACCGCCGGCGCGGCGGCCGCCGCCGCGCAGCCCGCCGACACGCCGGTCACGGTCCGCGCCCGCCTCGACCCCGACACGACGACGATCGGCACGCCGTTTCGTTACACCATGGAGATCACCGGGCCGCCCGGTCTGCAAATCGTCTTCGCGCAGCCGACGGAGCGCCTCGGCGAGTTCGACATCCTCGACTTCGGCGACACGCCGCCCACGACGCGGGACGGCCTCACGGTCGTGACGCGCTGGTATCGGCTCGCGGGCTGGGAGCCGGGACACAAAGAGATCGAGTCGCCGCCCGTCCAGTGGCGCCCTCCCGGCGGCGAGCTCACGACGGCGCCGCCGGCGAAAGTCGTGATGACGATCGAGAGCGTCCTCGCGAAAGCGGGGTCGCCGACGGACATCCGCGACATCAAGCCGCCGCTCGAGCCGCCCTTCTACTGGCGGCCATACTACATCGCCGCCGGCGCTCTCGCGGCGCTCCTGTTCGTCGCGATCGCGGGGTACCGCGTGCTCCGCCGCGGCGAGCGGGCACGCGTCGCGGCGCCGCCACGCCCGGCACACGAGATCGCGATCGAGGACCTCGAGCGTCTTCGCAACCGGGGTCTCACCGGGCACGGGCTCTTCAAGGAATACTACTCGGCGCTGTCGGGAATCGTTCGCGCCTACCTCGAGCGGCGCTTCTCGCTGCGCGCGCCCGAGATGACCACCGAGGAGTTCCTGCTCACGACGGCGCGCGGCGGCAGCTTGCAGCCGGCGCATCGCGCCCTCCTCGGCGAGTTCCTGACCGAGTCGGACCTGGTGAAGTTCGCCCGCCACGTGCCGACGCTCGCCGACAGCGAGCGCGCATACGCGGCGGCGCGTCGCTTCGTCGACGAGACCGCCGCGCCGAGCACGGAGCTCGACGAGCACTCGACGAACGCCCGAGCGCGCGCTCGGCGGTCGCGCGGCTCCAGCGACGGACGGCCGCCCGGCGCCGTCCAGGAGCGGCCGGCGAGCGCGCGCCGATCGAGTGGCTCCAGCGGAGAGGTCGATGCGCTTCGCTAGTCCCTGGCTCCTCGCGCTCGCCGTCTTGATTCCGCTCGTTCTGCGCGCGCGCCGGCACGCGCGCGACGCGGCAGTCCGCTTTCCGAGCCTCGCCGCACTGCGCGCCGTTGCCCCTGCCGGCGCGGGGCGCCGGCGCGTCATCCTGGTCGGCTTGCGCGCGCTCGCTCTTGGCCTGATCGTCGTCGCGCTGGCGCGACCGCAGCTCGGAAGCGCGCAGACGCGCATCCATCGTAAAGGCGTCGACGTCGTGCTCGCCGTCGACGTCTCCGGCAGCATGCTCGCCGAGGACTTCACGCTCGGCAGCACACGCGCGATCGCGGCGCGCCCGTACACGCAGTGCCCGCTCACGCTCGATCACGGCTGGCTGCTCCAGAATCTCGACCGCGCCAAGGTCGGGATGATCGAGGACGGCACTGCGATCGGGTCAGCGCTCGCGACCGCGGTGAATCGCCTGCGCCCGTCGACGGCGAAGGGCAAGTTCATCGTGCTGCTCACCGACGGAGAGAATAACGCCGGCACCATCACGCCGCAGACCGCCGCGGATGCCGCCGCCGCGCTCGGCATCAAGGTCTACACGGTCGGCGCCGGCACGCGCGGTCTCGCCCCCTACCCGACGCAGGATTTCTTCGGCAACAAGGTCTATCGCCCGATGCAGGTCGACGTCGACGAGCCGATGCTGAAGAAGATCGCGATGACGACGAACGGCCGCTACTTCCGCGCTACCGACACGGCGAGCCTGCGCGACGTGTACAGCGAGATCGACCGCAGCGAGAAGACCGCGTTCGAGGCGCCGGAGTTCCTCGACTATCGCGAGCTCTACCCGTGGCTCGCGTGGCCGGCACTGGCACTGGTGTTGGTGGAGGTCGGCCTCGCGGAGACGGTGTTGAGGAAGCTGCCGTGACGGGCTCGCCGCTCGACTGGCGCGAGCCGCTCGCGCTCGCCGCGCTCGTGCTGGTGCCGCTGCTCGCGCTCGGCCTCGCATGGGCGCGGCGACGGCGCCAGGCCGCGCTCGCCACGTTTGCGGAGGCCGGTCTCCTGCCGGCGCTCGTGCCCGACCTCGATGCGCGCCGGCGAGCGGTGCGCGCGGCGCTGCTCGTCGGCGCGGTGCTGCTCCTCGTCGTCGCGATCGCGGGGCCGCTCTGGGGGTTTCGCTGGGAGGAGGTGCATCGCGAGGGCGTCGACCTCGTCGTCGCGATCGACACCTCGCGGAGCATGCTCGCGACCGACGTCAAGCCGACGCGGCTGGCGCGCGCCAAGCTCGCCGTCCGCGATCTCCTGACACAGCTGCACGGCGACCGCGTCGGCCTGGTCGCGTTCGCCGGCAGCGCCTTCGTGCAGTGCCCGTTGACACTCGATTACGGCGCCGTGCGGCAGAGCCTCGACGCGATCGACGTCGGCATCATCCCGAAGGGCGGCACCGCGCTGGCCGAGGCGATCGACACCAGTCTCGAGGCGTTCGAGGGCCGCGAGGGCAAGCACCAGGCGATCATCCTCATCACGGACGGCGAGGACCACGAGGGCAAGGTCAACGAGGCGGCGGCACGCGCCGCGGAGCGCGGCGTGAAGGTCTACACCGTCGGGCTCGGCACGGCCGAGGGCGAGCTGATCCCGCTCGGAGGCGGCGGCTTCGTGAAGGATCGTGCCGGGCAAGTCGTGAAGTCGCGCTTGGATCAAGAGACGCTGCAGCAGATCGCCGTCGACACCGGCGGCGTCTATCTGCACGCGACCGGCGCGTCGCTTGCGCTCACCGATCTCTACCGCGACTACATCGGCACGATGGAGAAGCGCGAGCTCGCGAGCACGCTCGAGCGCCGCTTCGAGCACCGCTTCCAGGTGCCGCTCGCCCTGGCCTTGATCCTGCTCGTCGCCGACGCCTTCGTCGGCGAGCGGCGCGTCGCGCGGCGGCGGCGCCGCGCGGCCGCCGGCGTCGACGCGGTGGTCCTCGCGAGCATCGATCGCGGCGGCGGCACGGCACCGCGCGTCCGCGGCAAGCACGGCCACGCGCCGGCAACGTCGCCCGCTACCGCCGCCGGCACGGCCGCGTCCGCCGCCGCCACAGCGGCGCGCGACGAGCGCACCGGCGGTGCGGCCGCGAAAGGCGCCGGGCAACACGGCGTCCTGATGGCGGCGCTCGTCCTCACGCTCGCGTCGATCGCCTGGCTCGACCCGCATGCGCGCACGCGCGAGGGCAATCGTCTCTTCGCCGCCGGCCAGTACGACGACGCGGCGAAGGAGTACAACGAGGCGCTGGTCGATCATCCCGACTCGGCGCTCCTGCACTTCAATCCCGGCGACGCCGACTACAAGCAGGGCAAGTACGACGAGGCCATCGCGGCGTACGAGCAGGTCCGTCCCGGCGACGACGATGCGCACGCGAGCGCGCGCACCGCGTATAACCTCGGCAACGCGACGTATCGCCGCGCGGAGGGCGCCGTCGCGACCGATCCGCAGAAAGCGCTGGAGCAATACGCGGCCGCGCTCGTCGCGTACCGCCGCGCGATCGCCGCCGCGCCCGACGACGTCGACGCGAAGCTCAACTACGAGCTGGTGATGCAGAAGCGCGCCGAGCTGCAAAAGAAGCTCGAGGAGCAGCGCCAGCAACAACAGCAGGACCAGCAGCAGCAGAACGAGCAGCAGAAGCAAGATCAGCAGAAGCAAGATCAGCAGCAGCAACAACAAGCGGGCGGCGACCAGCAGCAACAGCAGAAGCAGCAACAGGGCGACGAGCACCAACAGGGAGGCGGAGATCAGAAGCAGAAGGACGAGGCCGGCGCCGACCAGCAGCAAGCCGCGCAGGCATCGCCGGCACCCGCCGCATCGCCGGGCGGCGACCAGCAGCGCGCGCAAGCGGGTGAGCCGCACGACCAGCAGCAACAGAACGCCGCGGCCGACAACGCGGAAGGCGCCGCGGCCGGCGACGAGCCGCGCGACGGTGAGATGACGCGGCAAGAAGCGGCGGCGCTCCTCGACGCGCAGCGCGGGCAAGAGGTCCAGCCGGGCGAGGTCATACGCCGGCTGCAAGGTGCGGTCGTCGCCGAGCCGGCGCAGGATTGGTGATGCGCGTGCAGCGAGCGCAACATCGCGAGCATCCGGCGACGCGATGGCTTGCGTCGCTCGTCGCGCTGATCGCTCTCGCGACGTCGTGTCCCGCCATGGCGGCCGCCGCCGACGTCGCGGTGCACGCCGAGCTCGACCGGCCGCAGGTCGCCGTCGGCGAGAGCGCCGATCTCGCGGTCGTCGTCCAGGGGGTGCAGGATGCCGCGGCGCCGACCATCGCCGACGTCGACGGGCTCAGCGTCCGCTACGTCGGACCCGCGACCCAGCTCTCGATCGTGAACGGCCGCGCGTCGGCGTCGATCACGCACCATTTCTCGGTGTCGGCGACGAAGCCCGGCACCTTCACGATCGGGCCGATCGCCGTCGAGTACGGCGGCAAGCGCTACGACGCCGGCACGGTGACGCTCGCAGCGGGCGGGGCGCCGCCCAGCGGCGCGGCGGCCGGCGGCGCGGTGCCGGGCGGCACCACCGCCGGGGCGCGGCGCGGCGCGCCCGCGACGGATCAGGTAACGCTCGTCCTCGCGTCGCCGCGCACCCGGGCATTTCTCCACGAGCGCGTCCCGGCGACGCTCACCCTGACGGTCGGCGCCGTGCAGGTATCCGACGTGCACTACCCGACGATCGGCGGCGACGCCTTCGCGATCGAGCCGCTCCGTGCGCCGGTGCAGCGTCGCGAGCAGACGGCGCACGGCGTCGCGCAGGTCGTCGATTTTCACACCGTGCTGACGCCGCTCCGCGCCGGCGATCTCACGATCGGGCCGGCGACGATCGAGCTCAGCGTACCGGTGCGCGGCCGCAGCCGCGACCCGTTCTTCGACCGCTTCTTCGGCGGCGATCCGTTCGGGGCCCTGCGCCAGATCACGGTGCAGTCGGAGCCGCTCCACCTCGACGTCCTGCCGCTCCCCGACGCCGGCAAGCCGGCGGACTTCTCGGGCGCGGTCGGCAGCTTCGATCTCCACGTCGCCGCGTCGCCGCGCGAGCTGAAGGCCGGCGATCCAATGACGATCACCACCACGATCGAGGGCGACGGCAACCTCGACGGCATCACCGCGCCGGTCGTCGCCGCCGGCGACGCGCTCAAGACCTACCCGGTCCAGCCGGTGCCGCAGCCGTCGAGCAACCCGAGTGCGGCCAGCGGCCGCGCGCGCGCGGCGTTCGAGCAGGTCGTGATTCCGGAGCGTGCCGGGAGCTTCACGCTCGCGGCGCCACACTTCAGCTACTTCGACCCGGGCACGGGCACGTACCGCACGCTCACCGCGCCGCCGATCGCGCTCACGGTGCAGGCG
>VBKW01000034.1 GCA_005879405.1 Deltaproteobacteria bacterium
TACGGTTCGCCCGCGGGATAGCTCGGACCGGGTGACGGTTTGGTTCCGGGGTTGGGGGTGTACGTGCACACGGGATTCACCAGATACGAGTCGTAGAAGAACTTGCTGCCGCTGCTCCAGCTCTGTGGGTCGAGCGAGCGCGCGATGTCCTCCATCGGCCGTGGAACGTCAACGTCATACGACCACGTCACCTTCGTCGGATCGTCGCCGACACCGCCCATCGGTGTCGGTACCGCGTACGGACAGTCCGGCGTCAAGCCCACGAGCAGATCCAAGAGTATCATCTCCGCCAATGGAACGAGGTCCGGTGGCAGTGGGGATGAAACACCTGGCGTGTGGATCTCGAGTTCGTGCCGCAGCTCGCCGTCGATTTTGTCAAAGTCGATCTGTCGCGGGCCCTGCAGGAGCTTCGCGATGGCACGTCGGAATTTTGGCAGACCCAACCCGCCGGACCATAGGTTCGCGACGGCTCGCCGAACGCGGTCTTCTTCGGGCGAGCTCGCGTACGCATGGATGCTGAGCATCGCGAGGATTCGCTGCTCGTCAGTGATTTGCGGGTTCGGCGGCACCGGTCGGGGCCTCTCGCGCAGTCCGCATCCGGACGCGATGACGCCCAAGACGAGGACGCCTCGCACAACGCACCTCCGGAGACGCATCCGCCGCATCGAGCGCGAGATCACATCGAAACCTCTCACCGAGATCGTGGCGTTTCAGCCCAACGCTTCGATTTCGTCCCGCTTTATACTGTCGCTTGGGACCGTGTCCACCGATCCGTCTGTGTTCGATCTTCGCGCCGTTGGCGTATAGACCGCGGATTCATTGACACGGCGCGAGCGGATGTCACGGAACGAAGCACTCTCACGCCAACATGGTGGCGACCGAAGTGCGCCGTGCACCCCTAAGGAGACGGCCAGGTGACTCCCCAGCGCATGCGACGCTCGATGCGCTCGTCCCGGAAGCACAGGGCGCCCTTGCCTGGGATCGTAGGAACTCCGGGCTCTTTGGGTAACGTAACGTTCATTCTCGGACGTTCGGGCTTCTATCCCCGCCCACAAGCTGTCTCTTTGAAGCCGAGCGCCTCCTCGACTCGGCGCACCGGGCTTGCGAGCGCGTATCGCTCGACGAGCGCGGCGAGCGCGGCGGCATTCGCCCGCGAACGCGGGAGCACCGTCGAGATCGGCGGCAGCGGGACGTCGCGCACCGGCAGCACAACCTGTCGTGCCGCAGCGAGGTACTCGCGTCCCGCTTCGAGCCGTCGCGCCACCGCCGGCGCGAGGCCGCGAGCGCGCAGGATCGCGTTGAGTGAGCCGTGCTCGGCGACGAGCTTCGCCGCCGTCTTCTCCCCGATGCCGGCGACCCCGGGGAGTCCATCGGAGGGATCACCTCGGAGCAGGGCGAAGTCGCCGTAGGCCCGGCCGGGAATCCCATACCGGCGCGTGATCTCGGCCTCGTCGACGACCGTCAACTGCGAGACGCCCATCTTCGGATAGAGCACCCGCACGTCGGGATCGCGCACCAGCGCGAACAGGTCGCGATCGCCCGACACGATCGCGACCGGGCCGCCGGCACGTGCCGCGAGCGTCGCGATCACGTCCTCGGCTTCGAAGCCCTCGGCGCCGACTACCGACAGACCGAGCGCGATCAGCACTTCGCGTCCGACCGCCTCCTGCGGCGCGACGGGATCCTCCTCTCCGTCTTCCGCCACGCGATGGCGCTTGTACGACGGCAGCGCCTCGACGCGGAACGCCGGCCTCCAGTCGTCGTCGACGGCGATCGCGAAGCCGCTAGGCCGCTGATCGGTCAGCAGTCGCGCCAGCATGTTGAGGAAGCCGTACACCCCGTGCATCGGGACCGTATCGGGGAGCGAATGGAACGCCCGGTACAGGAGGCTCGAGTAGTCGACGAGCAGCAGCACGCGCGCGATCCTATCCGAGCCGTTCGCGATCGGCACGCTGGAAAGAAAGCCTGGGGATCGACGCGGTGTGGGGCGTGCAGTGGTGCCGTGAACGCGATGCGGGCATATGGAGGTCCCAGTGATCGTCGGTGGCGGCACGGTACGAGTAGCATCGCGACGCGACCCTCGCCTAATCCGGCGGATGGCCGTTCTGATCGTGGGCCTGCTCGCAGCGGCGTGCGTAAGGACCGTGAAAACCGTTGTCCCCGTACCCGCCGAACGCACCGTCGAGTCGGTCGTCGAGGACCTCGGTCCGTCGGCGCGGGCGCGCTGGGCGCCGCTCTGTCATGCCGTCGGTCTCTACTACCCTCCACCGCAGCTCGCCTTGCTCGCCTTCAAGCGTGAACGGCGGCTGGAGATCTGGGGCCGTCAGAACGGACCATGGGTCCCGATCGACGCGATGCCGGTCCTCGCGGCGAGCGGTGTCCCCGGACCGAAGCTCCGCGAGGGCGACGGGCAAGTTCCCGAAGGCTTCTATCGCATCGTCGCCTTCAACCCGAACAGCCGGTACCACCTCTCGCTGATGCTCGACTATCCGAACGCCGACGACCTCATCGAGGGGGAGCGCGACGGACGCACCGACCTCGGCGGCGAGATCTTCGTGCACGGAGGCGCCAGGTCGATCGGCTGCCTCGCCGTCGGCGACTACGCGATCGAGAGCCTCTTCGTCCTTGTCGCCGACGTCGGCATCGAGAACGTGCAGGTGATCATCGCACCCCGCGATCCGCGCGGCGGCATCACGTTGGAACCAATCGCCGACGTTCCGTTCACGACCGATCTTTACCGGCGCATCGAGGACGGTCTGCGGGCGTTCGGCGGCGGTCCGGCCGAGCGTTGAGTTGATACAAGGAAATTCTAGCCGGCTCTTCGCTCCCGCTGGTTGACATATTCGCCAAATTCGGACGTTCGGGCTTCTATCCCCTCCCACAGCACGGATCGCCGAAAATCCCGACCCCTGGACGAGCGCGATATGGGCCGCTACCCGACAATTCCGCCTTGTACATTTCTGGATTCAGCGTAGGGTAGAGGTAACTCGAGCCGCGAGCACCGGCTCAGCGGCGCGGATCGCAGGTCGCGCGTTCTCGCGCATCCTCTCCGCACGAGCTCGGCGCCGTTCCACCGATCGGCGTTCGTGCAACGAACCGCGACTCGAAGTAGGAGGATTTGATGAGCAAAAAGCTACACGTTGGGAATCTAGGATTCGACGTCACGAGTCAGGAGCTGCAGGACGTATTCACCAGCATCGGACCGTGCGATTCGGCTACCGTACTGATGGACCGCACAACCGGACAGAGCCGCGGTTTCGGCTTCGTCGAGATGACGAGCAACAGCGACGCGCAGAAAGCAGTGCAGCAGCTCGACGGCAAGGAAATCAAGGGTCGCGCCATCAAGGTGAGCGAGGCGAGAGAGCGCAGCACTGCAGGAGGCGCGTCCGGCGACGGTCGCGGCACCTACAATCGCTGGTAACCGCGCCGCTGGTAACCGGCTCCCGGCGTGCGACAATCTCAATCATCACCGCGCCAACGCACCGGTGCGCCACTGCCCGAAATGCGGTGGCGTGGTGAACGACCGGGTTCTCCGGCCTCCATGCGATGAGGGCGAACACGTGACTGCCAGGCGGCGTGGCACCGCATTTTGCCTGCATTGCGGCACCCAGCTCATCGCGAGCCGCTGATGCGCCAACTAAAGGGAGAGATCATGGACATCGCGATCGGCAAACACGTCGACGGCTGGTGCACGCGCTGCAAGCTGGTGCTGCGGCATACCATCGAATCGATGACGGGCGCGAAGATCAAGCGGACCCATTGCAACACCTGCGGCGCGCAACACGCCCATCGAGCCGGTCCGCCGCGCGCCCGCGACGAGCAGAAGATCTACGCGAGCAAGTACGCCGCGTTGCTGCGCGGCCGAACCGAATCCGCATCCCGCCCCTACTCGCGCTCGGTGCGGTTCATGGTGGGAGAAGTCATCTCCCACACCACGCTCGGACTCGGCATCGTCACCGCCGAGCGCGAACGAACGAAAATCGACATCTTATTTCCCGACGGCCAGAAGGTCCTTTTGCAAGGCTGCTGAGCATCGATGTCGGACAGGCCAAGGCCCTCGTCTCGCGTGGTACTACCGACCGGTCTGGATCGTACTGCTCGCCTTCACCGCGCTCGGACCGTTCGCCCTGCCGCTCGTATGGCGCACGCCGCGCCTCAGCCCCTCCGCCAAGTGGATCACGTCCGTCGTCGTGCTCGCCATCAGTTGTTATGTCGGATGGAAATTCCTGATCGTGAGCCGCGAGATCGGCCAGTTACTCGCCGGGTGATCTCCACATTCGACCATTTGCCTCGACGATTGTGCTTGTCGAACCGTCAAAATGGCGTAGGGTGAGCGCCGCGATTGATTGTCGGAATGTATCTTCCCTAGATCCACTCACCGGAGGCACGTCGGATGCGCACACCAGATGGCACGATATGGAACTGGTCGGAGATCGTCCGCCAAGCACGCGAGGTGCGCGCACGGGCTGATCGCGCGCGCATCGTCGCCCGCGAGGATGCCGTTCACGGCGCCGCCGCGCGCCGCAAGCTCCGTCGCGGGATCGCGGCCGTGACCGCCCCGACGTCGCACCTGTCGCTGGTCCGTCGAGCACCGCCGAACCCGCGCTGATCGTTGGCTCCCATCGTCGGAAGAACTCGATCGTAGGAACTGCGCCTGGCTGCTGCACCGTGCCTTGACGCGTGACCACCGAAGGGGGGATGTGCACGCGGAGATTCGCGATGGCCGCGATCGCCGCGGCGGTTTCCACGCTCGTTAGCGGGGCGGCGTTCGCGACCCCGACCGTCACGCAGGTCATCGGCCCCGCTGGCGCGGACGGCAGTCACAAGCTGACGTCGCCATGGGGCACCGGCGCCGACGGCGCGGGTAACGTGTACGTCGCCGGCGTCTCGGACAACGATGTCTTACGGCTCGCAGCCGGAGGCGCACTGAGCGTCGTCATCGACGGCAGCGGCGACGGCGCGGGCCACCCGATGCAGGTGCCGGAGGAGCTTGCCGTCGCGAACGATGGGACGGTGTACGTCGCCGCCCTCGGCAGCGTGAACGTGTTCAAGATTCCGCCTGCCGGCGCTCCCACGCAGATTCTTGACGCGACGGGAGACGGCGCCGGCCACCCGCTCCAGTATCCCCACGCACTCGCGGTCGATCCGTCGGGCAACGTCTTCGTTGCCGATACGTCCTCGAACTACGTTTTTCGCGTCGATGCGACGACCGGACAGGCGACGATCGTGATCGACGCCAGCGGCGACGGCGCCGGACACGCGCTCGCCGGTCCCGGCGCGCTCGCGACTGATGCGGCGGGCGTGCTCTACGTTGCGGGACAGGACAGCGACAACGTCTTCCAGGTGACGCCCGGCGGCGCGATCACGGAGATCGTGCACTCGACGCCGGGGTACCCGCTCGATTACCCCGACGCGCTCGCGGTCGATGGCGCAGGCAACGTGTACGTCGGGGCCTTCACCAGCGAGAACGTCCTGCGCGTCGCGCCGGGCGGCGGGGTGGCGGACGTGATGACGAGCGTGCATGCCCGGCAAGTGACGCTCCGCCCCGACGGCATCGTGCTGGTCGCTGATGACAACGGCAAGCGTATCGTCGGACGGCGGCCGAGCGGGCCCGACTGCGTCGTCATCGACGCGAGCGGCGACGGAACGACCCCAATGGGATTCGCGATCCGCTTCGCGCTCGCGCCGAGCGGTGCCGTCTACGTGTCGAACGTCAGCTTCGGCGGCGTGTTCCAGGTCGACGACGCGTGCGGGCTGCCGTCCGTCGACTTGAGCGGACGTTGGCACGTCGAGGTGGCGGGCGTGCTGGAGGCTGGGGTGCCACCGGCGAGCTTCAACCAGGATTGGGTTCAGTCCGGCTTCGACATCACCGTCACCGATCCGGACTCGGCGACGACGACGTTCACCGGCACGATCGACGACCGCAACCAGTTCTGGCTCCAGAGCGTGGGGGCGTCCTGCTATCAAAACACGTCGCTCTGCTGTCCGTATGACTATCTCTGGGGCGCGGCGACTGCCGACGGCTGGGCGGGTTACTACAGTTACAACTCGTTCACGCCGCGATTCATGTGCTTCGCCGTCTTCAGCCCGGCAGCCGCAGGGACGCACTGCGGCAACGGCCAGCTCGACCCCGGCGAGGAGTGCGAGGATGGCAACGTCACGCCGGGCGACGGCTGCGACGCAACCTGCCACATCGAGCCGTGCGGGAACGGCACGCTCGACCCGGGCGAGCAGTGCGACGACGGTAACCTCGTGAGCGGCGACGGCTGCAGCTCGACGTGTATCGTCGATTGCCCGGCGGCGCCGGAAACCGGCTGCCGCCAACCGATCGCGCCGGGCAAGTCGACCGTGCTGCTGAAGAACACGGCGGATCCCGTCGCGGACCAGATGACGTGGAAGTGGGGCCATGGCGCGACGACGCCCAAGGCGGACTTCGGAGCGCCTCTCGGTCTCACGAACTACGCCATGTGCGTGTACGACGCGACCGGCCTCGTCCTGAGCGCGCGAGTGCCCTCGGCGATGAGCGGCGGCACCGGAGCCTGGACCGACGAGCCGACCGGGTATCGTTTCCGCAACTCGAGCACGAGCGGTCGCATGCAGTTGGTCCTCAAGGAGGGCACGGTGTCCGGGGCGGCGAAGATCGTGTTCAAGGCGAGAGGCGACGCGACCACCACGATGCCGAATGTCATGGCGCTCACCTCGCCGCTCACGATCCAGATCCGGAACGGCGACGTCTGCTGGGGTGCCGTCTACAGCGCGCCGTTCCTGAAGCTATCGAACGAGAAGCTGAAAGCGAAGTCGGACTGACCGCCGCCCGTCGACGGCCGGAGACCGTAGGAACTTCGAACGGGCTCTTTGGCTAACGTAACGTTCATTCTCGGACGTTCGGGTTTCTATCCCCTCCCACAACGCGGATGAAGGGGCCGTTCGGGGCGGCGACGCCAGTCGCGAAGCGTGGTCGGGCTGCCTACGAGGGTCGGGAGCCCGAGGTGGCGCAGGATGCGTTGCACGACCGCGGGATCCTCGATGCTCGCAATGAGCCGTAGGCGGCCGCCGCACGCGCAGGCGAGAACGCCGATCGCGAATACGCGACGCAGAAGGTCGGCCCACGCCCAGTGGCGCCGCGGCGGTGCTGCGGGCGCTGGTCTGGAGCGGCGGGCGTCGTGGTCTCCAAGCGTGCCGGCAGCATGGGGCTGTCCTCGTCTTCGTCGATGTCGGATGCGCCGCCGGCTATCGCAACGCCGATGACGCGTGCCGAAGTTGCGGCGGCGGTGCGCTTATGCGACCGCGATCGCGTCGATCTCGACGCGCGCCTCGCGCGGCAGCGCCGCGACCTGTACCGTCGAGCGCGCCGGGCTCGGCGCCGGGAAGAACTCGGCGTACACCTGATTCACGACCGGGAAGTCCGTCAGGTTTACGAGGTAGACCGTCGTCCGCACGACCGACGCCAGGTCGCACCCGGCGGCTGCGAGGACCGCGCGCAAATTCTCGAGCACGCGCCGCGTCTCGTCGGCGACGCTTCCCGGAACGAGACTGCCCGTCGCCGGATCGAGGCCGATCTGGCCCGAGCAGAAGAGGAGACCGCCGGCGGCGATCGCCTGCGAGTAAGGACCGATCGCCTGCGGCGCGGCGTCGGTCGCGATCGCGCGTCGGTCAGCCATCGCGCGGCTCCGTCTTGCTCGCGGCCACGTGCTGCGGCGGCGTCGCCGTGGCGGTCGGGCTCGGCGCCGCCAGTGAGGCCGCCCCGGCGATCGACGCGCTCATGCCCGCACTCGCGACACCTTCATGACGCCCTTCACCTTGCCGAGCCCGCGCATGACCCGGTTCAACGCGTCGACGTTGTCGACCATCACCTCGAAGGTGTTGAGCGCGCGTTTGTCGGGGACGGTGCGCACCTGCGCGCCGGTGATGTTGACGCCGGCGGACGAGATCGCCCGGCTCATCGCCGCCAGCAGACCGGGCGAGTCGATGCCGACGACCTCGATCGCCACCGGGCGGAACTGGCCCGTCGCGCCGTCCCACTCGACCTCGACGCGGCGCTGGGGATCGCTCTCCATGACGCGCAGGCAATCGATCGCGTGCACGGTGACGCCGCGGCCACGCGTGATGAAGCCGACGATGCGCTCGCCGGGAAGCGGGTTGCAGCAGCGGCCGAACCGCACCATCACGTCCTCGACGCCGCTCACGCGCACGCCGCCCTTCGACTGCCGGCTGACGAGGCGGAAAAGCTTCTGGAGTGTTCCCTCGCTCTTCTCCTGCCGCTCCTGGAGCTCGCTCGCGGGAACGAGCTTGGCGATGACGTTGTGGGTCGGCAGCCGCCCGTAGCCGATCGCCGCGATCAGCGACTCCTCGTCCTTGAAGCCGAGCTCGCGCGCCGCGGCGTCGAGCTCGCCGCGTTTGCGCAACGTCCGCAGCTCGAGCTGGAAGCGCGCGAGGTCGCGACCGAGGATCTCGGTGCCGACCTCGAGACTGCGGCGGCGCTGCTGCGCTTTGATCCAATTGCGGATGCGCTCCTTGGCGCGGCTCGTCTTGACGAGCTTCAGCCAGTCTTTGCTGGGCGTCTGCCGCGTCGTCGTGATGATCTCGACGGTGTCGCCGCTCTGCAGCTGATATTTCAGCGGCACGAGCTTGCCGTTCACCCGCGCGCCGGCGCAGTGCTCACCGACTTGCGAGTGGATGCGATAGGCGAAGTCGATGACGCTCGCGCCCTGGGGGAAGTTGAAGAGGTCGCCCTTCGGCGTGAACGCGAAGACCTCCTCGCTGAAGAGGTCCTCCTTCACCGAGCGCATGAACTCCTGCGGGTCCTCCAGGTGCTGCTGCCACTCGAGGATCTGCCTGAGCCACGCGAAGCGCTGGATCTCCTCCGGACCGCCGGCGTCGTTCTGCCCTTTGTAGCGCCAGTGCGACGCGACACCCGCCTCGGCCACGCGGTGCATCTCCGGCGTCCGGATCTGCACCTCCATACGCTCGCCGAAGGGGCCGATCACGGTCGTGTGCAGCGACTGGTACATGTTCGCCTTCGGCATCGCGACGTAGTCGCGGAAGCGACCCGGGATCGGCTTCCAGTGCTGATGCACGACGCCCAGCGCCTCGTAGCACTCGCGCTGCGAGTCGACGAGGATGCGGAATGCGACCAGGTCGTAGATCTGATCGTAGAGCAGGTTCTGCGTCTGCATCTTCTGGTAGATCGAGAAGAAGTGCTTCGGCCGGCCGGTGACCGTCGCCTCGATCCCCGCCTCCTCGAGGCGCTTCGTCAGCACGGTGATGACGTGCTTGATGTACTCCTCGCGCTCGACGCGCTTCTTCGCGACGTTGCGCTTGAGCTGGTAGTAGACCTCGGGGTGCAGGTAGCGCAGCGAGCTGTCCTCGAGCTCGCTTTTGATCCAGTAGATGCCGAGGCGATGCGCGAGCGGCGCGTAGACGTCGAGCGTCTCCTGCGAGATCTCCGTCTGCCGCTCCGGCGCGAGGTGCGAGAGTGTCCGCATGTTGTGGGTGCGGTCGGCGAGCTTGATCAGGATCACGCGGATGTCGCGCGCCATCGCGATGATCATCTTGCGGAAGTTCTCGGCCTGGCGCTCGGCGCGGCTGGTGAAGTTGATCTGGCCGATCTTGGTGACACCGTCGACGAGGGTCGCGATCTCGCCGCCGAAGATGCTCTGCACCTGCTCGAGCGTGGTGAGCGTGTCCTCGACGGCGTCGTGCAGCAGGCCCGTCGCGACGCTCCGCACGTCGAGGCGCAGATCGGCGATCAGGCTCGCGACCTCGAGCGGATGCACGAGGTACGGCTCGCCCGACTTGCGCTTCTGGCCGCGGTGGACGTCGGCGGAGAAGTCGTACGCGCGCTGCAACGTCGCGACGTCGGCCGCGGGGTTGTAGTCCTGCACCTTGGCGATGAGATCGTGCAGGTTCACGGCCCGCCCTCGACGACGATGCGCGCGACCTTGGCGCGCTCGGCGACCACGATCGACTCGAGACAGGCGACCGATTGCTCGAGGTCGCGATTCACCAGCCAGTAATCGTACTCGCGCAGCGCCTCGGCTTCCTCACGCGCGCGCCGCAAGCGGCGCTCGATCGTCGCCTCGTCCTCGGTGTGGCGTGCGCGCAGGCGGCGCTCGAGCTCGTCCCACGACGGCGGGAACACCATCACCGCCACCGCCGCCTCCTTGTAGCTGCGCTTGAGATGGCGCGCGCCCTGGACGTCGATGTCGAGCAGCATGTCCGTGCCCCCGGCGACGGCATCGTCGAGGGGTGCGCGGACCGTGCCGTAGAGCGAGCCGTGGACCTCGGCCCATTCCGCGAAGACGTGCGCGTCCCGACGGCGCCCGAACTCCTCGCGATCGACGAAGTGGTACTCGCGGCCGTCGCGCTCGCCGGGGCGCGGCGGCCGGGTCGTGCACGAGATCGAGAGCGTGAGGTCCGGAACCCGGCGGAGGAGCGCCTCGACGAGCGTGCTCTTGCCCGCCCCGGAGGGGCCGGAGACGATGAACACGATCCCGTGACGTTCGAACGCGAACGCGGCACGCATACGCAATTCTAGAGCATCATTCGACGTTCTGCACCTGCTCGCGTAGGCGCTCCACCTCCCCTTTGGCCTCGACGACGAGCTGGGTGACCGCGAGGTTGTTGATCTTCGAGCCGATCGTGTTCACCTCCCGGTGCGCCTCTTGCAGCAGGAACTCGATCTGCTTGCCGACCGGCTCGCGGCCGCGCAGCAGTGCCCGCAAGGCCGACAGGTGGCTCGCGAGCCGGACCATCTCCTCGGTGACGTCGGCGCGGTCTGCGACCAGCGCCGCCTCCTGCGCGACCCGCGCGAGGTCGATCTCGTTACCCTGCAGCAGGCGCTGCATGCGCTCGGCGAGCTTCGCCTGCACGTCGCGCAGCGTCGACGCCGCGTGGCGGCGGATCCTGCGCTCGATCGCGATCAGGCGCTCGATGCGGGCGCGCATGTCGCGGCCGAGATTGCCACCCTCGCGCCGGCGCTCGCGATCGAAGCGGGCAAGCGCTTGCTTGAGCGCCCGCGTCGCCGCCGGAAACTCGGGGCGGACGTCGGTCGCCGTCTCGACGGTTTGGAAGATCTCCGGGGTGCGAAAGAGGCTCGGGTCGAGCGCCCCCGGGAGGTCGAGCTCGTGCAGCAGCCGGCGCCACGCGGCGGCGTGCTCACGCGCCGCGGCGGTATTGAGCACGACACGCGTGCGCGCGATCGGCGGCGCGCTCCGACTCAGGTGCACGTCGACGCGACCGCGCGCGACGTGCCCCCGCACCGTCTCGCGACACTCCGCCTCCCACGGTCCGTACTCGCGCGGCGCCGTGATGCGCACGTCGAGAAAGCGCTGGTTCACCGCCCGCACCTCGACCGTGATCCGTCCGCCGGCGATCGGCGCCGCGGCGCTGCCGTAGCCCGTCATCGACCGCAGTCCCGCGCGCGTCGCCATCGCCGTCAGCGCTCGCCGAGTGCGCGTGCGAGCTCGCGGGCGGTGACGGTCGCGGTACCGACTTTCCCGACCACCACCCCCGCCGCGTGGTTGGCGAGAATTGCCGCCTCCTCGAAGCTGCCGCCGACGGCGAGCGCCAAGGCGCACGTGGCAAGCACCGTGTCGCCCGCGCCCGTCACGTCGAAGACCTCGTGCGCGACGGTCGGGAAGTGCTGCGCGCGGGCGCCGGGCTTGAAGAGCGTCATCCCCGCGTCACCGCGCGAGATCAGGATCGAGTCGGCCTGCCACTGCTCGAGGAGCCGCCGTCCCGCTTCCGCGAGGCTCTGTCGATCCTCGATGTCGACGCCCGCGGCGCCGCTCGCTTCCGAGAGATTGGGCTTCACCAGGCTCGCTCCACGATAGTGCGGGAAGTTCGGACGCTTCGGATCGATGACGTATGCGAAGCGATGGCGCGCGCGCAAGCGCGCCAGCTCGGCGAGGACCTCTGGCGTCACGACACCTTTCCCGTAGTCCGACACGACGACGACGGGAAAGCGGCGCGCATGGCGCTCGATCCACGTCCGCAGCCGGCGCGCCAGCGCGGGCGGCGTCGCCGCGTGATCACCGTCGTGATCGAAGCGCACCACCTGCTGCTGGTGCGCGATCACGCGCGTCTTCGACGTCGTCGAGATGGCCGTGCTCGCGACGACGCCGGCGAGACCGCCGCCCGCGGCTTCCAGCGCCGCGGCGAGGGCGCGTCCCGCCGGGTCGCGTCCGACGAGACCGCAAGCGTCGGCACGGCCGCCGAGCGCGACGACGTTGCTCACGACGTTCCCGGCGCCGCCCGGGCGCATCTCTTGCCGCCGCACGCGCACGATCGGCACCGGCGCCTCGGGCGAGATCCGGCTGACGTCGCCCCACACGAACTGGTCGAGCATGAGATCGCCGATCACGAGCACGCGCGTGCCGGCAAAGCGCCGCACCAAACGGCGAAGACGCGCGGTCGTCGTCACCGTGGGTCCCTCGCGTCGGCGAGGACGCGGCGGTACACGGCGCGTGTGCCGCGCGCCATCGCGTCGATCGTGTAGCGCTCCGCGACGCGCGCGCGGCCTGCCTCGCCGAGCGCCCGCGCCGTCGCCGGCTCGCGCGCGAGCCGCGCGAGCGCGGCGGCGAGCGCACCCGGGTCGTCGACGTCGACGAGCAGCCCGGCGTCGCCGACGACCTCGGGCAACCCGCCCACGCGCGTCGCGACGACCGGCCGTCCCGCCGCCATCGCCTCGAGCGCGGCAACGCCGAGCCCCTCGTGGCGCGACGGCATCGCGACCGCGTCGACGGCGGCGAGGAGCGCGGGCACGTCGTCGACATGCCCGAGGAAGCGCACGCGCGCGCCGAGGCCGAGGGCGTCGGCGCGCGCCGCGAGCGCCGCCGCGAGCGACCCGGTGCCGGCGCACAGGAGCCGAACCGGCGGCTCGCGTACGAGCGCCAACGCCTGCAACAGCGTCGCGTGACCTTTGCGCTCCTCGAGCGCGCCGACGATCGCGACGACGAACTCGCCGGGTCCGATTCCGAGCTGCGCGCGTTCGCCCGCGCGTCGTGCGGCGGCGTCCGCGAAGCGCGCGACGTCGACGCCGCTCGGCACGACCGCGATGCGGTCAGCGCGCACGCCGCTCGCCACCAACGCCGACCGCACGCCTTCCGAGATCGCGACCACCGCGTCCGTTCCCCGATTGTAGAGCCAGCGCGCGTACGACCCGCCGCGCAGCCGATAGTCCATCCGCCGCGTCACGATCCGTCGAGCTCGCGATCGCCCGATGAAGGCGCTCATCGCATGGGCACGGGCGGTGTGGAAATGGACAATGTCATAGGCCCCCGAGGCCAGCAATCCGGCGAGCCGTCGGCCGGCGAGCACGTCGAGGTGATTGCGAATGCGGAGCGGCAGGACCGCGACACCGAGTCCAGCCGCCGCGCTCGCGAGGCCCCCGCGCGGATCGGCGGCAACAGCCTGACGATCGCCCATTGCCGCGAGATGACGCACGAGGCCGAGCACCTGCCCCTCACCGCCGCTCATGCCCCGCTCCGGGTCGACGTGGAAAACCGCGAGCGGCCGGTCGTCGGGATCGCGCACGAGCCGCGCGTCGTCAGCGTGCGGCATCGGGGGGCACTCCGTGCGCGGCCAGCCGTGCGTGTCGCGCATCGTGCGTGCGCTGCGCGTCGGCCGCAGGTGTTTCGTGCGACGCGCGCTCCGTTCCGGCGGCGCCGCACGTCTCGCCGCCGTCCCGGCGCACGGCGTCGACCGCTTCCCATAACTTGGCGTAGCGCGCGAAGACGTAGAAGGCCGCGGACTGCGCAACGAAGAGGCCGGCGAGACCCTGGGCGAAGCCGCGCCGCAGGACGTAGAAGCGGAAGAACCGCCACAGGGGCCGCAGCAAGAGATCGGACCACGACGCGTTTCGCCCGCGCAGCAGGAGCTCGCGCGCGGCGACGCCGCTGAAGCCGTTGATCGTGGCGACGTGGTCGGCGACGTCGCGATACGTGTAGTGGAGGAGCGGCCCGCGCAGACGCCGGCTGCGCCCGTGCAGGATCACCTTCTCGTGCGGGTCGATGCCGCCCCAGACGACCCTGTCGCGCCGAAAGAGTCGGAGCCGGTAATCGGGGTACCAACCGCCGCGCCGCCACCAGCGCCCGAGGTAGTACACCAAGCGCGGCACGTAATAGCCGTCGGCGTCGGGGCTCCGCAGCACGTCCTCGATCTCGCGCCGCAGCTCCGGTGAGACACGCTCGTCGGCGTCGAGGTTCAGCACCCACGCACAACGCGTCTGCTCGAGCGCGAACGCCTTCTGCTCGACGAACCCCGGCCACTCGCGCTGGAAGATGCGATCGGTGTACTCGCGGCAGATCTCGACGGTCCGATCGGTGGAGAACGAGTCGACGACGACGATCTCGTCGCACCACTTCACGCTCTCGAGCGCGGCGCGGATACCCTCTTCCTCGTCGTAGCAGATGATGGTGCACGACAGCGGCGCACGCGTGCGCGCGGTCCCGCCGGCGTTGCGCGGACCGGATGCCATTCAGCCGCTCCGCGCGCGCGCGGCCGCGGCCGCCGATCGCCGGCGCGCGTACTCGGCGTCCTTGACGTCGGCGTGCCGGACGATCTCCCGCCCGATGCGTCGGACCGCCCCACGCGGCGGCGCATCGCGGTCGCGCCGATGACCCGCGTCGCGCCCGACTTCGCCGGGCAGCCGACGGGCGACGGGCGCCCCGTCGGCCAATCGCCCGGCGGGCTCGGTCAGGTACCGACGCAGGAACTGTACATGTTCGCGCAGCGACGCGGCACGACCGACCGAGCGCGCGAGTTGCACCAGGTTCTTGCGCCGCCGCCGCCACGACAGCCGCCGGTAGCGGCGCACGCGATCGACGTCGACGAGCACGAAGCGCGGCGGCTCCTCCGCCGGCACGAGCACGTTCGCGGCGCGCAGATCCTGGGGGTAGATCCCCGCGGCGTGCAACCGACGCACCCAGTCGGCGAAGGCGACACAGCTCCAGATCGGCACCGCGAGCCGTCGGCGCTCGAGGACCGCGACGATCTCCGGCGCCTCGAACCCGGCGTCGGCGAGGCGCGCCGCGCCCCGCCACGCGCGCGCCGCTCCCGAGCCGAGCGCCAGCGTCTCGAGGACGCGCGCCAGCGTGTGCTCGTGAAAGCGTTTGAGTACGAGCTCGGCGCCGTCGCGCGTCACCGCCCCCACCGTCGTCCGTGCCCCCGATTGGAGAATGTGCGTGTCCGCGCGCGCCAGCACCGCATCGACGGCGAGCAGCTCATCGGGCAGAGACACGCGCGCGCGGCGCACGCGATAGCAGCCGTCAGCGCGCACGCGACGCCTCCGCGCGCGCGCGCATCGCGACGTCGCCGGAGCGTCCACCGCCGGTTGCGGCGACGGCGCTCTCGTGACCGAAGCTTCCTCCGTGCGGCGACGCGCCGCCGTCGTACGAGCGGCCGCGACGCTCCGCCGCGACGACGCCGCACCAACGCTCGATCGCGTCCACGGACCGCTCCAGGCTCGCCTCCTCCGCCACCGCGCGTGCCGCGGCAGCGAGCGCGTCACGCCGGCCCGGCTCGAGGCCGAGCCGCAGGCGCGCCGCGAGCGCGCCCGCGTCGCGCGGGTCGTCGATGACGAGCTCCGCGAGGGCGCCCGTCAACACCTCGGCGGCGCCGATGTCGCGCGGCGCGACGACTGGCAGGCCCGAGGCGAGCGCCTCCAACACGACCATCCCGAAAGCATCGAACATCGACGACAGCGTGAAGAGATCGGCGGCCGCATACAAGCGCTCGACGTCGGCGCGCGGCCCGGTGAAGACGATCCGGCCGCGCGCGGCGGCGGCGCGGCGGCAATAGCTCGCGAGCTGCCGGTCGTCGCCGGCGACGACGAGCGCCGCGCCGCATGGCGGCTCGCGTTCCCAGATCGCCAGCAGCTGATCGACCCCTTTGCGACGGAAGCCGGTGCCGACGCAGAGGACGACCGGCTGCTCGGGCGCGATGGCGAGCTCGCGCCGCACGGCCGCGCCCTCACGCTCGCGCCGTCCGGGATGGAAGCGGGTCACGTCGACGCCGTAGCGCACGACCACGACGTCGCCCGGCGGCACCTGCGGGTACGTCGCCAGAATCTCGTCGCGGGTGCGCGCCGACACCGTCAGTATCTCGCGATACGCCCCGGGCGTGTACTGCCGGCGCTCGAGCGCGAGCAGCGCGAGCTGATAGGGCCGCCAGCGGCGGACGCGGCCGGCGAGGCCGCCGGTCGCCGCGAGCCGCTCGACGTAGCGGCGATGGCAGCCGCCGCTCGCGCGAAAGAGATCGTGGCCGACGGTGCGTCCGAAGCCAACTACGGCGTCGGCATCGAGCGTGCGCCACACGCGCGGCGCGAGCGCGGCGAACGAGAGCAGCTTCGCGAGCTGTCCCGCGCGCACGACCGGCACGCGGTGCAGGCGGACCGCTTCCGGCACCGGCACGCGACAGTCGCCCGTCACGACGTGCACCTCGTGCCCGCGCGCGGCGAGCCGGTGCGAGAGCTCCCAGCAATCCGCCTCGGCGCCGCCGAGCCGGTCGTAGCGCTTGTGGACGAGCGCGATCCTCATTCGACGTACCCGAGCTCGCGCAGGCGGCGCTCGATCGTCGCCTGCTCCTCCGCGCTGAGCGCCGCAACCTCGCCCGCCGACGTCCGCTCCACCGCGATGATGCGCGCGTCGAGCGCGCGTGTGACGTCGGGATGTAGCGCCGCGACGTTGCGTCGCTCGCGCGGGTCGGCGGCGAGATCGTAGAGCTCGGCCGCGACGTCCGGCGCCTCGGGCGCGACGATGTACTTCCAGCGCGGCGTGCGCCAGCCGACGCGGCGATCGCGCGGCGTCCCGCGCACACGGCCGAATGCCTCGACGAACGCCTCGAGACCGAGATCGGCGCCGGCGACGGCGGGCAGCAGGCTCGTGCCGTCGATCCCGGGCGGCGCGCCGACGCCGGTGAGCGCGAGGAGCGTCGGCGCGAGATCGACCTGCCGGACGAGCTGCGTGACGGTCGTGCCCGCCGGCAGCCGGCCCGGCGCCGCGACGATCAGCGGCACGCGGATCAAGACCTCGTAGACGTCGCTCTCGTGTCCTTCGCGCTTGCGCGTGCGCGACGCGCCGAGGAGATCGCGCCAGAGACGGTACCAGCGATATTCGAGGGTACCTTCGATGAGCCGCTCCCCGTGATCGCCGTGAACGACGACGACGGTGTCCGCCGGCAACGCCTCGACGAGCGGTGCCAACGTCGCGTCGAGTGATGCGAGCGCGCGATCGTAGCGATTGCGGCCATACCGTCGGTCCTTGAAGCCGGGCGACACCTTGCGCGGCGAATGCAGCTCCCAGAGATGCAGGAAGAGAAACCACGGCTCGGGCAACGTACGCGCGCGCAGCCGCTCGACAAGGCCCCTGCCCCACGCGTCCGAGAGATATTCGGTCGCGGGGCGGCAGTGGTACTCGAGGAAGCCGCGGTCGAGACCGTTCTCCGGCAGGAGCGGCCCCGTCACCTCGGCGACCGTGTGGTAGCCGGCGGCGGCGAGCAGCGCCGGCGCGGTCGCGACGTCGGGCCGCAGTGGCCGGCCGCCGATCGCGCGGACGCCATGGCGCGGCGAGTACACGCCGGTCAACATCGTCGCCACGCACGGCGTCGTCGACGACGCCGACGCGATCGCCTGCGTGAAGCGCACGCCGCACGCCGCGAGCGCGTCGAAGGTCGGCGTCGCCACACCGCGGCCGCCGAGCGCGTCGGCGCGCATGCAATCGACGAGCAGCACGAGGACGTTCGGGCGCGTCATCGTCGCGGGCGCTCCGTGGCCGCGACGGCCGGCGATGGCGTCGTTGGCGACGGCGCCGTTTCGCCGACAGGCGCCGTTGCGGCGGCAGGCGCCGTTGCGGCGGCAGCCGCCGGCGCGCGCATCAGGCGCCGGAAGCCGAGCACGGCGGCGTCGGCGACGCCGTCGAACCGCCGCCGCCGCGCGATCGTCTTCGCGATGATCCACGGCAGCCGCCGGCGCGCCTCCGCAGGCGTCCATCCACGGCCGGCGGCATACGCCCGATACACGCGCGCGCGGTCGGTCGCGACGACGCCCGTCAGCACGACGCGGTTCAGCTGCACGAGATTGCGGCGCGCGCGCCGCCAGCGCGCCGGTGCCGGCTCGCGGCGCGTCCGGTCGTGATCGAGAAACGCGATGGTCGCCGTCGCGCCCGTCACCCAGACGTTCGTCGGCACGAGGTCGCCGGCGACGAAACCACACCGGTGCAGATCCGCGACCGCGGCGCCGAGCGCAGTCAGCACGCACCGCTTCGCGACGAGGAGCATGCGTGCTTCCGCCGGAGCTGCCGCGGCGCGCCGGTACGCCAGATCGGCGAGCCGCTCCGCGACCGGCACCCCGTCGAGCGCCGCCGTCGCGACCCACGCGTCGACGACGACCGGGCCGCGTCGCTGCTCGGCCACGGCGAGCACCGCGGGTACCCGGACCCCGGCGGCGGTGAGCACGGCGCTCACGCGCGCCACGTGGCGCGCCTTCGAGGGGCGCAGCGTGTCTTTCACGACCGTGCGCCAGCGATAGCGGTGGTACCGCTTCAGGTACACCTCGCGGCCGTCGACGACGGCACGATACGTCGCGGCGTGCTTCGAGCGGTGGCACGGCGTCGTGGTCGTCGCCAGGTGCTCGGCGAGCGCGAGCCAGGTATCCGCGGTTCCGCTGCCGCTCGCGACGCCCCACACGCGCCAGCGGCCAATGCAGACTGGATCGGTCATGCGCCCTCGAGGATGCGCGTCACTTGCGCGAGGACGCGCGCGGGCGTGATCGCCTGCATGCATTGGCGGCCGATCGGACACTCGCGGCGGTAGCATGGCGCACAGGGGACGCGGCCGACGAGCACGAAATCCTCGGAGCCGAACGGCGCGGAGCGCGCCGGCGTCGTCGCGCCCCACAGCGACACGACCGGCGTGCCGGCCGCGGCGGCGAGGTGCATGGGTCCGGAGTCGGGTCCGATCGCGAGGCGGGCGCGGGCGAGAATGCCGTACGCCTCGCGGAGCGTCGTCTGGCCGCTCACGTCGAGCGGCGGCCGGCGCGCGAGCGCCGTCGGCGACGGCGGCGAAGCCCTCCGGAAACCAGAGGCGGCTCTCCCACGTGGAGGCGGCGACGATTGCCGCGAACGGGCGCGCCAGCGGCGCGAGAAGCGCGGAGACACGCGCGTCCTCCTTCGGCCGCAGCGTGATCCCGAAACGCGGCGGCGCGGCCGGCAGCTCGAGCAAATCGCCGAAGCGCGCGTACTGCTCGAGCTTCCAGCCGCGCTCGTCGACGGGCTCGATGGTGTGAGTGTTGAAGAGCCAGTTCAGCTCCTTCGTGTTGCGGCGATGAAAGCCGATCCGGACCGGCGCCCGCGACGCCGCGCTCACGAGGCCGCTTTTCAGATGCCGCTGCAGGTCCAACACGAGATCGAAGCCGCCGGCGCGCACCCGACGCAGAAAGCGCAGGAACGCCGCGGCGCCGCCGGCGCGCGCGAACACGAGACGCTCGTCGAGCGCGGGATGCTCCTCGAGGAGCGGCGCCGCCGCCGGCTCGACCGCCCACGCGATCCGCGCCTGCGGGTAGGCGGCACGCACGCGCATCGCGAGCGGCAAGGCGCGGGTGACGTCGCCGATCGCGCCGAGAAGCACGATCAGAATGCGCTCGGCGGCAACGCGCATTTCTCACTCCGTTCTCGCGCCGAGGCGGGACCGCAGGTAGAGCAGTGCCGCCGTCGCCACGAGCGCGCCGATGGTGACGACCGAGATCGTCTCGAGGTGCAACGACACGCGCTTGCCGACGACGCCGCGCACGCTGAGCGTCGTGAGCGCGAAGGAGATCGCCAGCATGAGCGCGATGCGTCGCCGCTCCACCGTCGTGAGCCGCCACGCCCGCGCGTCGACGTCGGCGTCTTCGGTGGGCTGAAGGTGCGGCGCGAGGCCGATCGCGAAGCCGGCGGGCGGCGGCGGATCGCCGACGAACGCCGCGCGCCAGAGCGCCGTGTAGCCGAGCAGGAGGAACACGAAGTAGTGCTTCCACGCGAGCGGCGAGAACAGCACACAGATCGCGAGCACGATCGCCAGCTCGACGACGACCGCGGGCGAGCGCGGCGTGCGACCGCCGCGGCGCGCCACGAAGGCGAAGAGCAGCGCGACGAGCGCGAGCGAGCCGTAGACGATCGCCGCGACGACCGGATCGTTGGATGCTTTGAAACGCTTCGCCGCCGGCGTCCAGTAGAGGGCGCCGTGCGAGTAGAGCCGGTCGACCATGGCGTAGAGCGACTGGTTGCCTTTGCGGACGGGCCAGCTGCCCGCGGCGAGCCCCATCCAGAAGCGCACGTTGCGCCACCACTGCACCGGCCCCCACACGACGATCGGCGCCACGGTCGCGAGGAGCCCGCCGGCGATCGTTCCGGCGAGCGCGCCCCACCAGCGTTTGAAGAGCAAGTACGGCACGAAGAACACCGGCAGCACCTTGATCGCCGCCGCGACGCCGATGATGCCGCCGCCGAGCGCCGGTCGTCCGCGCACCAGCCAGCGGCATCCCACCAGACAGCAGAACAGGATGAAGAGGTTGATCTGCAAGCGGTCGAAGTTGCCGAGGAGAAAGCGCGACGTCAGGACGAGCGGCCCGAGAAGCGCGAGCGACGCGACCGAGATGCCGTCGCGCGACGAGAGCGTGAGCGGCCGGCGGTACACCAGCTCGACCGTCATGTTCAGCATCGCATACACCAGGACGGCATTCACGGCGAGCCACACGCCGCGCGCGACATACACGTTGAGGCGCGCGAGCAGCGCGAACGGCACGCACACGACCGCGAAGATCGGCGGCCAGGTGTTCACGGTATCGGGTCCGGCGCCCTCGTAGATGTCGCGCCCCTGGAGCACGCGCGCGCCGGCCTCCAGGTAATGGACGAAGTCGCCCTCCTCCTTGATGTTGCGCGTCGCCGAGGCGAGAAAGACGAGGACGAGCGCGGCGACGACGAGACGCGCCCGCGCCCGCTCGTCGGCGCGCATCCGGTCGATCCACACCCGCATCACACCCGCTCCCGGTACGCACGATGGAAGGCCGCGTGATCGTCGGCGCGCTGCGCCTCCGATGTCTCCAGTTTCGCCAGCGATCGCGCGAGACGGCGAAGCGCGCGCCACCGCCCGCTTCGCCCGACGGTCTTCCGCAGCCGCGCGCGATCGAGATCGATCACGTGCACCGCCGCGGCGCCCTCGGCGCGGCTCACGAGAATGTTGCCGACGTTCAGATCGCGGTGATGCAAACCGCGGTCGTGCATCGTCCGCAGCGCGCGCGCCACGGCGGCGACGATGGCCGCGCGCTCGTCGCCGTGCGGATCGCGCTGTACGACGTCGCCGAGCGTCTCGGCGCCGGCAATCTCGCGCGTCACGATCGCCCCACGATAGCCGCCGCGCGCACGGTCGACACGGATGCCGAGGACCTCCGGCACCGCAATGCCGCGGCGGCGCGCCTCGACCGTGAGCACGAGCTCGGCGAGCGGCCGCGGTCGCCATCCGAAGTAACGGTCGCGGATGAAATGCCGCATCGCGCCGCCGCGGCGATACCAGCGCAGCACGGCGCGGGTGCCGTTCGCGAGCGTGACGGCCCACGTCGCGCCACGACCGCCGCGGTTCACGAGCTCGCCGTCGACGATCTCCGGCGTCGCGTCGAGCAGGACGCGCAGGAGCGTGTCGTGGAGATCGTCGCGGACGACAACGAAGCCCGTCCGCGTGTCGATCGCGGTGAATCCGTCGGGCACCCGTCGCGCCGACGGTGCCACCTGCCTCGCGGCGGCGCGCTCCGCGCGCTCCCAGACCTTGGCGGCAATCAACACGTCTCCGTAGGTCTCCAAGACCGCCAGCACGACGCCGGGCACGCCGTCGCGGCGCCGCATCCACAGGCGCCGGACGAGCGCGAGTCCCGGGCGCGCGATGAAGTCGCCGACACCGACGATAGCGCGGCTGCGGGCGGCGCACGTCGCCGCGCGGTCGAGGCGCTCGATCGCGGTCGTGATGTCTGGCTCCGTGGTCACGAGGCGACCGGGCAGCGCCACCGGCGCCGTGGCGGCGCCAGGCTCGCCGCGCCAGGCGACCACGATCGGCTCACCGCTGACGTCGCGGCCGAGAAAGCGATGCACGCGCACCGCGACGAACGACGCCGGTGTGCCATCGGGCGCGATCGCGGCCAGCGCGGCGGCGAGCTCCGCCGACGGCAGGTCCGTCACATGCAGGACGACGACGACGCGTGCGCGCGTCTCGCGGCGGACGAGATCGGCGGTTGCCGCCCGCTCGGTCACCTCGGCCTCGAGCACGGCGACGGAGGTCGGCGCAGGCGTGTCGCGGAGATCCGGCGCGCGCACCAGATACCGAGCGGCACCGGGTACCGCCGCGAGCGCCGCCGTAGGGTCGGCGTCGTCGTCGGCCTGGACGACGGCCACGGCGGTCGGGCGCATCCCGTGACGCTCACGCAGCGCGAACGCGCTCGATCGCCTCACGGACCTCGCCGATCTCGATCAGCCGCATGCAGTCGTCCGTTCCGCGCGGACACCGCTCGCCGCCGTGACGACCGCACGGCCGGCACGCGAGGTCCTTCTCGACGACCGTCGCACGCGATCCGAGAGGCCCGTACCCTTGCGCCGGGACGGTCGCACAGAAGATCGCGACCTGCGGCACGCCGAGCGCGGAGGCGACATGCATCGGCGCGCTGTCGTTGGTGACGACGACCGCGGCGCGGGCGAGGATCGCCGCCAGCACCGCGACGTCGCTCGCGCCGCCGAGATCGAGCCCGGCCCCGCCGGCGGCGGCGTGGACCGCCGCCGTGATCGCGCGCTCGTCGGGCGCGCCGAGGATGACGCACGCGAAGCCGTCGCCTTCGAGGCGTCGCACCAGCGCCCCGTACGCGTCGGCCGGCCAGCGCTTCGTCCGCCACGCCGCCCCGGGACAGACGGCGGCGAGCGGACGACCGTGGGCGAGCGGCGCCAGCAATGCGGTGGCGCGCGTCCGTGCCGCCTCGTCGATCGCGATCCACGGCGCCGCCGGCTCCGCGGCGCCGACGCCGCCGAGCGGCGCCAGCAACGCGAGAATGCGGTCGCGATCGTGGACGCCGGCCGGACGCGCGACCGGCGTGGTGTAGAGCCGCGCGCCCGGCGCCGTCGCGAAGCCGATGCGGCGCGGAATGCCCGCCGCGCGGAGCGCCAGCGCGGTACGGATCGACTTGTGGGCGGCGATCGCCGTCGTGAAACGGCGGCGGCGAAGGCGGGTTGCGAGCCGCAGCACGCCGAGGACGCCGCGGCCCGCACCGCGCTTGTCGGCGACGAGCACCTCGTCGAGCGCCGGATGACGCGCGACCAGCGGCGCCGCCGCCGGCGTGACGAGGATCGTCAGCTGCGCGGACGGCACCCGCCGGCGGAGGGCCGCGAGGAGCGGCGTCGTCAGCACGACGTCGCCGAGGAAACCGGTCTGGACGACGAGGATCCGCTCCGCGGCGTCGCGGGCCGCGCTCACTCGAGCGTCCGCGCCTCGTCGATCAGCATGACCGGGATGTCGTCGACGATCGGATACTCGAGCCGGCAGGCGCTGCAGACGAGTCCCGTCCCGGCGGCATTCAGAGTCACCGGCTGCTTGCACTTCGGACAGGCGAGAATCTCGAGCAGCTCTTGGCTGACGGCCACTGTTCACCTCCTGCGGCGCGGTGCCGATCGTTCGGCGTCGTCTATAATCCACTTGGCGGCGGCACGAAAGTTCGCCGCGACGTGGGCCACGGGCAGCCGCCCGTCGAGCGCGCGGCGGGTCGCGCGGCCGTGTCCGGTGAGGACGAGGACGCCGCGAGTGCCCGTCGCCGCCGCGAGGCCGAGGTCGACGGCGCCGTCGCCGACACAGTAGCTGCGCGCGAGGTCCAGTCCAAGATCGCGCGCGGCGCGGCGCACCAGGCCCGGTGCCGGCTTGCGGCATTGGCAGCGGCGGCGGAGCGGCGGCGCGCCGGCGTCGGGATGATGGGGACAGACGTAGATCCCGGCGAGCATCGCGCCGCGCGCCGCGAGGCGGCGCGCAAGCTCGGCGTGAATCGCGTCGACGGTCGCGAGCGTCATCCGGCCGCGCGCGACACCCGACTGATTGGTGACGAGCACGATCGCGAACCCCGCGTCGCCGAGACGCCGAATCGCCGCGGCGACACCCGGCAAGAGGCGCAGGCCGGCGACGCTCGCGAGGTAGTGGACCTCGCGATTGAGGGTCCCGTCACGATCGACGAACACCGCCGCCCGCCGTCGCGATCGGCGCACGCGCGCCACCGTGCTGCGTCGCGTCGGCGGCCCGACACGTGGCGTCGTGCGCGCCCGTCGCGGCGCGCGCACGCGCGCGATCCGACCGGTGCCGATTCGACGACCCGTGCGCGTCACGGCCCGCGCTCGGGCGGGCGCTCGTGCCACGGCCGCTGCGCGCCGGCAGCGGCGACCCCCGCGAGCACGTCGGCGGCGAGCGGACCGAGGACGCGCGCCAAGAGCGCCGTCGGGTTGTCGATCGTGACTCCGAGGCGGAGCGCGACGAGCTTGCCGCGCGCGAAGGGGAAGCGCTCGAGCTTCACCAGATCCTTCTCCGTCGTGACGACGAACTCGACGTCCTTGGCCGCGTGCGAGATCTCGTGCCAGTCGGCAATGTCGTACGGATGGTGATCCGGATACTCGAGGATGTGCACGAGGTCCGCCTCCCAGTCGCGCAACGACTCGTAGAGCGGCCGCGGACGAGCGACGCCGGAGAGCGCGAGCACGCGCTGGCCGGCGAGTGCGGCGAGACCGAGCTCCTCCCACGCGTGCGGGCCGACGCGCAGCAGCGCCGTGGGCGCGAAGCGCGCGCGCACGACGAGCTGGTCGGGCCGTGATGCCGGTACGCTCTGCGTCGCGCCCGCCGCGTCGCGCTCGGCGACGACGATCACGTGCGCGCGCCGCAGCGCCGCAAGCGGCTCGCGCAGCGGTCCCGCAGGCAGGAGGCGCGTCACGCCGCCGCGTTGTCCGGCGTCGACGAGGACGATGTCGACGTCGCGTGCGAGGCGGCGGTGCTGAAACGCGTCGTCACAGAGGAGAAGACGGCTGCCGAACGTCTCGACGGCGAGCGCCGCCGCCGCCGCACGATCGTGGCCCGCCACCACCGGCACGGCGGCGGTCCGTGCCAGCATCACCGCCTCGTCGCCCGAGGCCGCGACGTCGCTGCGCAGCGTCGCGCCGTCACCGACGACGTGCGGCGCCGCGGTCGTGCCGCCGTACCCGCGACTGATGATCGCGACGGCGATCCCGCGTGCCTGCGCTTCGGCGGCGAGCCAGCGCGTGAGCGGCGTCTTCCCGCTGCCGCCGATACGCAGATTGCCGATGCTGACCGTGCGCGCGCCGACTCGCCGCGTCCGCACGAGGCCGGTGCGGTACGCCGCGTTGCGCGCGAGCACGACACCTGCGTAGAGGGCGCTGGCGGGCGCGAGCGCGAGACGCGCGAGCGCGAGACGTGCGCCCTCCCCGTCCCACAACCGGGCGGCGAGCCGTGCGCTGCGTTCGCTCACGACGACCTCGCCTGCTGCGCGAGGACGCCGCGGATCACCGCCAATGTGACCGCGACCGCGCCGTCGCTCGCCGCGACGACGGCACGCGCGCGGGCGCCCGCCGCACGCGCCGCGTCCGGAGCGGCGAACCACGCCAGCAGCGCGCGCCCGAGCGCCTCGCTGTCGGCGACCTCGACGCCCCCGCCCGCCGCGACGAGGCGCGTCGCCGCGTCGCGGACGTGCTCAGTGTGCGGTCCGAAGAGGACCGGAACCGCCGCCGCCGCCGGCTCGAGGACGTTGTGGCCGCCGACGGGCACGAGCGTCCCGCCAACGAACGCCGCGCGCGCGCCTTCATAGAGGCCCGCGAGCTCGCCGAGCGTGTCGAGCAGCAGCACGGGCGCCGACGCCGGCCAGACGCCGTCCCTGCCGAGCTCGGAGCGGCGCACGAACGCCACGTCGCACCCGCGGAGCCACGTCGCGACGTCGGCGAAGCGCTCCGGCTTGCGCGGCGCCAGCAGCAGACGCGCGTCGCCGACGACGGCGCGGACGCGCTCGAACGCCGCCAGCGCCGCCTCCTCCTCGCCCGCATGCGTGCTCGCGGCCACGAGCACGGGGACGTCGGCGACGCCGAGTCGCGCCAACGACAGCGCGCCGCTCGCGCCAACGGCGGCGGCGGTCGCCGCTTTCACGCTGCCGGTGACGACGATGCGATCCGGCGGAGCACCGAGCGCCGTGAGACGGCGCGCGGTCTCCAGCGACTGGACGCAGAAGACGCGGACGCCGGCGAGCACCGGCGCAAAGAGCCGCCGCCACCGCCGGTAGCGCCCGAAGGCGCGCGCCGACATGCGGCCGCTCACCATGATCGCCGGAACCTCGCGCGCCGCCAGCGCGCGGAGGAAGTTCGGCCAGAGCTCGGTCTCGCTGAAGAGGACGAGCCGCGGCGCCACCGCATCGAGCGCGCGCCGTACCGCCCACGGTGCGTCGAGCGGGAAGAGCACGCGGACATCCGCCTCGGGAAGACGCGTCGCCGCCGCGTCGCGCCCCGACGCCGTGAGCGTCGAGACGACGAGCCGGTACGCCGGCAGCTCGTGCCGCAAGCGGCGCACGATCGGCGCCAGTGCGCTGATTTCACCGACGGACGCGCCGTGGATCCAAATCGCGGGCCGGCCCGGCTCGGTCTTCGGGACGCGGCCGAGGCGCTCCCACAATCCGCGACGCCACGCCGGGCGCACCGCCAGCGCGAGCGCGGCGACGGGCCCGAGGCACACCGCGAGCACGAGGACGACCGCATTGTAGAGAAAGAGCACCGACCCGGCGGCGCTCGCCGCCGGCGTCGACGGCGGCGCCGTCGCGGTCAGTATTGCCAGCGACCTTTGCCGAAGCGGAAGATCTCGGTGACGTCGCTCTGCTCGACCGCCGTCGCGGGCGCCGCGAGCGCCGCGCTCTCGCTCGCGCCCTCGCGGCGATACCGGGTCTCGCGATACGTGATCTTGCCGATCGGGTCCTTCCCCGGCTCCTCGCGTGCGATGCAGGTGCATTTCGTGTCGTAGCCGACGTAGTCGCCGCTCACGCGCCCGTCATGCGTGTCCCATGTGATGTGGCTCGTGTTGTAGGTCTCGCGGTCGCGCAGCTTCTGCATCCACTCGTCGCAGAATGCCTGGAAATTGCGCACCTCGGGGCCGCTCACCCCCTCGGGCGCACCCGACAGCTTGCGCACGGCGGCGCCGACGTCTTTCGACGTACCGGCCTTCGCCTTCTTCGCCGACGTCGTGCCGGTCTTCGCTACCCCGCCGCCGGTCTTCGCCGCGCCGCCCGTCTTCGCCCCGCCGCCGGTCTTCGCTGCGGGCTTCTTCGCGGCCGCGCCGGCATCGCCGGCGCCGCCTGGTGTCGACGCGCTTCCCGCGGCATCCTCCGCGTGCGCCGTCACCCCCCACGTCGCACCGAGCACGACGCCCAGTACCAGTGCCAGTGTTCGCGATTTCAGGGCCATGCGGCCTTATATATGGAGGTGCGCGCGTGATTTGCAATTCACGCGTCGCGTGGCTCCGCGATCGCCGCTTCCGCGGCGGCGGTGACGCGCGCCAGCTCGCGCTCGAGCGTCGCGCGCAGCGCCTCGACCGTCGCGGCGTCCGCGTCTTCCGGCACCGCGATCGACGGCGCGCCGACGTACACGACGCGGCTTCCCGGAAGCGGCACCAGGAGCCGGTCCCAGCTGCCGAGGCGACGCCCCCAGCGCGCCGCCGCACCGACCGGCACGATCACGGCGCCGGTCGCCCGCGCCACTTGCACCACGCCGCTTTTCGCGACGTGACGCGGGCCGCGCGGGCCGTCGGGGGCGAAGGCGAGATTGGCGCCGCCGCGGTACGCCCGCAGCAGATCCTTCAGCCCGCCAGCCCAGCCGCGCGTCGACGATCCGCGGGCCGTCGCGATCCCGAGCGGCCGCACGGCGCGGGTGATGAGCTCGCCGTCACGATGGCGGCTGACGAGAATGCAGACGCGCTGCCGCCGCCGGTCAGCGAACGGCATCAGCAACAGGCGATCGTGCCAGAACGCGAGGATGACACGCTCGCCGCGCGCCCAACGCGCGAAGAGCTCGTCGCCGTTTACGTAGCGCGGGCGCAGCGTCCAGCGCAGCAGGAACAAGAGCGCGGTCACCACGAGCGCGGCGAGCGGCACGAGACGCGCGAGCCAATCGCGGCGCGCGCGCGCCCGCCGCCGGCTCGGCTCG
>VBKW01000259.1 GCA_005879405.1 Deltaproteobacteria bacterium
GGAGGCGGAGCTCACCGCACTCGCGCCGCGGCTCGCCGACGCGCACGCGGCGCTCGTGCGCCAGCGGCGCGCCGGGCTGTCGCCGTTCGCCGAGCTGCCGTACGCGCGGGCCGAGCTGAAGCGGACGCTCGAGCTGGTGAACGAGGTGCGGGGCGAGTTCGACGACCTGGTCGTTCTCGGCATCGGCGGCTCCGCGCTCGGGACGCATGCGCTCTACCACGCGCTTCGCTTCGTCGACCACGCGTGGCGTCCGGTCGTGGACGGTGAGATGCGGGTCCATGTCGCCGACACCGCCGACCCGGCGGCGTTCGCGGCATTGCTCGGGCGCCTCGATCTCCGACGCACGCTCTTCAACGTGATCAGCAAGTCCGGGGATACGCCGGAAACGATGAGCCAGTTCCTGATCGTCCGTGAGGCGCTGCTGCGCGATCTCGGTGCGGTGGCGTACGCGCGCCACATCGTCGTCACCACCGACGCCGCGCGCGGGACGTTGCGGCAGATCGTGAACGACGAGGGCTTCCGCGCGCTCGCCTTTCCGGCCGACGTCGTCGGTCGCTTCTCGGTCCTGAGCGCGGTGAGCCTCTTTCCGGCGGCGTGCGCCGGCATCGACGTCACCGAGATGCTGGCGGGAGCGGCCGACATGGACGAGCGCTGTCGCGACGCCGATCCGTGGCACAACCCGGCGCTCCTGCACGCGGGCGTGCTGTACCTGTCGGTACAAAAGGGTCGCGGCGTCGTAGTGCTGATGCCGTATTCGGAAGCCCTGCGCGCCGTCGGGCCGTGGTTCTGCCAACTCTGGGCGGAGACGCTCGGCAAGGCACGCGACCTCGCGAATACAGTCGTGCACCGTGGCGTGACGCCGATCGCGGCGATCGGACCGTCGGATCAGCATGCGCAGCTGCAGCTCTGGGTCGAAGGCCCCGACGACAAGACGATCATCTTCGTACGCGTCGAGGATCACGGCGCCGAGGTGACGGTTCCGAAGGGCTACGAGGATCTGGAGAGCGTCGCCTACCTCGGCGGCGGCGGGCTCGGCGCGCTCGTGAACATGGAGCAGCAGGCGACGGAGCTGGCGCTCGCGAAGGCGCGGCGACCGAGCGCGACGATCGTCTGCCCGCGCGTCCGCCCGTTCACGCTCGGACAGCTCCTCTATCTCCTCGAGACGGAGGCGGTGATCATGGCCGATCTCCTCGCCGTCGATCCGTTCACGCAGCCAGGCCTCGACGAAGGGAAACAGCTCGCCTATGGCCTCGCCGGACGCGCCGGCGGCGAGGGACGGCGCGCCGAGGTGCAGCGCTGGGTCGTACGCAAGGAGCCGCGCTATGTCGTCTGAGCTCGCCGCGACACAAGCGGGCGGCTCCGGACGCATTCGCGTGCTGCCGGAGGCGCTCGCGATCCAGATCGCGGCCGGCGAGGTCATCGAGCGGCCGGCGTCGGTCGTGAAAGAGCTCCTCGAGAACGCGCTCGACGCCGGCGCGCGGCGCGTCGTCGTCGAGCTCGAGGAAGGCGGCTTGCGCTCGATCCGGGTGAGCGACGACGGCGAGGGCATGAGTGCTGGCGACGCCGTTCTCGCCTTCACCCGCCACGCGACGAGCAAGATCCGCGACGCCGCCGATCTGACACGCATCGCGACCTTCGGCTTCCGCGGCGAGGCGCTGCCGAGCATCGCCTCGGTCGCGGCGGTCGAGCTCGTGACGCGGGCGCGCGGTGCGGACGTCGCGACCGCCGTTCGCGCCGAAGGCGGCACGGTCGTCGACGTGCGCGAGGCCGGAGCGCCGGAGGGCACGACGGTCACCGTCCGCGAGCTCTTCGCGCCGGTGCCGGCGCGGCGCAAGTTCTTGAAGAGCGTCGCGACCGAGCTCGGCCACGTCGTGGAGCTGGTGACGCGCGAGAGCCTCGCGGCGCCGGCGGTACATTTCCGGCTGCTGCACCAGGGGCGCGAGCTCGCCGCGTCCCCGCCGGTCGCAAGCGTCGCCGACCGCGTGCAGCAAGTCCTCGGCCGGGACCGCGTGCGCGGCGGGCGCGTCGTCGACGAGGAGCGCCTCGGGATGGCCGTGCGGGGATTTCTGCTCTCGCCGCAGCTGTCGTTCGCGAGCGGGCGCTACGTCTACACGTACGTGAACGGCCGTGCCGTCCGCGACCGCGCCCTCACGCACGCGATCGTCGAAGGGTACGCGAGCCTCGTGCCGCGCGGCCGCTGGCCGGGCGCGATCGTACTCGTCACCGTGCCGCCCGCCGACGTCGACGTGAACGTGCATCCGGCGAAGCACGAGGTGCGATTCCGGCTCGCGCACGTCGTTCATGACAGTGTCGTCGGCGCCGTCCGCCGCGCGCTGCAGTCCGCGGGCGCGCGGGCGGCGGACGGCGCCGGATCGGTCGCGGAAGCGCTGCAGCGCTATGCGGCGCGCAGCGACGCGGTGGCGCCGTTGGCGCTCGTCCGGGCGGCGGACGCGGCGCGAGTGCAGTTCGTGTCCGAGGACGCTACGGAGCCGGCGCCGGATGCGCCATGGACCGCCCGGGGGCTCGACGTGCCGAACGCTGCAAGCGAGGAGAGCGCGGTCCGGCCCACGCTCGACGGCGCTCCGCACGTCGCTGGGTTCGCACAGCTGCGATTTGTCGGGCAGGTCTTCCGCGGTTATATCGTCTGCGAGGGAGGCGATCGGCTGGTGCTCATCGATCAACACGCGGCGCACGAGCGCGTCGCCTTCGAGCGCCTGCGCGCCGAGTATGCACATGGCGCCATCGAGCGACAGGCGTTGCTGCTGCCGGTGACCGTCGAGCTCGACCCCGGGCGCGCCGAGACGCTCCGCGACGCACAAGCGCGGCTCACCGGTCTCGGCTTCGACGTCGAGCCGTTCGGCGAGACGACGTTTCTCGTGCGTGCCGTCCCGGCGCTCCTCGGCGACGACGACCCGGCGCTTCTTCTCGAGGACCTCGCCGACGGGCTCGCCACGCACGATTCGCATCTGTCGGCGGCGGAGTCCGTCGACGCGATCCTCGGGCGTATCGCGTGCCACAGCGTCGTGCGCGTCGGCCGCGTCCTTGAGACCGCGGAGGTCGAGGCGCTGCTGGTCGAGCTCGACGCGCTGACGTACGGCAGCAACTGCCCGCACGGCCGACCGGTCTCCGTCGAGTTCACACGCCGCCAGGTCGAGCGGATGTTCGGCCGATGAGCGCGCTCAGGCTGCTTGCGATCGTCGGCGCGACGGCGACTGGCAAGAGCGACGTCGCGCTGGAGCTGGCGGCGCGCGTCGGCGGCGAGATCGTGAGCGCCGACTCGCGCCAGGTCTACCGGTATTTGGACGT
>VBKW01000260.1 GCA_005879405.1 Deltaproteobacteria bacterium
AGGAAGATGATCGTCCGCAGCTTGTCGCGCCACCGATGCTTCGCCTCCTCCGCGTAGTGACACGCGCCGCGCGTAAGCAGCCCGCCCATGCTGTGCGCGACAATCGCGATCTCGTCGACGGGCACCGGCCACTCGGCGACGAGCGTCTCGAGCAATGCATCGAACGCACGCCCGTTCGTCGAGACGTGTAGGCCGCTATTGTAGTCCAGGTACACGGGTGTGTAGCCGAGATCGCGCCGCGCCTGCCACACCCGACGGCTCATCGCGGAGCCGTGGACGAACACGGCGATCTTGGACTTCGCTGGTGCGCCCTCGGGGCGCGCGAGGCGCATCTCGATCGCGAGCGGGTTCCTCGTCTCGGCCAGATAGTCCCCGAGGACGCCATTGAGTGCGGCGAGCGCGGCCCCGCGTTCCGGACTTGCCGTGCCCTCACCAAGGAGCGGTGCGAGTTGCGCAAGGGCGCTGTCGAGGATGCCTCCGACGACCGATGTGATCCCACGGATGGTCGCGTACACCGGGGCGCTGAGCAGCCGCGCGGGTGGGCCGCCGATCGCGCCCTGCATCGCCTCGACGAGATCGGTCACCGCTTTCGTCGCCTCGACGGCGAGCTTGCCGACCCCCCGCAGATCGTCGATGTGCTTCACTGTGGCCACGTCGATTTACCCTGCGTACCGCTCGCCCGCACGGTCGTCGCGAAGTTCGGCGGTCGGCGGGGCGCAATGACGCATCGGGAGAGGCTCCGTGCGTGCCGTGGCCGCTATCCTAGGACGTCACGCCGGGATCTTCATCCCGCGCTGCACCCCGGGGCGCGCGCCGACCGCGTCGAGCCAGCGGCGGACGCTCCCGAGCTCGCCGACCTTCTCCGGCATCATCGACTGGAACGGACCCCACGCGGCGACGACCCACGGATACGTCGCGATGTCGGCGATCGAGTAGTCGCCCGCGAGATACTCGCGCTCGGCGAGCCCCGCGTTCAGCACGGCGATGATGCGCAGCGACTCGTTGATGAAGCGCTGAATGGCGTAGGGGATCTTCTCCGGCGCCTGATTCACGAAGTGCCCGGTCTGGCCGATGATCGGACCGACGTGGCTCATCTGGTACATCAGCCACTGCATGACCGCGGCGCGCCCGCGGACGTCGCGCGGCAGGAAGCGGCCGGTTTTCTCGGCGAGATGGACGAGGATCGCTCCCGACTCGAAGATCGCGAGCGGTTCGCCGTCGAGGTCATGGTCGACGATCGCCGGGATCTTCTGATTCGGGTTGATGGCGGTGAAGCGCGCCGAGTGCTGCTCCTCCTTCCCGAGATCGACGGGAATCACCTTGTACTGGAGTCCCGTCTCCTCGAGCATGATGGAGATCTTGCGGCCGTTGGGCGTCGTCCACGTGTAGAGATCGATCATCGGGTGCGTTCCTCCGCGAAAGGCACGCTAACCGAGCCTCGCGCTGACACAAGGGGGGATCGCGCCGACGGTGACGACGCGCCACGTCGGGGATCGCACCGCAGTGGGCCGGCGCGTCCTGACCCCGCACGTTGCGTGAGATGCGCCGGCGCGGCATGACGGCGGCATGCTGCGTCGGCTCACGATCGGGCTCGTCGTCACTGCGGCGCTCGTCGTAGTTTTGGCCGTCGTCGCCCGCTTCTCCGACGGGCCGCTCGGGCCGTTTCCCGGCGGCAAGCTGAGCGGCGTCCGCGTCACCGAGCCGGTGCGCGAGTGGTCGCCGATCCTCGCCGGCGCGAGCCATCTCGAGATCGAGGTGAACCCCGCGTCGCCACGATCGCTCACCACGAGCTACATCTTGCGCGACGGCGTGCTGTACGTGCCCTCGATGCTCGCGGCGCACAAGACGTGGCCCAAAGAGGTGCTGGCCGATGACCGCGTCGTGCTGCGGGTCGGCGGCAAGCTCTACGAGCAGCGGGCGGTGCGCGTCACCGATCCCGCGGAGATTCGCCCGCTCGTCCGCGCCCGCGACGCGAGCGGTCCCGACGTCGACGTAAGCGCGCTCTCGACCTGGTATTTCCGCATCGAGCCGCGGACGCCGTAACGCACCGCAATACGGGCTCCTACGGAAGTGTATCGCTATGGCGCAGAATCCATACGGTATGACGACTGAAACGTTCTGCGGCGATCGATACGACAGCTCGCGCTGTCGATTATCGTTGACGAAGCACCTCGCATAGCAGCAATATCCCGGCACGTCGCCGACCGTCGTGGAGCAAGGAGGCTCCACGCCGCTCCCGTGGGCGGCTTGTGTCCTCAACCACGAAAGGGGTTCCCGTATGAAGCCTCGTGCCCTGCTCAGAGCCGTCTCTCTCGCCGCAAGCATCACGGTCGCGCTGACGCTCGCCTTCGCCGCCGGTCCGGCGTCGGCGACGCCGCCACCAGCCAAGCTCTACAAGACGAGCGTCACGAGCCCGCCGGCCGGATCGGGCGCGACAATCTCGATGACGAAGGCGTCGAAGGCGAGCGCCAAGTCGAGCACCGGATTTATCACGTTCCAGCTGAAGGTCGCGGGGGTTGTCGACGCGATGAGCATGCCCGCCAACGTCACGAACAACAACTTTCAAATCGACGTTATCCGGCCGAACGGCGCGCTTGTCACGGTGATGTTCCCGTTCGATATCGTGGCAGGGAAGACGTCGCAGAAGTTCCCGCAAGCGACGGGGACGTTCCCGGGCGGGCCGCTCAACGCCGGCGACGCGATTGAGATCCGCGCCATCCGCCTCATCCAGGGCGGCGGCAACGGCAGCGTCTTCGGCGTCGCGGGCCTGACGATCAAGTAGAGGTAACCGGACGCGCGCGGATCCGGAGCGCAACCGCGCGATCGAGCGCGGCGCCGTTGCCGTCACGACCCGGGTGTCTTCACCATCACGGTGACGACGCCCGGGTCGCCCGTGTTGCGTACCTGAAGGAGCGGCGCGTCTGGCGCCGACGTCACCCGCGCCGGGCCGGTGATCGCGACCTCGTAGTGCCCGTGGTAGTGGCGCGCAACGGGGACGAAGACGATCGTCGGCTTACGGATCGTCGGCGCCGCCTCGTACGTCACCGTGAAGCGCTTCGTCGTCGGATCGAATGCGAATGATTGCGGCGTCCCCGCGACCGCTTGCGGTCCGCACCGGGATCTCGTGGACGCGAGCGGGAGCCATGGCGATGCCGTCCTCGACCCAGCGCGCGAGCAGGCCGACCGCATCGGCGGCGGCGCGCGCGTCCGGCAGATCGACGAACACCGCGCACATCTCGGCGAACGAGCACCCGGCGATCAGCCGCGTCAAGGCGCGCGCCGCCCGCCCGTCGATGACGGCGTGGAACACGCGATAGTCGGCCGCGCGCCAGATGCGGAGGATGGTCGGCGCGGGCTCGACACCGTCCGCGGCGCCGTCGCTCCACAGGCGCTGCACCGGCCACCGCAGGCGCAGGATCCGTAGCGCCGGAATCGCCCGCAACCGGAGCTGGGGCCACTCGTCGGCGGCGACGGCACGCAGCGTCGGCAGCGTCAGCCGATCGGCATCGGCGGCCACGAAGACTTCGAGGCGAGCGCGCTCGAGCCGGGCGAGGTCGGCGAGATGGCGCGGCACGTCCGGCAGCGAGGCGAGAAATGCCGGGAAACGTCGCCCGAG
>VBKW01000261.1 GCA_005879405.1 Deltaproteobacteria bacterium
GTCCTTGTGAATGGGAAAAAGTCCCATTTGATGAGGTCTGCGATACCTGCTGGTATCACCGGAGGCAATCCCCCCGCCGAGCGGTAGTGAGACACTACCCGCCGAGCGGTCAGGTCGCGCGTCTACGGGCCGATCTCGACCGTGCGCAGCGTCCGCGGATTCGCGCTCGTGCCGACGTGCACGACGCGCCACGCGGGCGCGAGCGTGAAACGCACGACATGCGACTGCCCGGGTGCGAGCGACACGCGTCTGAACCCGCGCAGCGTATGGAGGGGACGCGGGTCCGAGCCGAGCGCGAGGTCGGCATAGAACTGCACGACCTCGTCGCCCGGCTGCGAGCCGACGTTTCGCACCTCGACGACGACGGCATCGCCGTCGACGGCCGGCGTGCCGAGCGCGAACGTCGTGTACGAGAGGCCGAAGCCGAACCAGAATGCCGGGTCGCGCCGCTCGGCCTGCATCAATCGATAGCCGTGCAGCGGTCCGTAGCGTACGCGCCGGGCGTGGCGATCGAACGGCGGCAACTGCGCCTCCGAGCGCGGCCAGGTGCACGGCAGCTTGCCGCTCGGATTCACGTTGCCGAAGACGATGCGCGCGACGGCATCGCCCCCGCGCATCCCGGGGTACCACGCCATCAGCATGCCGGCGACCTGCGCGCGCCACGACTCGGTGACGAAGGCGCTGCCGCCCATCAGCACGACGGCGGTCCGTGGGTTCGCTGCCGCGACCGTCTCGATGAGCCGCTCGTGCGCCGCCGAGAGCCTGAGCGTCCTTCGATCACCGCCGCCGCCGAGCACGCCGAGGTATTCGCCCTCGTCACGAAAGGTGCAGCCGCAGACGACGAGCGCGAGGTCGGCGGCACGCGCAGCCGACGCCGCGAGCCCGAGATCGTCGGTCGCCGACTCGACGAGCCCGATCCCGCGTCCCGCGGCGGCCGCGCGGACGCCGTCGAGAATCGTGACCACCGCCGGCGCGCGGACGCGCGACGAGCCGCGGTCGCCGGTGTTGCGTCGCGTCGCGAGGCGGCCGATCACGGCGATGCGGTGCACGCGCTCGACGTCGACCGGCAGCAGCGGTGCACAGTCGCCGGCCGCGGCGTCGTTCTTCAGCAGCACGATCGACTTCTCCGCCGCCTCGAGCGCGAGCGCTTGGTGCGCCGCACAGGCCACGGCGGCCACACGATAGCGCGCCGGCGTCCCGCGGCCGGCGAAACGCAGCTGCGTGCGCACGAGGCGGCGAACGGCGTCGTCGACGCGCGCCATCGACACGACGCCGCGGCGCACGAGCGCCGGCAAACGGCGGAAGCGCAAGCGCGCCGGCATCTCCAGGTCCTGTCCACCGCCGAGCGCGTCGGCGGCGCTGCGGATGCCGAGGATGAAGTCGCTCATGACGAAGCCGTCGAAGCCCCACGCGCCCTTCAGCACGTCCGTGAGCAAGGAGCGATGGTGGCCGCACCAGGTGTCGTTCACCTTGTTGTAAGCGCTCATGACCGACGCGGCGCCGGCGTCGACGCAGCGCTTGAAGTGCGGCAGGTAAAGGTCGCGGAGATCGGCGTCGTTGATCTGGACGTCGACCTTGAAGCGCGAGTTCTCGATGCTGTAGCAGGCGAAGTGCTTCACGCACGCCATCACGTGGCGCTGCGCCCCGCGGACGAGCGCGGCGCCCATCTCGCCGAGGAGATGCGAGTCCTCGCCGTAGGTCTCCTGCGCCCGTCCCCACGCGGGATGGCGGAGGAGGTTCACGCACACGCCGGCGAAGAGGTTCGCGCCCTGCGCGCGCGCCTCGACGCCGATCGCGTCGCCGATCCGCTCCTCGAGCTCGGGAGTGAACGTCGCACCGCGCGCCATCGAGACCGGGAACTCCGTCGAGCGGCCGATGACGACGCCGCGCGGGCCGTCCGTGAATCGGATGCCGTCGAGCCCGAGCCGCGGCACCGGGTGTTGCGTCGCGTCGCGAGGCGGCCGATCACGGCGATGCGGTGCACGCGCTCGACGTCGACCGGCAGCAGCGGTGCACAGTCGCCGGCCGCGGCGTCGTTCTTCAGCAGCACGATCGACTTCTCCGCCGCCTCGAGCGCGAGCGCTTGGTGCGCCGCACAGGCCACGGCGGCCACACGATAGCGCGCCGGCGTCCCGCGGCCGGCGAAACGCAGCTGCGTGCGCACGAGGCGGCGAACGGCGTCGTCGACGCGCGCCATCGACACGACGCCGCGGCGCACGAGCGCCGGCAAACGGCGGAAGCGCAAGCGCGCCGGCATCTCCAGGTCCTGTCCACCGCCGAGCGCGTCGGCGGCGCTGCGGATGCCGAGGATGAAGTCGCTCATGACGAAGCCGTCGAAGCCCCACGCGCCCTTCAGCACGTCCGTGAGCAAGGAGCGATGGTGGCCGCACCAGGTGTCGTTCACCTTGTTGTAAGCGCTCATGACCGACGCGGCGCCGGCGTCGACGCAGCGCTTGAAGTGCGGCAGGTAGAGGTCGCGGAGATCGGCGTCGTTGATCTGGACGTCGACCTTGAAGCGCGAGTTCTCGATGCTGTTGCAGGCGAAGTGCTTCACGCACGCCATCACGTGGCGCTGCACCCCGCGGACGAGCGCGGCGCCCATCTCGCCGAGGAGATGCGAGTCCTCGCCGTAGGTCTCCTGCGCCCGTCCCCACGCGGGATGGCGGAGGAGGTTCACGCACACGCCGGCGAAGAGGTTCGCGCCCTGCGCGCGCGCCTCGACGCCGATCGCGTCGCCGATCCGCTCCTCGAGCTCGGGAGTGAACGTCGCACCGCGCGCCATCGAGACCGGGAACTCCGTCGAGCGGCCGATGACGACGCCGCGCGGGCCGTCCGTGAATCGGATGCCGTCGAGCCCGAGCCGCGGCACCGCCGCGGCGACGTACGGCCGCTCGTTGTAGTGCCGCCCCATGCGGACGACGTCGTGCAGCGGCAGGTCGCCGGCGAGCATGCGCAGCTTCTCGTCGAGCGTGAGGCGCGCGAGGACGTCGTCGACGCGCGCGTCGAGATCCTCCGTCGCGGCCGCCGCCGCGGTCGTGTCCCGCGCGTCGTTCACGGTGCGTGACGTTGTAGCACCATGCGCGCTGCGTGCGCGCGCGGGTGCTTGCCCGCCACCGGAGCGTCCCGTAGCGTGGCCCGCGTGACCGCGCTCCTGCACGGCCCACTGCCGCTCTTCATCGCGCAAGCCATCCTCATCATCGGGCTCTCGCGCGCGATCGGGCTCCTCGCCCGGCGCATGCGCCAGCCGATGGTGATCGCGGAGATCGTCGCCGGCATCATGCTCGGGCCGTCGCTGCTCGGGTGGCTCTTTCCGAGCGTCGCGGCGACGGTGTTCCCGCACGAGTCGCTCGGGCTCCTGCAGATCCTGAGCCAGATCGGGCTCATCCTCTTCATGTTCCTCGTCGGCCTCGAGTTCGACCCCCATCTGCTGCGCGGGCGCGGCCGCACCTCGATCGTGATCAGCCACACCAGCATCCTCGTGCCGTTCGCGCTCGGCGCGTTGATCGCGCTCTACCTCTATCCGCGGCTCGCGCCGGCGTCGGTGCCGTTCAGCTCGTTCACGCTCTTCATGGGCGCGGCGATGAGCATCACGGCGTTCCCCGTGCTGGCGCGCATCCTCGTCGAGCGGCGCCTGCTCAGGACGAAGCTCGGCGCCATGGCGATCACGTGCGCCGCGGTCGACGACGTGACCGCGTGGTGCATCCTCGCGTTCGTCGTGTCGATCGTGCGGGTCACGAGCCTCGCGGGCGCGGTGTCGACGACGCTGCTGACGCTCGCCTACATCGCCGCGATGCTCGCCGTCGTGCGCCCGTTCGTGCGCCGCTTGGCGAGTCGTAGCGCGAACCGCGAAGGGCTGAACCAGAACGTCGTCGCGGTGACGCTCATGCTGGTCCTGCTCTCCAGCTGGGCTACCGAGTGGATCGGCATCCACGCGCTCTTCGGCGCCTTCATCTTCGGCGCCGTGGTGCCGAAGGAGGACCGGTTCGCGCAGATCCTCGCCGACAAGCTCGAGGATCTCGTCGTCGTGCTCCTGCTGCCGCTCTTCTTCGCGTACAGCGGGCTGCGCACGGAGATCGGCCTCCTCAACTCGCCCCAGGCGTGGCTGATGTGCGGGCTCGTCATCGCCACCGCCTGCCTCGGCAAGTTCGGCGGCAGCGCCGTGGCCGCGCGGCTCACGGGTCTCCGCTGGCGCGAGGCGACGGCCCTCGGGATCCTCATGAACACCCGCGGCCTGATCGAGCTCATCGTGCTGAACATCGGGCTCGACCTCGGCGTCATCTCGCCGGCGCTCTTCACGATGTTGGTGTTGATGGCGCTCGTCACCACCTTCATGACGACGCCGCTCCTCGCAGTCGTGTACCCGCTCGAGGCGCTGGTGCGCGACGAGGAAGAGGAGGCGGTGCGCACCACCGCCGGCGGATTCACGGTCCTCATGTGCGTCGCCTACGACCGCAGCGGTCCGGCAATGGTGACGGTTGCCGGCGCGCTCGCCGGCGACGAGGCGAACGGCGGTCGGCTCTACGCGCTCCGCCTCGTGCCACCGGCGGATCGTGCGTCGTTCGTCCTCCGCCAGCAAGCGGGCGTCGAGGACGCGGCCGCGCTGGCGCCGCTCCTCGAGCGTGCGGCCGTCCTCGGGCTCGAGGTGCGGCCGCTCTCGTTCGTGTCGCCGCAGCCGGCGCACGACATCTGCAACGTCGCGACCGTGAAACGCGCCGACCTGGTACTGCTCGGCTGGCATAAGCCGATCCTCGGCAAGACCGTGCTGAGCGGTACCGTACACGACGTCATGCGCCGCGCCGAAACCGACGTCGGCGTGCTGATCGACCGCGGTCTCGAGCGTATCGAGCGCGTGCTCGTGCCGTATCTCGGGACGGCGCACGACGCGGGCGCGGTCCGCCTCGCACGCCGCCTCGCGACGCGCGCTGGCGTGCGCGTCACGGTGCTGCACGTGCTCGACTCGTCGAACGAGCGCGATCCGGCCGTCACGGCGCACACCGAGGAGGCACTCGCCGGCTTCGATGCGCATGCCGTCGAGCTGAAAACCGTGCGCCACGACGTAGCATGGCGCGCGGCGGTCGAGGAAGCGGCGCGCGGCTACGATCTCGTCTTGATCGGCGCCGGCGCCGAGTGGGGCCTCGAGCACCGCTCGTTCGGCATCCACTCCGAGCTCGTCATTCGCGAGTGCCCGACGTCGCTGCTCGTCGTGCGGCAATATCGCGTGAACGCCGTCGTCGCCGCGCCGCAAGCCGCCGTCGCGGCGGTGTGACGTTCCACTATTCAACCTGGCCGACGGGTGCGCGGCGGCCGGGAGCATGAGCCCCCGCCGCCGCGAACCGTCTCCCCGCCCCACCGCGCCGCGCCCGCGTCTGGGCCGCATCGTCGTCCGGCGACATCCGCCGACACGTGCAGGCCGCACCCTCGTCGCGCAAGGCGCGCACGTGCGTACGCAGCGTCTCAAGGTTGTACGCCGTCACCGGCGCGGCGAAGTACAGCGACCCGCGTGGTGACGAGATCCATGCCTGCAACATGATCTTTCCCCTCCGTTTCTCTGCCGCGCGTCCCCGAGTGGCGCGGAGGCGTTTCCCACCGCCCGGCGACGCGCGGGGGCGCAGTTAGAATGAAAGTTGGAAACGCGTGAGAAGGACGTCCTCGTGTTTCTGTGTTTTCGTGCCGGCGATGCCGAAGGCGCTCGACGTGCCGCCGACGCCGCGCGAGAAGTCTGCGCGCTCGTAGTTGAACTGCACCTTGAAGTTTTTGTTGAGGTACCAGTTGAGACCGCCGGTGTACGCCCACGTGTTGTCGGAGCCCTTGGCGAGCTTAGCCTTCAGCGGGCCGTCGTTGACGTCGACGTTGCTCACGCGTCCGGCGATCTCGAACGCGCCCCAGCGGCCGTTCAGCGGATCGAAGTTGTCGATCGGGACGACCGCCTTGTAGGACGCGTCCTCGCCGGTGAGGACGTACGACGCTTGGACAAACCAGCCGCGCGTGCGCTCGTCGGCGTCCGGATGCGTGATCGGGTTCGGCGCCGTGCCGAGCGTTCCCTTGATGTGCGACTCGGTGCGCCCGTACTCGCCCATCGTGCCGAATGGGCCGACGTAGTAGTAGGCCTGCGGAACGAAGCGCCACTGCTCGCCTTTGCCGGTGACGTTGGCGCTGCTGATGTATTGATAGAAGTTCTGGCGCCCGGCGGTCTTGAAGTTCAGGCTCGATTCCGGCTCGCCGGTCCGCTGTCCGTAGGTGCCGGCGACGCCCAGCCCGAAGCCTTTGAGCGCGTCGACGTCGATTGTGCGGAAGGGCTGGACGAACACGCGACCCGCGAGGTCCTTGTCGGTCTGGTTGTCGCCGTCCGACGACTGCGCACCGTTGGCGACGCCGTTGAAGATGCCGAGCTGATACTGGAACGTCGCGTCGGCGACGTCGCCGTAGAGCATGAAGCCGACGTCGCGGTTCGGAACGAGGTTGTCGAAGATCGAGCGTTCGATGAACGTCAGCTCGGCGCCCGACTGCAAGCGCTCGAGGCTCACCGGCTCCTTGAACTTGCCGGCACGGACGGACGCCCACGGCCAATAGCGGACGTCCATGTACGCGTCCTGGAGGACGGTCTGGCCCTGGCCGAAGTCGGGCATGATGCGGAAGTCGAAGTACTTGTAGACCGTACCCTCGAAGATCGGGCGCACGCGGCGCAGGAAAAAGCTGTCGTTACCGGTGCGGCCGTCATCGAACGGGAAGAACCGCGCGTCCGCTTGCGTGTAGCCGCGGAGCTTCAGCTTGAAGTCGCCGCTCGGTGATTGCAGGAAGAAGCCGTCCTGCCAGCCGGCGAGGACCTTCTGCTTCTTGAACGCGGCGTCGAGCGTGCTGTCGAGATCCTCCTTGGTGACGACGTCCGCCGGGGGTTTCGCCGCGCGCTCCCGCTTCAGGTCCTCGATCTCGCGCTCGAGGCGCTCGATGCGCTCGTCGACCGTCGCGGCCACCGCCGGACGGTAGTCGCCGGCGCGCGCGACCAAGGGGAATGCCAGGAGCAGACCGGCGAGCGCCGCGCCGGCTTTCGGTCGTCTCCGTGTGCGTAAGGTTCGCATGGTCATCGTCCTCCATCGTGTGCACGCCTCCGGTCGTCCGGTCGGTTCGTGTGTCGAGTGTGTCGTGGTCTCCCGTCGTCGGGTCGACGCGCGATCGTGCAGAAGTCGTCACGATACGAGGTCCGCTTCAGTACGTGCATCGAGACTGCGAGCTCCGGCTTGCGCCTCACGACGCGCGCGCCGGGTCGAGCACGACCCACGTTCCGGCGCGAAAGCCGCGTCCCCCGGGACGCGCATCTCGCGACGCGCGCCCCGAAGGTCCCCACCACCGCGTCCGTCGGAGCGACGGACCTCGTGACGTCCGCGTTTCGTCTTGGACGTCGATCGTGAATGTGATGTCCGGCGTGACGCCGGCGGAGAGCGCGCGCACGCGGGCAGCGGCGCCGTCGCGGCTGTCGAGCGGCACGATGACGTGAATCTCGGTTTCCGGTCCCAGGGCGTGCGCTTCGGCGACGAGGAGCTGCACCGCGGCGGCGTCGAGCCAGCCGGCGCGCACCGTCGACCCAGCAGGAACGCCGCCGGCGCGGCGACTATGCGGAGGCCGTCTCGTCGTGCGGACGAGATGCACCCACACGAAGGGCGGAGCGTCGTCGCCGTGCGGTACGCCGGAGCGCGGCAGGCCGGGCGCCGCCCGCGTCCCGTCGAGGAACGTCAGCGCATCGAGAACGCGCGGCGCCGGTGACGCGGGCGCACGCCGCAGCTCAGCGACGACGCGCCGGAACTCGACGTTGAGCGTGGCCGCGACGTCGAGCAGATCCGCGGAATCCGCGAGGAGGTCGGCCGCGAGCGCGCCGCTCGTAATCGCGAGCGGAACGGGCGAGATATTGTCGACGACAGATTCGGTGACCATGGGCTGCTCCTTCCGAGCATCCGCATGCCTCCGGTCTGTCCGGTCAGCTGCGTGTTCATTGCTTTTGGCTTGCCTCCCGCTGACGGGACGGCGTCTCCTTGCGCGGCGGCGCTCAACGCGACCGGGCGCTCTACCGCAAACGGACCTTCTCGGTGCGCTCGACTTGGACGACGACGCCGTTCTGCACGACCGCCGTCACGGTACCGAAGCGCAAGCCGCGGAGAGCCGCTTCGATCCTCCCGATCGCCTCGTCGGCGCGGCTGTCCTCTTCTTGCAAGCGAAATCCGTCGCGTTCGGTGTCACTCATCACCGCCTCCTTCAAATTTGATAGTCCTGAACGAAGACGCGCATCCGCCCGGGCGAGACGAAGAGTTCAACCAGACGCCGAACTGCTCGGCGTGCAGCCGCACCTTCACGACCTGGCCCGCGGGATTGATGTGGACGATGTTCGCCTGCAGCGCCGGCCGGCCGTTCCGCACGCGCTGGATGTCGAGCTCGTGCGAGCGCACGAACGCCGTCGCCTCGCGCGACTCGCGGTCCATGTACTCCGGGTACTCGACGTTCAAGCCGCCGAGGTCGGCGCGCCCGCCGCTGACGCGGCCGTGGAAGACGTTCACGTTGCCGAGGAAGTCCATCACGAACGGGTTCGCCGGCTGCTCGAAGATCTCCTGCGGCGTCCCGGCTTGCTCGATGCGGCCCTTGTTCATGATGACGACGCGGTCGGCGACCTCGAACGCCTCCTCCTGATCATGCGTCACGAACACGCTCGTCACGTGGATCTCCTCGTGCAGGCGCCGTAACCACTGCCGGAGCTCCTGGCGGACTTTCGCATCCAGTGCACCGAAGGGTTCATCGAGCAGCAGCACCTTCGGCTGCACCGCGAGTGCGCGCGCGAGCGCGACGCGCTGGCGCTGGCCGCCCGAAAGCTGCGAGGGCAGCGAGCGTTCCAATCCCTCGAGCTGGATCAGCTTCAGCAGCTCGTGGACGCGCTCCTTGACCTGCGCTTTCGGGGTGTGGCGGACGCGCAGGCCGAAGGCGATGTTCTCGAAGACGGTCATGTGACGGAAGAGGGCGTAATGCTGAAAGACGAAACCGACGTTGCGATCACGGACGCGCGAGTTGGTGACGTCCTCGTCCTCGTAGAGCACGGTGCCGCTGTCGGCGACCTCGAGACCGGCGATGATGCGCAGGAGCGTCGTCTTGCCGGAGCCCGACGGGCCGAGGAGGGCGAGCAGCGCGCCGCTCGGGACCTCGACGCTCAAATGGTCGAGTGCGACGAAGTCGCCGAAGCGCTTGGTCACGTCTTTGACGCTGATGCTCATGCCTGTCCTCCTTCGGAGGCCTCGCGGGCGGCGGCGGCGAGGTCACTGCGGGTCTTCCACTCGAGCGCGCTCTTCACGAGCAACGTGACGACCGCGAGCGACGCCAGCACCGAGGCGACCGCGAACGCGCCCGGCATGTTGTACTCTTGAAAGAGTTTCTCCACGCGCAGCGGCATGGTGTCGGTCTGGCCCGAGATGCGGCCCGACACGACGGCGACGGCACCGAACTCACCCATCGCGCGCGCGTTGCAGAGGATGATGCCGTAGAGGAGGCCCCACTTGATGTTCGGCAAGGTCACGCGGCGGAACATCTGCCAGCCACGGGCGCCGAGGCTCACGGCTGCGATCTCCTCGTCGGCGCCGATCGCTTCCATCAACGGAATCAGCTCGCGCGCGACCACCGGAAACGTGACGAACGCGGTCGCGATGATCAGCCCGGGGATCGCGAAGATCACCTTGATGTCGTGGGCGCGGAGCCACGGGCCGAGGAATCCCTGCAAGCCGAAGATCAAGACGAGAAAGAGCCCGACGACGACCGGCGACACCGCAAACGGCAGGTCGATGAACGCGGTGAGGAGCGCGCGGCCGGGAAACTTGAAGCGGGCGATCGCCCACGCGGCGGCAACGCCGAAGACGATGTTCGCCAGCACCGCCGCCGGGGCGACGATCAACGTGAGCTTCACCGAGTGCAAGGTGTCGGGATCACCGAGCAGATTCTCGAAGTACAAGCGGAGTCCGCCGGCGAGCGCTTGGTAGAAGACGTTCACCAGCGGCACGACGATGAGCACGCCCATGATGAGGAGCGCCGTCGCGATCAGCGCGATCCGCACCGCCGGCGGATCCTCGTGCGCAGCGGTGATGTTCCGTGGCGTGGTCGCGGTGTCAGGCATGGCTCTGTTTGCTCCAGCGTTCGAGAAGGTTGATCAGGAACAACGTCACGAGCGAGATCACCAACAACACCACCGCGATCGCGGTCGCCTCGCCGTACGCGAACTCTTCCAAGCGCGCGACGATCAGCACCGGTGCGATCTCGGTTCGGTAGGGCATGTTGCCCGAGATGAAGACGACGGAGCCGTACTCGCCGAGCGCGCGCGCGAAGGCGAGCGCGAAGGCGGTGATCGTCGCCGGCCAGACCGCGGGCAGCAGGACGCGGGTGACGGTCTGCCAACGATTGGCACCGAGGCACGCCGCGGCCTCTTCGATGTCGGTCTCGAGATTCTCGAGCACCGGCTGCAACGTGCGCACGACGAACGGGAACCCGATGAACGTGAGCACGAGGACGATCCCGAGCCGCGAGTACGCGCCCTGAATGCCGAGCGGCACGAGGAACCGGCCGAGCCAGCCGTTCTCGACGTAGAGATCGGAGTAGACGAGCCCGGCGACCGCCGTCGGCAGCGCAAAGGGCAGATCGACGAGCGCGTCGAAGATGCCTTTCAGCGGGGACTGGTACCGCACCAGCACCCAGGCGACGAGGACGCCGATGACGATGTCGATCGCCGCGGAGACGAACGACGCCCCGACCGTGAGCGTGTACGCGGCGACGGCGCGGTCGCCGGATACCGCATCCCAGAAATTCTGGAATGACAGCGAGCTCGCCTTCACCACCCCGGCGAAGATCGGGATGAGCACGAGCAGGCTCAGGTAGAACATCGTGTAGCCGAGGCTCAGCGCGAATCCGGGCAACACGCGGCGGTTTACGTCGGTCGTCATCGCGGGCTCTCTGTCGTCTACGCGGTCACTTCTTCGGCTTGTAGAAGCTGTCGAAGATCTTGCCGTCGCCGAAATACTTGTCGTAGGCGTCGTCCCAGCTCCTCGCGATCGCCGTCACGGGGAAGCGCTTGACGTCGGGAAACGACGCGGTGTGCGCGGCGAAGACTTTCTCGTCGATCGGCCGGAAATAGTGCTTGGCGATGATGTCCTGGCCTTCCGCCGTGTAGAGAAAGTCGAGGTACGCTTTCGCTGCGGCGCCCGTCCCTTTGCGCTTCACGTTGGCGTCGACGATCGCGACCGGCGGCTCGGCGAGGACGCTGATCGGCGGGTAGACGATCTCGACGGCGCCGCCGGCCTCCTGGACCTCGAGATGCGCTTCGTTTTCCCAGGTGAGATGGACGTCGCCGATCTTCTTCTGCACGAATGTCGTCGTCGAGCCGCGGGCGCCGAGGTCGAGAACCGGCGTCTGCCCGTAGAGCTTCGTCACGAACGCGAGGGCGTCGGCTTCCGAGCCGCCGCGCTCGGTCACTGCGCCCCACGCCGCGAGGAAGCTGAACTTGCCGTTCCCGGACGTCTTCGGGTTCGGCGTGACGATCTCGACGCCCGGCTTCACGATGTCCGGCCAATCCTTGATGTTCTTCGGATTGCCCTTGCGAACGACGAACACGATCGTCGACGAGTACGGGCTCGAGTCGTGGGGAAATTCCTTCTCCCATCCGTCGTCGATGAGCTTGGCCTTGCGGATCGCGTCGGTGTCGGGCCACATCGCGAGCGTCACGACGTCGGCGTCGAGGCCGTCGATGACGGCGCGCGCCTGCGTGCCCGAGCCGCCGTGCGATTGTTTGATCTCGAGCGTCGTGCCCGCGCTCTTTTGGTAGGCGGGGATGAAGTGCGCGTTGACGTCGCGCCACAGCTCGCGCGTCGGGTCGTAGGAGACGTTCAACAGCGTCAGTGACTCGGCCGCCGCGCCGCTGCCGATTGACGCGAGCATCGCGACCCATGCGACGAAAAGGATCTTCTTCATTGGAGTCATCCTCCCTGCACGCCGGCTGACCGGTCGCGCACTATAGGCACTGCTCGGAGATGTCGTAAGGAACGAGCGCGGCTAGGCCGCGAGACGACAACAGGGGAGGGGACGACGACAGGAGGCGGAGACGAGAGCGGAGACGCGGGGCGGAATGCTGCGAACGGCGTCACCATGTGACGCGTCCGTCTTTCTCGTGCGATGGATTCTCATGTTGGCCCTCATTCGATTACCTGATGCTCGTGCTCCGAAAACGAAAAAGGCCCGGGGGCTTGCGCCTCCCGGGCCTTTGGTACGCGAAGGATCGTTCGGTCAGCCTATGGCGACCGCGACGCGACCGTGGGCGAAGGAGGCCCCGGGGAAAAGACAGCAACAACAGGTCGCGTTCGCAAACATCGTGCGTGTGCTTATTGCGGGTCGACGTCGACGTGTCAAGACGCTCATTGCCGGCGTCGCTGGTGATACCGCGTTCGCCGCGCTATGGCTCTAGGAGCGATCCATGGCCAGCGACATCTACGATACTCCCGAGCACGAGCTCTTCCGCCAGACCGTGCGCAAGTTCGTCCACGAGGAGCTCGCGCCGCGCGCCCGCGAGTTCGACGAGATGGGGCGGATCGACAAACATCTCTACAAGAAGATGGGCGACCTCGGGATGCTCGGACTGCGCTACGACCCGAAGTGGGGCGGCGCCGGGCTCGACTGGTCGTACACGGCGGTGATGTTCGAGGAGATCGTCCGCTGCGACAACGCCGGGGTGACGATGGGGATCTCGGTGCAGACGGACATGGCGACGCCGTCGCTGCACCAATTCGGCACCGACGAGCTGCGCCAGCGCTACCTCGTCCCCGCGATCAAAGGAGAGATGGTCGCGGCGATCGCCGTCACCAAGCCCGATGCCGGCTCCGACGTCGCGTCGATCAAGACGCGCGCCGTGCGCGACGGCGACGATTGGGTGATCAACGGCTCGAAGATCTACATCACCAACGCCGCGACGGCTGACTGGCTCTGTCTCCTCGCCGTCACGGACCCCGACGCCGGCTACGGCGGCTTCTCGCAGATCGTCGTGCCGACCGACTCGCCCGGCTTCAGCTACCAGCTGCTCGACAAGATCGGGAACCTCGGCTCCGACACCGGCCTCCTCTTCTTCGAGGACGTGCGCGTGCCGGTGACGAACACGATCGGCGACGTCGGCCGCGGCTTCCAGCAGCAGATGATGCAGTTCCAGGACGAGCGCCTGATCGCGTGCGTCAGCTCGACCGCGGGCGCGCGGGCGCTCTGGGAAGAGACGCGGCGTTGGTGCGACAACCGCATCGTCTTCAAGAAGCCGCTCAGCAAGATGCAGGTGACGCAGTTCAAGCTCGTCGAGATGCTCACCGAGATCACCGCCGCGCGCGAGCTCACGCATCATTGCATTCGCAAGCGCATCGAAAACGAGGACGCGACGATGGAGATCTCGATGGCGAAGCTCTTCTGCGGCCGCATGGCGCGCTACGTCGCCGACGAGTGCATCCAGCTCCACGGCGGCTTCGGCTACATGCGCGAGAGCAGAGCCGGGCGTGCCTTCGTCGACACCCGCCTCATCTCGATCGGCGGCGGCGCCGACGAGGTAATGATCCATTATCTGGCAAAAATGCTGGGTCTTTAGGCGCCGCGCCCGGAAACTTCGCGACTCGCCGTCTATGCGAGCGCGTCGCGGCCGCGACGTATCGTCTGTCGTGAGCGGCACGTAGCATCCCCCGTCGTGCACGGTCGCCCGGGTCGTGCAGAACTGAGTGCGCCACTTTGGCGCATTCATGTCTGCTCGTGACATCGATTCCGTATTGCAAAAGATCGAATGCTTTCAGCAATTTTCTGCTTGCGCGCCGTGATTTGAGGGTGGTAGCGAGCTCATACGATCGGCGACTCACGCCGAGGTGCCGGAGAGAGCTTCACGTTCCCGTTTCTCGAAGGAGGCCCGCCATGTCACGTCGTCGGCTCATCTCTCGCGCGCTGCTCGCCGCAGTCGTCGTCGCTGTGCTCTCGATGTCGTTCGTTCTCGCGCTCGCATCGCGCGCGGACGCGAAGGCGGCGCTCGGGAGCGCGGTCGTCGCCTGCGACTTCAACGGTGACGGCTTCGTCGACGTTGCCGTCGGCGCGCCTGGCGACGATGCTTCGCCCGGCTCCGTCGACGTTTTGTACGGCGGACCCGACGTGCTCGGCGAGATCGAGCAAGTATTGACGGGTGACGTCGCCGTCAATGCCGGTGCCGAGGCGGGCGACGACTTCGGCGGTGCGCTCGCGGCGGGGGACTTCGATCACGACGGCTTCTGCGACCTCGTGATCGGCATCCCGCGGAAGACCGTCGGGGCGGTGCCGCATGCGGGTGCCGTCGTCGTCGTGCGCGGCGGCCCGGCGGGGCTCTCGATCGGCGATGCGCAGGAGTGGGACCAGAATAGCCCCGGCGTCTCGGGTGGCGCGGAGGCGGGCGACGGGTTCGGCAGCGCGCTCGCGGCCGGTGACTTCAACGGCGATGGCTTCGCCGACCTGGCGATCGGCGCGCCCGAGGAGAACGTCGCCGAGGTACGCAATGCGGGCTCCGTGAACGTGCTCTTCGGATCGCCGTCCGGGCTGACGGCGGTGGCGAGCCAGGTGTGGACGCAAGCGGGACCGTTGGTCCAAGGTCCCGCGCAAGACAACGGGCGCTTCGGCGCCGCGCTCGCCGCCGCGGATTTCGACGGCGACGGCTTTACCGATCTCGCGATCGGTATTCCGGGCCAGGACCACGGTCTCGTCAAGGAAGCGGGCGCGGTGACCGTCCTCTACGGCGCGCCGGTCGGACTGACCGCCGTCGACGATCAGCACTGGGACCAGAACATTCTGAAGGGTGTCGCCGAGGACGGCGACCATTTCGGGCGGGCCCTCGCCGCGGGTGATTTCGACGGCGATGGCTTCGCCGATCTCGCGATCGGCGTTCCCGACGAGAACGTCGCGGAGATCGTCGACGCGGGTGCCGTCGACGTCCTCTACGGCAGCCGTCAGAAGCTCACCGGCAACGGCAACCAGTTCTGGACTCAGAACACGACCGGCGTGAGGGGATTGGCGCAAACCGACGATCACTTCGGCAGCGCGCTCGCGACTGGCGACTTCAACGGCGACGGCTTCGTCGATCTCGCGATCGGCGTACCGCATGACAAGGTCGGCCTCGTCGTCGGCGCCGGCAGCGTCAACGTCCTCTACGGGACCCGTCACAAGCTCTCCGCGCTCGGCAACCAGCTGTGGAGCGAGAACGGCGTCGGCACCGACGACGTCGCCGAGCCCAGCGACCACTTCGGCTTCGCCATCGCAGGCGGCGACGTCGACGGCGACGGCTTCGACGACCTCGCCGTCGGCGTCCCGCAGATGGACATCGGCGCCGACGTCGACGCCGGCGGCCTGCTGCTGTTCCGCGGCAGCCACTTCCGCCTGATCCGCGGCCACCGCATCCGGCCGCAGTCGATCGCCCGGCCGACACCGCTGCGGACGGCCACGCCGGTGCGCACGCCGTCGCCGACGCGCTCGCGTACCGCGACGCCGAGTCGCACGCCGACGGCGACACCCGCGCGGACGCCAACCCCGGCGCCGACGCCGACCCCCACGCCGACGCCGACCCCCAAGCCGACGCCGACCCCGACACCGACGCCGACCCCGACCCCCGACGACGCCGTGGCGCGCTATGCGAACGAATGCGAGGCAAAGCTCGGACCGTGGCCGTCTCCCGACACACCGCTCAATTGCATCACCGACGGTACGGAGATCCCGATCACGATCACCGACAGCAAGGGGAACGTGCAGAAGATGGCGTTCGACCTGAAGAACGGACCGAACAATGGCAAGCCGATACCTGCCTGCGACAAGCCGGTGCTTCTCGGCCTACAATTCGCCGGGCAGTGCGTTCCGCATTCGAGGATAATCAGGAGAGAAACGATGTGCATTGCGACGACATCAATGCGATTCGCTATAACACGAGCACGGGTGATACGTGCTGGTTCAATAGCACACTTCCGGACGTCAGAGCCATTGCGACGCCGGCTGTCCTGCCGACTCCTCCCGTGTTCATTCCGTTGCCGGAGGAGCCGAATGCTAACCCGCGCGACGGGAGCAAGATTCCAAACCCGAAGTTCGGCGCTGCGGGATTCTGGAAAACACCCGCTGACAGCGCCAAGATTAAGTGTCGGAACTGTCACGATAATGACATTTGGGTGCATACGCCGTTCGTCGATCAAGTTCCGTTCGACCCGAACCAAGCAGGCAATAACGGCGTACGATTCGGCGCCGACAAGAATACGAACGTAGGTGCCGACTTTGCGCCAAACAAGGACGGTTGGGGAATTCGGCCGCAAATGACGTTCCAGAACAACAATGCGATGATCACGGCACTTGCGCTGACCGATGCCGAGAAAAAGAATG
>VBKW01000265.1 GCA_005879405.1 Deltaproteobacteria bacterium
AGACGCTAAGGCATGAGACCCACGGGAACGCCGAGACGTACGCCGCCGCGCTCGCCGACCTCGAGCGCCTGCGTACGCAGGTCATCGAGGCGGAGGCGGCCGCGGCGCGCGAGCGTGCGGCACGCGCCGAGGTGGAGAGGCGCTTCGCCGACAGCGTGGCCACCGGGCGCCAGGAGCTGCTACGAGCCCACGAGGCCCTGGACACGGCGGAGTGCGCGCGCGCGGCCGCGGTCGCCGAGACGGTACGGCTCCGCGCCGCGCTCGTCTTGTGACGCTCTGGCGGGAGCGAGAAGGTCCGGGAAGCCGGCCGGGCGTTGCTCCCGCTCGTCAACGAGGTCTGCCGCTCCTTCCATGAAGTGAAACCTATGGCGCACGCATGGGTACACGCGGACTGTGTCTCGTGCGCCCGGCGTGCGCGGCCGTGGCGCAAGTTGTGTCAGTGGCGCCCGCGGGCTGGGATCCGTGACACCACGATAGGGTTGCCTACTGTACGACGGACGTAAGACATGCGTGAACCGCAGCTGTAGTTCGTTTGCGGTGCATCTGGCATCGATACTGCTCGTAGGTAAGTCACTGTGATCAGAACCCGCGACGAAAAGGCGCGGGCGACGTTCACCGTGATGTGCCGCTACTGCACTCGCGTCATTGTTGAGAGTGTACCGCGTCTAGATGACGCCGGTACGCGGCTACTCCGTGCGCACCTCGCGGCATGTTACGGCGACGTTACACCCGGCGCAGGGCTTGGCGATCTTCTATTTCACTTTCGCGTGCGCGACGGCTGCGCGGCTTTGACCGAGTTCCGAGACAAGTCAGACTGAAGTGCGAGGTTCGGCCGCGCCCGCCTCGTCGCGTTGCTGCGACGCCTCGCCGATCGTCTCGACGCTTCGACGGCCGCCTCATCACGCGACTGCTCGCGGTCAACCGCGCGATCGACGGCGGTCACTGCGATCTCTCCGGCTTCAACGGCCGCCATGGGGCGCGCCGTCCAGGCTCCCCGGCAAGCACGTGACGCCGCCGCGCGTAATGCGACCGCGCATGCGCTTCGCCCTGCCTGCGATGGCGGCTGCATGGGCATTGTCGCCATCGGGCCGTCGTCGCTCACGTCCGAGGAAATTCCGGTCGATAACCGTCGTGGGAAAGGGCGTCATGAAAGCGGCATCCGTCAGGTCCATGCTTCTCGCGACGGTCGTGGTGATGCTGTCGAGCTCGGCCCCGGCGTTCGCGCAGACCTTTCACTGGGTCACGGCGTCGCTCCCCGACGGCACGTCGAACGCGGAGTACACGGCGCGGCTGCTCACCGCCGATGCGGATGGCGACGTCACGTACTCGATCTCCGTCGGAAGCCTGCCGACCGGGCTCGCGCTCGACGGCACGACCGGCATCATCACCGGGCGTCCGCAGGTCGTCGGCCAGTCGAACGTGACCTTCGACGCGACCGACGCCTCGACGACGATCCATCTCCCGATCACGATCAAGATCAGCGCCGCCGGCGGCGGCGGTAATGCCGGCATGACGTTCGCGACGACGTCGCTGCCCGACGGGCGCGTCGGCGTCGTCTACGCGGTGATGGTGCAGGTGCAAAACGGGGTGGGGCCGCTCGTCTACACCGCCGACAATCTGCCGCCGGGCCTCTCGCTCGACGGGACGACCGGTGCGATCTCCGGCCGACCGACGGCCCCCGGCACGTACTACGTCGCGCTGTCGTGCACCGATCACGGCGAGAACGAGAACAAGGTCTTCACGATCGTGCCACTCTTGATCCTGCCGGCAGACAGCGACTTCAAATTCACGACGACACTCCTCGACAACGGCGAAGTCGGGACGGCGTACTCGCACGTCGTGCACGTGAGCGGCGCCGCCGGCACCGTCGTCTTCACGGCCGCGGGTCTCGCGCCCGGCCTCGGGATCGATGCGGCGACCGGCGAGATCATGGGCACGCCGACGGTCGCCGGGACGTTCCTCGTCACGATCGGCGCGACCGACGGCACCGACTCGATTCTCGCGAATCTCTTCCTCTGGATCCTGCCGTCCGCGACGAGCGGCTTCTATTGGGACTTCTTCGGGTTCCCGGTCGCGCTGCTCGGCGTCGAGTACTCGCGGCAGCCGCCGATCACCGTCGCCGCCGTCGGCGGGACGAGCGTCACGTACTCCGCGACGGGTCTGCCGCCCGGCATCAACTACGACCCGCTGACGGGCGAGCTCTCCGGCGTTCCGACCGAGATCGGCCCGTACTACGTCACGTTCACGGCCACCGACACGATGGGCGACGCCGATCCGACGAACGACGCCGTGATCGTTCTCGGCGCCGACTTCCCCGTGCTCCCGGCCACGGGCGGCAGCACGAACGACCTGCCCGCGAACTTCTGGGTGAAGAAGCAGTCGCTGAAAGTCGGCGTGCCCGGCAAGGACGCGTGGAAAGCGACGTACATCTATAATGCCGATCGGCGCACCGGCCATGCTTTCGATCCCGCCGTGCAGTCGCTCCTCGTGGCGCTCGCCTCGCGCGGCATCACCGTCGACCCCGGCGCGTACGTCGCCGGCAGCGGGGGCAAGCTCACGTTCGCATCGCGGAAAGGCGACGTGCCCGCCGTGAAGGTGACGCTCGATCCGCCGAACCAGATCCTTACCGTCGCGACGAAATCCGACGCGATCGACGTCACCCTACCATCGGTCCTGCGCAATACGATGACGATCGGTAGCAAAGGCTTTCGCCTCGACGAGCTCTTCGACGTGAAAGGCAAGTTCAAGGCGACCGCCGGCTACCGCAAGATCGCGTTCGTCAGCGACAAGGCCAAAGCGACGGTCAAGGGACCCGGCACCGATGCGGTGACGCTCGGGCTCCTGCTCGGCGATCCGGGATTCGCCTACGACTCCGGCGTCACCGAGCTGCGGTTCGTCGTGACGAGCGAGGGGACGCCGATCCTCGACAAGACGTTCACGACGCTCGTCGTCGGCGCGCAGAGCATGGACAAGAACGGCGTCGTCGTCTTCAAGCTGAAATCATTGAAGGACACCGCGACGACCGACACGCTGAAGAAGTTCGCCTACGACAGCGGCAAGGGAAAGATGACCTTTGCGCTCGCGAAGACGACGCTGGCGCTGCCTGCCGACGAAGCCGAGGTCACGCTCGAGCTCCACGTCGGGACGAAGACCTACTTCACCTCGGTGACGCTCTTCGCGAACAAGCCCGGGTCGTACTCGTTGAAGCCGTGAGTCTCGCTGGTCAGTAGGGCATTTCGAGTCCCGCGCCGTCGGCGTACGGATTCGCGACGCTGGCGCCGGCGCACCAACCAAAGAGCCCGTTCGGAGTTCCTGCGATCTCAGCCTTCGGCGACGATGCGGCTGCTCGTGCGTAGATCCTGCCGTGACGGGTCCTCGACTGCACGTCGCTGGCGACCGACATCACGGAGCTCGGATTTGCCAAAGGCATCCCCTGTTTGCAGTCGACGTCGCACTACGCCGGCACGGTCGATGCGACGTACGCCGGTCCCGATTTCGGTGCGCCCGGTGGCGTCGCCGACTACGAGCTGCCAAGTGTCGGCGGCGAAGGCGGGACGTGCTCGCTCACGACGACGACCAAATGTGTCGTCGACGCGGATTGTCTCGCCGGAGAGAGTTGCGTAACGACCGGCGGCGCGTTCTCCCTGCAGTATCGCATCGAGCGGCTGCCGTGATCGCAAGCGTCACCGTGCACGGCGATGCCCGAAGTGCGCTGGCGCGTGATCGTTGCGCTGGCTAGCACGCGAGCTGCGCACTGCGGCGGATGCCGAGCTTCTTCATCCGGCTGCGGAGCGGCGAAATTGATGTACACTTTGCGAGACCGTGTACATCAATTTGTTTAACTAGTTGATCTATAATACTAGCAACGAGTGCGAGGAGGGGGACTTGAACCTGTCGGTTCCTGTGAAATCGCTGAGTATTGTCCGCAAATCTCCGGCGCCAAGGGGCACGAAAGGACACCGATTGATGTCGCGGATATCAATCGGGAGGCAAGGTAGCAACGCGTGAGCATTCGGCCGCTGTCTCGTTCCGACTACCGGCGCGGACGGCGCCTGGGGCGCGTGACGCGCAGGCGACGTGGTTGGTCGGATACATGTGCGTGGTCGGCGTGAAGCAGCGCTGTCGCAGCACGTCGGCGTCGGCGACATCCTCCAGCCGGGCCCGGCTTGCTCAGCATCGAGGAGCGTGCGCTGGCGCTGGGAGGACGATTGTCGGTGTCGTCGCGGCCGAGCGTCGGAACGACGATCCGTCTAGACTACCCGCTCGTCAACCGCACCCCCGAGACGGCCGCGTGAGCAGATCGACGACTGGGCCGGGCCCAAGAAGTGCGGTGCGCTTCCCCCGGCCAAACGGGAAATCTCGGCCATCCCGCGGACATTGCCAGGCCGAGGCCGGGCGTTCGCTGGCGAGCGTTGTCACTGGGCGTCCTCAGTGCTGCTTCGCGTCGAGCTCCGCCCAACGCGAATAGAGCGCCTCGACTGAATGGCGCGCGGCCTCCGCAGCCGCGTAACGGCGCGCTACCTCCGCGGAGTCGGCGGCCACCGCCGGATCCGTCAGCGCGGCCTGGCACTCCGCGAGGGCGGATTCGGCCGCAAGGATGCGGTCCTCCATCGACTCCCATTCCTGCCGCTCGCGATAGCCGAGGCGCTTCGGGCCGGCGATCACGCGCGCCACCGCTTCGCGCGGTCCGCCATCGGCGCGCACAGCCGGCGCGGGCGCTCGGTGCGCGTCCTCCCACTGCGCGAGGTCGGCGAAGCGCTCGACGCCGCCGCGGCCGTCGAGCGCGAGCAGCTCGGTCGCGACGCGTTCGAGCAGGAAGCGGTCGTGGGTGACGAGGACGACCGCACCGGGAAACTCCTCCAGGCTCTCCTCTAAATTCTCGAGCGTCGGGATGTCGAGATCGTTCGTCGGCTCGTCGAGGAGCAATAGGTCGGCGGGGTGGAGCATCAAGCGGGCGAGGTGGACGCGCGCCCGCTCGCCGCCCGAGAGCTGGCCGACCGGCATGCCGAGCCGCTCCGGTTGGAAGAGAAATCGTTTCGCCCATGCGGCGACGTGGAGCGCGCGCCCGAGGTACACGACCGTGTCGCCTTCCGGCGCGAGCGCTCGGCGCAGCGGCATCGTCGGATCGAGACCCGCACGGTGCTGGTCGAAGTGCGAGACGCGCAGGTCGTCCGCGTGCTGTACCGTGCCGCGATCGGGTGCGAGCGCGCCGGCGAGAAGCCGAAGCAGCGTGGTCTTGCCGCTGCCGTTCGGGCCGAGCAGGCCGAGACGCATGCCGGGGCTCAGGACGAGGTCGATACCGTCCACGATCGTACGGCCGCCGAGCGCCTTTCCGAGGGCCGTCGCGACGACGAGGCGTTGGGTCCGGCGTCCGGACGCGGTGAAGTCGATCGCCACGCGCCGCTCGGTGCCGCGCTCCGTCGCGACCGCGAGCTCCTCGATCAGCCGGCTTGCCGTGCCGACCCGCGCCTGCTGCTTCGTGGTGCGCGCCTTCGGTCCGCGGCGCAGCCACTCGATCTCGCGTCGAACACGGTTCGCGAGCGTCTCCTGATACGCGGCGTGCTCGCGCAGCGCGTCGTCGCGACGCGCGAGGAACTCGCTGTAGCGGCCGACCGTCTCGAAGAGGCCGCTCGGATAGGCGCGATTGATCTCGATCATGCGGTTCGCGGCGCGCTCGAGAAACCAGCGGTCGTGGCTGACGACCAGGTAAGCGAGCGGTTGTCCGCGCAGTAGCTCCTCGAGCCAGATGATGCCCTCGACGTCGAGGTGGTTCGTCGGCTCGTCGAGCAGCAGGACGTCGGGGGCGCGGGCGAGCTCACGTGCGATCGCGAGCCGCTTCACGCCACCGCCCGACAGCGCTCCGACGCGCGCCGTGAGGTCGGCGAAGTCGGCGCGGCTGAGCGCCTTGGCGACGCGGAGGGCGCGCTCCGCGGGATCCGCGACGTCGGCGTCCATCACCGCCGCCGTGACGACGGCTTCCACGCTCGCGTCCGCCGAAAACGCCGGTTCTTGTGGTACGTAGCCGACGCGCG
>VBKW01000262.1 GCA_005879405.1 Deltaproteobacteria bacterium
ACCGACGCCAACGTGAACGCGAAGCGATTCCTGACGATGGGACGCGTGCACGGCGCATTTCATCGCAACGTGCGCGCGATCTGGGACGACATCGCCGACCACATCTGGCGTGCGATCAACGACGCCGACGACGGCAACCAACTGCACGCGCTCTACATCACCGGCCACAGCCTCGGCGCCGCGATGGCGGTGATAGCCGCCGCGATCATCTTCGGCGACGAGCGGTATGCGTCCTGGCGGCCGCTCGTGCGAGGCGTCTACACCTACGGGCAGCCGATGGTCGGCGATCCGGAGTTCGCCGAGAGCTGCGACGCACGCTTCGGCAAGCTCGTGTTCCGGCACATCTACGATCACGACCTCGTGCCGAGAATGCCGCCCTGGACGACCGGGCCGTTTCGACATTTCGGCGCCGAATACGTCGGCGTCGCGAGTGGGTGGTACCCGCGGTCGAAGCCGGTGAGGCAGGCGGCGACGGCGCTCTGGAGCGTCCCGATCGGCGCCGCGGCCTTCGTCGTGAAACAGCTGCCGCTCCTCAGCTGGGTGCGGCTGCCGTTTTCGATCGACGACCACTCGCCGAACAGCTACCTGGAAGCGTTCCGCGCGGCCCGCGAGGCCTGAGCGCTGGCTCACCCGCGCAGCGGGATGCCGATAATGGCGGCGGCCTCGGCCGGCGTCGCGACTCGGCGTCCCGCGCGGCGCGCCATCGCGACGATCTCGGCGACGAGCTCCTCGTTCGCCGGTCGGCGCGGACCGTCGTAGTCCTCGAGGCCGACGCGGACGTGGCCGCCGCGCTCGATCGCGAGCGGCGCCAACGTCGACGTCACGTCGCCGCCGAGAACGCCGACCATCCACGGTAGATCGGTGGCGGCGAGCATCGCGAGATACGCGTCGAGGCTCGGCGCGGTCGGCGGCAGACCGAACGGCAGCGCTGGACCACCGAAGTAGAGCTGGATCTTCGCCGGCGGCAGGCGTCCCGCCGCGTGGTACGCGAGCGCGACACGCAGGAACCCGGGCTCGAAGATCGAGACGTGGATCGCGAGCGCGCGCGCGCGGCAGACGTCGGCCATGTACCGCACGTCGGCGAAGGTGTTTTGATAGACGACGTCGACCGCCGCCGGCAGGCCCTGCGCGTCGACGCCGCCGAGGCTCACCGAGCCTGGATCGAGGAGCGCGAGGCGCAAGAGACCCGCGTCGGCGAGCGCCTCGACATGCGCGTAGCGCTCGCGAATCGTCGCCTGGGCGCCGCCGCTCCCCATCGTCGGATAGAGGAGCGCGTCGGGACGGCGGGCGTAGATGGCGGTCCATGCCTCGCGATAGGGCGCCGCCGCGTGACGGGCGTGCAGCAACGACTCGTCGTTGTGGTGATGCACGATCGCCGCACCCGCGTCGAAACACGCGCACGCGCACTCGACGACCTCCGCGACCATCCGCGGCACGTGGGGGTTCGCGCTCTTGGACGTCGCGCCGTTGATTGCCGCTTCGATGATGAGGGGCTGCACCGCTCCCCCTTAGCGCGCGGCGCCGCATGACAGAAGCGCGCGGCGACCGCAGCGGCTGGACGTCGCGGGCGGGGCGGCCATAGACTGTCTCACCATGGCGACAATCGATCTCTCGCGACTCGACGTCTTCATCGCGGTCGCCGAGACTGCGAGCTTCTCGGGCGCGGGTACCCGGCTCGGCATGCCGAAGGCGACGGTGAGCCGCGCCGTCGCGCGCCTCGAGGCGGACCTGGCGCAGCAGCTCTTCTACCGCACCACCCGCCGCGTGACGCTCACGGCCGCCGGCACGACGCTCTACAAGCGGACCGCGCCGCAGATCGCGGCGCTGCGACAAGCGGTCGGGACGCTCGCCGAAAGAGAGGACGAGCCGTCCGGCGTTCTGCGCGTGACGGCGCCGAACGACCTCGGCACGAGCGTGCTCGCCGACGTCGCCGCGGCGTTCAGCGCGCGGCATCCGACGATTCGCCTCGACTTCGAGCTCACGTCGCGGCACGTCGATCTCGTCGCCGAAGGATTCGACGTCGCGTTCCGCGCGGCGCCGCGCCCGGCGGACTCGTCGCTGGTCGCGCGGCACCTCGCCACGATCGACGTCCAGCTCTTCGCGGCGCCGAGCTACCTCGTGCGCCGCGGGACGCCGCGAGCGCCGCGCGAGCTCGACGGCCACGATCTGGTGCAGTTCCGCGGGTTCCGTGGGCCGCTGCGCCTGCAGCGTGGCGCGCAGAGTGTCACGCAGAAGCTCGATGTCCGCATCGTCGCCGACGACTTGTCGTTCGTGTGCGCGGTCCTGCGTGCAGGCGCGGGAATCGGTCTGCTGCCGAGCTTCCTCGCGCGCGACGACGTCGCGTCGGGCGCGCTCGTCCGCGTTCTGCCGCGCTGGAGCGCGCCGCGCGCGACGCTCTCGCTCGTGCATCCGGCGGCACGGCACGTGCCGCTGAAGGTGATCGCCTTCCGGGATTTCGTGCTGGCGCACGCCGCGGCCACGTCGCTCGGCTCCGCCGTCGCGGACAGTTGAGATAGACCGTTCCGAATTCGGAACAGTTGCACCGCCGAATTTTCTTGACCGCCTTGGATCGCGCGTTGTATCCGCTCCGCAGAAGGAGACCCTCCGATGCGCAACCTCCCCCTTGTCGGCACGCTCGCAGCCCTCGTGTGTCTTCCCGTCGTCGCCGTGGCGGCGACCGACGCCTGCCTGGAGGGCGTGTCCAAGTTCCAAGACGTCGCCGACATGCGCGGTGTACGCGCGCAGATCGAGATCGCCTGCTCCTGCGCGAGCTTCGACGGCTCACCCGGCAAGACGCACGGCGCGTTCATGCGCTGCGCGCGCGGCGTCATCCTCGACGCGAGCGACGGCACGCCGATCGACGGTCGGATCACGCTGCGGCCGGAGTGCGTGGGCACGATGCGCCGCTCGGTCCGCCGCTCCGATTGCGGCTACGCTGCGATCCAAGAGCGCCGTCCGTGCTGCACGCACCTCCCGTCGGGACGGAACAGCGGCCGGATCCTCCGCCCGGCAAAGTGCTCCAGCTCGACGGTGCGGCATTTCTGTCCGAGCTTTCACTTCGTCGACGACGCGTGCAGCGGCAACGCGCTCAACGCCTGCAACACGGTCGGGACGACGACCACCATTCCGAGCGGCGCAGAGCCGCCGAACACCCCGGGCTCTCCGGGGGTCACCGTCAGCAACGCGAAGCTCCTGACCCAATTCGGCGGCTCGAGCTTCAGCCTGAACAACGCCACGTACACGCGCTTCCGGATGGACGGCGCGCCGCAGCCGGACGCGATCGTCGTTCTCATCCCCGGCTTCGAGGGCGGCGCGAACGACTTCAAGAACCTCGCCGAGAATCTCATCCCTCGCGCGTACCTGCCGCCGACGAATCTCGTCGTCGAGGTGTGGGCGTTCGATCGCCGCACGAATCAGCTCGAGGACCTCGTCGGCTCGAACATCGCCGAGGCGCGCCTCGAGCCGCAGATCGCGCTCGACTGGTTCTTCGGTAACGAGCTCGAGATCCCGCTCGACCCCGTGCTCGCCGCCGGCCCCAATCGGCGCGCGGTGTTCTACGACTCGACCGACGTGCCGTTCATCGCCAACTGGACGCCGCTCGTCTTCGCGCGCGACATCGACGCCGTCGTCGACGCCGCCGACGCGGTCGTCCGCAACCACAACGTATTCCTCGGCGGCCACTCGATGGGGACGACGTTCACCGCGCGCTACGCCGCGACCGATTTCAATCTCTCCGGGGTCGGCGCGCCGCAGCCCGGCTATGCGAAGCTGCGCGGCCTCGTCCTCCTCGAGGGCTCCGGCGGCACAACGTCCGGTCCGCCGCTCTCGAGCGACACGCTCGACCGCATCATCGCCAGCTTCGACGGCGGCTTGTACGGCGCCGTGAAGGACCCGAGCAGCGCCGGGCGCTGCGTCGACGGCACGACGGCGTGCACGATCGCCAACGAGGCGACGACGTGCGCAGGACAGGTGCCGCCGAAATGTACGCTCACCACGGCGGCGTACGCCTTCGTCCCGGGCGCGCTCAATCCACGCGTGCTCGCGGTGTCGGAGCCGAACGCGATCCAAGGCGCGTACGATCCGAACACGACGCTGGCGATCGCCGCCGTCGATCAGGGCGTGGGCACGAAGAAGTGCACGCGGGGCTCGAACTCGGGGGCCGTCTGTGCGGCAGATAGCGAGTGTCCGAGCTCGACCTGCGACGACAGCGCGATCTCGAAGGTGCCGGACTTGGCGTGATTGAAGTTCCTGCTGGTCTCGACGGTCGCCGGAGGAATCGGCTCCTTCGTCAGCTCGAACGGCTTCATCGCGTCACTGTTTCCGTTCCTCGCGACCTCGGTCGGCGGCCCCGGGCCGACGATCGGCGGTCTCTTCACCTGGAAGGACATCTTCCACGGCGTCGACGCCGGGTCGACGCCCGACAAAGGACCGCCGCCGACCACGTTGCCGGCGCCGACGTGGGGGCGCGTGGCGCAGGTGACGAGCATGACGCGGCTCCTCGACGCGTTCTACGTCGGCAACACGAACTTCTCCGACTGGTATTACCCGAGCTCCGGCTTGTCGGTCACGGGCGTCGCGGGCCATTGCTCGAACGCGGCCGGCGGCACCTGCACGGGGCCGTTGCCGGCCGGCACCGTGGGGGCCGCGTGCGGCGGGGCGAACTTCTCGCAGTCACTCGCCGACTCGCAGTGCTCGGAGACGATCAGCATCGACTCGACCGCGCTCTCGGTCGGCCGCGGCCGGCGTGACATCGAGAACCTGACACAGGCCGCGAACATCGACATCCCGGTGATCTCGTTCGTCGGCAGCAACGGTCTCGCCCGCGTGCCGGGCGCGATGACGGGGTTCGGGACGAGCATCCATCGCTGCACGGCACCGAGCTGTGACGGCACGACCGATCGCGTCGTCGACGCCGCCAATCCGAACCCGGCGTTCCCGACGCTCGGCGGCGTCGCCGGCGGCTACGAGGTGTACGTCAACGTCGGCTACGCGCACCTCGACGTCGTCACCGCCGAGGACTTCCCGAGCAACAACGTGGGGCCGATGCTGACCGCGTTCCTCGCGCGCAACGTGCAGTAGCAACGCCCGCAGGCCGGCCTCGACGTTCGCGCCGGTGATCACGCTCGCCGCGCGCCGATCGATCGGCGCGCGGCCCTTCGGGCTGAGGCAGCGACGCTCGTATCACGAATGGGCGGCGCGTCCAGTCGCGGCGACGATTGACGCCGCTTGCGAAGTCCTGGCGTTATGGCCGGACGAGAGGCGAGCCCGAGAGCGTGCCGCACGGAGTCCTGCCCGCCAAGAGCCCCTGGCTAACGACGCTGTACCGGCGAGTCCCCGCTGTGGACTCGCTCCGCACGTACCGGCTCGCGCACGCGCGGGCGGACTTCCTCGCCGGCTGCTCGGTCGCGGCGGTCGCCGTGCCGCAGGCGATGGCCTATGCGATGATCGCCGGCCTGCCGGCGGAGTACGGCCTCTACACGGCGGTCGTGATGACGACCGTCGGGGCGCTCTTCGACTCGTCGCGCCAGCTGATCAACGGGCCGACGAACGCGATCTCGATCGCCCTCCTGAGCGCGGTGGGCGGCATCGCCAGCACCGACGAGCGCATCCAGGCGGCGGTGCTGATCGCCTTTCTGGTCGGCGCCATTCAAATCGCGATCAGCGTGCTCCGTCTCGGCGACATGACGCGCTACATCTCGCACTCGGTCATCGTCGGGTTCACGGTCGGCGCGAGCATCCTCTTGGTGCTCGACCAGACGAAGAACCTGTTCGGGCTGAAGGCGATCGGCGGAGCCCACGACCATTTTCTGTATCGCTTCTGGCTGACGATGACCCAGGGAGGCGCCGTGCACTCGCCGACGCTCGCGATCGGCCTCGCGTCAATCGCGCTCGTCCTCGTGCTGCGCTGGATCAAGCAGAAGATCGACTGGCCTCTCCTGCCGGAGTTCCTGATCGTCGTCATCGTGATGGCGGCCGCGACGGCGCGCTTCGGTCTCGCGCAGCAAGGTGTGAGTGTCGTCGGCGACATCCCGGCGTCGCTGCCGTCGCCGCGGCTGCCGCCGCTCGGTGCAGCGTCGATGCAAGATCTCGCCGGCAGCGCGCTCGCGATCTCGCTTCTCGGCCTCCTCGAGGCAATCTCGATGGCGAAGGCCATCGCGGCCGTCACCGGCCAAAAGCTCGACATGAACCAGCAGTGCCTGAGCGAGGGCTTCGCGAATCTCACCGGCAGCTTCTTCCAGTGCATGCCCGGCTCGGGCTCGCTCACCCG
>VBKW01000263.1 GCA_005879405.1 Deltaproteobacteria bacterium
CCGAGCGCGAGAAATTCAACGCGGTGATCGACGACATCCGCGAGCGTCACGAAAAGGGCCAGCCGATCCTCGTCGGCACGATCTCGATCGAGAAGTCGGAGCGCGTCGCCGCGATGCTGAAGAAGGAAGGCATCAAGCACCACGTGCTGAACGCGAAGCAGCACGAGCGCGAGGCGGAGATCGTCGCCCAGGCCGGCCGCTTCAACGCCGTCACGATCTCGACCAACATGGCGGGCCGCGGCACCGACATCGTCCTCGGCGGCAATCCCGAGTTCATGGCGCTGACCGAGACGGGCACGAAGGATCCCGACGACCCGACGTACCAAGCGGCGCTCGAGAAGTATCGTGCGCAGTGCGCCGCCGAGCGCGAGCAGGTGCTCGCGGCGGGCGGTGTCCACATTCTCGGGACCGAGCGTCACGAGAGCCGGCGCATCGACAACCAGCTGCGCGGTCGCTCCGGCCGCCAGGGCGACCCCGGGACGTCGCGTTTCTTCCTCTCGCTCGAGGACGATCTCCTGCGCATCTTCGGCGCCGAGCGCATCCAGAAGATCATGGAGCGCCTCGGCATGGAGGAAGGCGAGCCGATCGAGCATCGTTGGATCAACTCGGCGATCGAGAATGCGCAGAAGAAGGTCGAGGCGCACAACTTCGACATCCGCAAGCACCTCCTCGAGTACGACGACGTCATGAACAAGCAGCGCGAGGTGATCTATGCGCGGCGCCGAGAGACGCTCTCCTCGGAGAATCTGAAGGAGGACGTCCTGGAAATGGCGCTCGGCCTCGCCGAGGAGATCACCGCGGCGCACGCGCCCAAGGAGGAGCGTCCGGAGGACTGGGATTGGAAGGCGCTCGACGACGCGATCTTCAAGCAGTTCAACTTCCGACTGAACCTCTCGGAAGCGGAGCGCGCCGAGCTCTCCTCCGAGGATCTCCAGCAGATGGTCGTCGAGCGCGTCGAGAAGATCTACGACGAGAAGGAGCACGCGTTCACGCCGCCCGTCCTCCGTCACCTCGAGAAGGTCATCATGCTGCAGACGATCGACACCCTCTGGAAGGACCATCTCCTCGGGATGGACCATCTGAAGGAGGGCATCGGCCTCCGCGGCTACGCGCAGCAGAACCCGCTCCAGGCCTATCAGAAGGAAGGCTTCGACATGTTCGAGGCCATGATGGGCGGCATCGAGAGCGACGTCGTCGAGAAGCTCTTCACCGTGCAGCTGGCGCGCGAGGAAGACGTCGAGCGCCTCGAGCAGAAGCGCCGCGCCGCGCCGATGGTGATGAGCCACGGCGGCGAAGCGGCGGCGGCGGCGAAGACCGAGACCGTCCGCCGCGAAGGCGCCAAGGTCGGCCGCAACGATCCGTGCGTCTGCGGCTCGGGGAAAAAATACAAGAAGTGCTGCGGTAGCGCCGTCAAGTGACCGCGCCGTGAAGGTGCGCGTGCGCGAGACCCCGATCCGCGTGCCCGGGTTTCGCTTCGCGGGTGTGGCGTGCGGGATCAAGGGCGGTGGGAAGCTCGATCTCGCGCTGATGCATTCCGATGTCCCGGCGACGGTCGCGGCGATGTTCACGCGCAATCGCGTGAAGGCGGCGCCGGTCGTGATCGCGGCCCGGCACACGCGCCGTGGACGGGCGCAGGCAGTGCTGATCAACAGCGGCAACGCCAACGCCTGCACCGGCGCGGCGGGGGCGCGGGTCGCGATCGCGGCGTGCCGGCAGACGAGCATCGCCCTCGGCATCTCGCCGTACGACGTGATCCCGTGCTCGACGGGCAAGATCGGCGTCCTCCTGCCCGCGGTGCCGATGGTGCGCGGCATCGCCGCGGCGGTAAGGGCGCTGGATGCCCGCGGCCTGTGGCGTGCCGCGCATGCGATGCGGACGACCGACGCCTTTCCCAAGGTGGCCGTGCGGCGAGTGCGCGTCGGCGGCCGCGCGGTGACGATCGCGGGTCTCGCCAAAGGCGCGGGCATGATCGCCCCCGACCTGGCGACGCTCCTCGTCTGCGCCCTGACGGATGCGCGCGTCGCCGCGCCGGTGCTGCGCCGTCTCGTGCGCGAGGCCGTCGCGACCTCCTTCAACGCGATCACCGTCGACGGCGACATGAGCACGAACGACACGGTCGTCGCGCTCGCGAACGGCGCCGCGGGGAACACGCCCTTCGCGGTCGCGAGCGCCGACGGGCGGCGTTTCGGCGCGGCGCTCACGGCGGTCATGCGGACGCTCGCCGACATGGTCGTCGCCGACGGCGAGGGGGCGACGAAGTGCGTGCGCATCGAGGTGACCGGCGCCGCGACGGTTGCCGCGGCGCGACGGGTGGCGCGCAGCGTCGCCGAGTCGCAGCTCGTGAAGACGGCGCTCTACGGCGGCGACCCGAATTGGGGCCGGATCGTCTGCGCCGCCGGTTACGCCGGCGTCGCGCTCGCGCCGGAGCGGCTGCGCGTCGCGATCGCCGGCATTCCCGTGCTGCGGCGGGGTGAGCCCGCGCCCGACGCCGCGGTCCGCCGCGCCGCCGGCGCGATGCGGCGCGTGTCGTTCACGGTGAGCATCGATCTCGGCTCCGGTCGCGCGACGGCGACGGTCACGACGAGTGATCTCACGCCGGCGTATGTGCGCTTCAACTCCGCCTACAGCACGTAACTGGGCCGATTTGCTTC
>VBKW01000264.1 GCA_005879405.1 Deltaproteobacteria bacterium
TCGGCGGAATCTGGGGCGCGAACGTGCTCGCGTTCGCACACAGCGACATGGAGTCGGGCGTCGCACAGGGTCTCGAGGTCGACGTCGGAAATCTCGGCGCCGCCGTTCCCGTGACCGGCATCAATGTGTTTGCGATCGGCCCGCAGCCCTCGGACGTGGCGCTCGGCATCTTGAACGGCACCGCCGCCGGTCCCGGCGGCTTTCGCGAAGGCATAGCTTTTCGCTCGAATCCAGGCGGAACCGCCGTGAGCGACGTCTTGGTCCGCGTGCATCCCGGGTTCGGGACGGTCACGAGCGGCATCGACCTGCGCGAGGCGCGGTTCACCGAAGTGGCGATCGCGACGCCCGGGTTCAGCGTCGACGGCGCGGGCGGCGTCACGTCGGCGGCGCTCGCGACGGGAGCTACCGCGTACGCGTGCCTCGACGCCGGGGGAAAGCTCTTCGCAAGCCGCTCCCCGTGCACGGGTAGGTAGTCTCACACGTCGCGCAGCTCCGGAATCCGGTGAGCGACGAATCCGACATCGTCGAGCACGACGCCTGAGGTCGCGCGAGACGCGGCCCGGCGTTACAGCAGGCCCGCTGTACGGAGCGGGTCTTCGAACTCGGTGAGCTCGTCCCAGTGGTCGCGGACGAGCGAGCGCAGGTGCCGGTGGGCGACGACCTCGAGACGGATGCCGTCGGGATCGGTGAAGAACGTCGCATAGTAGTCGGGCGCGTACTCGGGGTAGAGCGCCGGCACCGTCACCTCGACGCCGACGCCGCGGAGGGCGGCGACGATCGCGTCGACGTCGGTATGAGCCGCGACGCGGAAGCAGAGGTGGTGCAGCCCGGGCCGGTACGGGTCGTGACCGTCGGCGCCGCGCGCCGGCCGGATCGTATATTGCGTGATGCGATTGAAATAGTGCGCGTGCGGCTCGCCCGCGATCGGCGACGTACCCTTGCGGAAGCCGAGGAGCCGCATCACCGCGTCGTAGAAGCGCACCGAGCGCTCGAAGTCGCGCACGGCGACGTAGACGTGATCGACCGCGATCACGTCCGTGATCGCGCGCAGCTCCGTCTCCGCCATTAGACCTCCATCACGAACGGCAGCACGACCGGCCGGCGCTCCAGCGTCTTCTTGAAGTAGCGCCGGAGCGCCTTCCGCATCTCCTCCTTCACCTCCGCGGGAATCGTCCGCGACTCGGGCGCGAGCGCGGCGAGCGCCTCGAGGACGACCTCCTTCGCGCGCTCGAGATACGCCTGGCTCTCGTCCTCGATCGCGAACCCGCGCGAGACGAGGTCCGGGCCGGAGATGATCTCGCCGGTGTGCTGGTTGACGGCGAGGATCGCGACCACCATGCCGCCGTCGGAGAGGTGCCGGCGGTCGCGCAGCACGACGTCGCCGACGTCGCCGACGCCCTTGCCGTCGACGAACACGCGCCCGGCGGTGATCGACTCGGCGCGATGCGCGCCGACGGAGTCGATCTCCAGCACGTCGCCGTCCTCGAGAATGAAGCAGTCCTCGGCGGCGAGGCCGATCTCGGTCGCGAGCGCGGCGTGACGGACGAGGTGGCGGTACTCGCCGTGGATCGGCACGAAGTAGCGCGGCCGCGTGAGGTTCAGCATCAGCGCCAGCTCCGCCTGGCTCGCGTGCCCGGAGACGTGCAGGTCGGCGACCGTCTCGTACTGCACTTCGGCGCCGCGCCGGTGGAGATGATTGATGACGTCGAAGATCGGCTTCTCGTTCCCGGGGATCATCTTCGAGGAGAAGATCACCGTGTCACCGGGGCCGACGGTCACCTGCTTGTGATCGTTCATCGCGATCCGCGTCAGCGCCGAGAGCGGCTCCGCTTGGCTGCCGGTCGTGATGAGGGCAACGCGCTCGGCCGGCAGGCGCTGCAGCTCGCCGAGGTCGACGAGGAGGCCCGGGGGCACGCGCAGATACCCGAGCTCCTGGCCGACCGTGACGTTCTGCACCATGCCGCGGCCGACGACCGCGACCTTGCGGTCGGTGAGCGCGGCGAGATCGAACACCTGCTGGATGCGATGCAGGTGCGACGCGAACGTCGAGACGAGGATGCGGCCTTTGGCGCGACGGAAGACCGCCTCGAGCTTCGGTCCGAGGCTGCGCTCCGACGGCGTCACGCCGGGCCGCTCGACGTTGGTCGAGTCGGAGAGCAGCGCCAGGACACCGCGGTCGCCGAGCGCGGCGAAGCGCCTGAGATCCGACGGCTGGCCGTCGAGCGGCGTCTGATCGAACTTGAAGTCACCGGTGTGGACGATCGTGCCGAGCGGGGTCGTGACCGCGAGCGCGACCGCGTCGACGATGCTGTGCGTGATGTGCACCGCCTCGATCTCGAACGGGCCGACGCGCCAGGTGTCGCCCGCCTTGAAACGCTGGAGCGGCAGCGCGAGCTCGTGCTCGGCGAGCTTCTGCTCGACGAGCGCGTGCGCAAACCCCGTCGCATACGTCGGGACGCGCAGCTCGCGGCCGACGAACGGCAGCGCGCCGATGTGGTCCTCGTGCCCATGCGTGAGGACGATCGCCTGCAGGCGCTCGGGGCGGTCGCGCAGGTACGAGACGTCGGGGACGACGAGATCGATCCCGAGCATCGACGGCTCCGGAAACATCACGCCGCAGTCGATCGCGACCGCGCTCGCGCCGTACTCGACGACGAGCATGTTGAGGCCGATCTCGCCGAGCCCGCCGAGGGGAATGATCCGCAGCGTCTCGCTCATGCGGCGCCCAATGTAACGCCGGGGGTCAGCGCCCCGCCGACGAGCG
>VBKW01000031.1 GCA_005879405.1 Deltaproteobacteria bacterium
TCGCCACTTCATCAAGGAAGCTCAGGGGCAGGCGGGTAGTGTGTACGGCCGCTGAATGTATGAGATCATGCGTTACTGGGACGACGACCATCCTGAATGGAATGCGGAGGAACGCGCCTTCGCGGCGGCCTGGCGGAACCAACCGAAATGGGTCGTCTCGCGCTCGTTGAAGGCGGTCGGCCCCAACGCCAAGCTTGTTGAGGAAGATCTTGAGGGCGCGATCCGCGAGATAAAGGCCGAACGCGACGGGGAGATCGAAGTTGCTGGCCCAGACCTGGCGCACAGCTTAACCAAACTTGGCCTGATTGATGAATATCGAATCTACCTGCATCCCGTCGTCCTTGGTCACGGCAAGCCATATTTCGCTGGACCCCGGCCGCCGCTCCGCTTTATAGCTAGTGACCGGATTGACGAGGCTGTGATCCGGTTGACCTATGTTCCTGGCTAATTTCGGGACTCTCAGGAACGTCATTGCCGCTGAGATATGGTCACTGGCTAGGCCCGACTGCGGTCTAACAACCGGTTGCAGCGGACGGCCCGCTGCGCGGCCCGCCGCTGAACCGGAGCGTTAGCTGCCTCTGCTATGAAAACGGTCCTCTCCAATTGCGCGAATCGTAAAGAAGAAGGATCTCGCACATTGTCAGGGTTCATTATTTTCGCATTCGTATTAAGTCTTAACTCTTACTCACGGTCTGACACACCGACCAAGCAACAAGGTAAAGAGGTTGTTGAAGGTAATTTGAGAAGAATAGGTACCCCAATCAAAAATTTTACGATTAGCGACGGTTATTTAGGCGAGCGTTCGGGCGCTACATATTACTGTTATAATTGGTACGGTGACTTCGTTTGGGATTACCCAAAAGGCGTCAACACGAAGCTATACGGATATGTAAAATTTATGAAGACTTATGAAGGCTGGAAATTGACCACATGAACTATACACAAGCCGCTCATTCTTCGGATGCGGAGCTTAAATGTGAATAAGACTTTGCCTCAGTAGAGCAAAGTGTGGCCAGCTAACAAACAGCTTGAGCCGATTCCGGCTCAGCCTTCACGTTAGACGACGAGGGCGAATGCCCAAGAGAGGTTTCAACATGGACTCCACGTACACGCCCGAAGAGCAGGGACTGATCGATGTATGGGAGAGGCACCTCCGGTGTGAGTTCGCCGACCGGGATCCCGTCGCCACCGTCGCGACCATGTCCGACGACAACTACGTGAATCATGTCCCGGTCATGACCGGCGGCCGCGGCCGGGATGAGATGCTGGCGTTTTACGGCAGCCACTTCATCCCGAAGATGCCGGCCGACACGCGACTGACTCCCGTCTGCCGGACGGTCGGTCAGGCGCGCGTGATCGATGAGATGATTTTTGCGTTCACCCACGACATCGTGATGGCTTGGATGTTGCCGGGCATCGCCCCGACGGGCCGTTGGATCGAGATTCCATTGGTCGTCGTCGTCCAGCTGCGGGCGGGAGAGGTTGTCTGTGAGCGTATCTGCTCGACCCGTCGCACCTGCCGGTGGTTGGTGCCGATACGGCCCGCAAGGTCTTGAACCCCGAGCTCCCGTGCAACGATTTGATCCGGCGCGCCGCGGCATAAACTGGAGATGCGATGTCAAAGGTACAGTCCGTCTAACCACCCGCTTCAGCAGTCGGCGCTTCGCGCCGCTGCTGAGCGCGAGCGTCGTTAGATCTCACTGTGGGAATCGAAGGATCGTAATGACACGGCTGCGCGAGGACCTGGCGCTCATCACCGCGAAGACGCTCGAGCACTACAACGAGCGCGCCGCCGATTTCTGGGAAGGCACGTGCCACCACGATGTGAAGCAGAACATCGAGGCGCTGCTGCGGCACATTCGCGGTGCGCCGCCGTTGCGCATACTCGATTTCGGCTGCGGCCCTGGGCGCGACCTGGCGGCGTTTCGCTCTCTAGGCCACGACCCGATCGGGCTCGAGGGCTCCCCGCCGCTCGCCGCAATGGCACGCGAGCACAGCGGTTGCGAGGTCTGGGAGCAGGATTTTCTCGCGCTGAAGCTTCCCGCCGACCGCTTCGACGGCATCTTCGCCAACGCCTCGCTGTTCCACGTGCCATGCCAGGAACTCCCGCGCGTGTTGAGCGAATTGCACGCTGCGCTCAAGCCCGATGGCGTGCTCTTCACCTCGAACCCCCGGGGGAATAGCTGGAATCGCGGGCGGTATGGCGCGTATCACGACCTCGAATCATGGCGCGGGTTTCTTGAACGGGCGGCGTTCGTGAAGTTGGAGCATTACTATCGCCCACCGGGGTTGCCGCTCGAGCGACAGCCTTGGCTTGCAAGCGTGTGGCGGAGGAACGGTGTATCCGGTGAGATCTAACAACGCGTTCGAGCGGACTGATGTTCCCCGGGAAAAATGGACACGCAGTTAAGCGACCGACGAGGCCGCTGTTTGCCACCGTGCGTCAGCTGGTCATAGTCGACAAGCGCGTCCGATATGAAGTCCGCGGCACGCCGTTCGCCGAGCCCGTCAAACCCTACCGCGTGTGGTGCCGTGACCGCCTCCACGCTCGCTCCGTCGATCTCGACCACACGGCGCGGGCTGACGTCCAGCGCGTGCGCGGCGCAGACGCGGTCGGCCGGCTGGCGACGCCGTCGCCGAAGCCGGCCGACAACCGCATTCCTTCACTGCCGCAGAGAGGGATGCCGCATCGAACCCCGTCGACAGCTGGTGGCGGAGATGAGCTCGGCCGCCTGTCTTGCCACGACCGCCCGGACGAACCGTTTCACGGAATGAACGGCCGGATCAGCGGCGCGGCGGTGTCGTTGACGAACGCGTCGAACACCACCCAGTTGTTGGCGATCACGAGACCGCCCACGGGATCGCTCCCGTCCGGTCCTTTGCCGATCGTCCCGTCGCCGGTGTTCGCGACCAGCAGCGACCCGCGCCCGTCGAACGCGACCGCGAAGGGGCCGACGACGGGGACGTCGCGCATCATGTTCTCGTCGGGGCTCGGGAACCTCAGCGCTTCGCTGCCGTCGGGTCGGAGTATCGACAGCTGCTGCTTCGAGAAGAGCGCGACGTAGAGATCGCCCGACGCGCCGAAGGCGATTCCGCCCGCGCCGAACACGGGCATGAGCTCGCACGCGAGGAGCTGGACGTTCGGATCGGGTTCGCACGGCATCGTGACGAAGTCGGTGTAACGGTGGAACTCCTGCAGGTGGAGAGCGTCGGGGTGGGCGAGCGGGAGCCGGTAGACCGCGATCTGGCTTTCCTGCGTCGCAGCAGCGATGTAGAGGGTCTGGCCGCTCGGGTCGAGAGCGATGCCGGCGACGTTCGCACCGTACGTTCCGGCGAGTCGCGGATCGGTGAACCAGAGCTGTGCTTGTCCTCCGCCGGGCGGCACACGCCGGATGATCGGGGCGGACCAGTCGCTGACGTAGAGGTTACGGGCCGCATCGAAGACGACGAACCCGGGCATATCGGTGAGCGAGGTGTCGGTGTTGGTCGGGATCGTGCCGTAGACGTCCTGCGCACCGGTGCTCGGGTCGACGCGCAGGACCCTGCCATTCATGTCGGCGATGTACATCCGGCCTTGGGCGTCGAGCGCCATGCCCAGGAGGCCCATCAACTGCGCCGACGAAGACGACGAACCCGGGCATGCCGGTGAGCGAGGTATCGGTGTTGGTCGGGATCGTGCCGTAGACGTCCTGCACTCCCGTGCTTGGGTCGACGCGCAGGACCCTGCCGTTCATGTCGGCGATGTACATCCGGCCTTGGGCGTCGAGCGCCATGCCCAGGAGGCCCATCAACTGCGCCGACTCCTGTCGCGGTACCAGGATCGGATTGGTGCCGGTTTGCACCGGGTCGCCCGTATCGAGGCGGAACGCCCAGATCTCGTCGCTCGTATCGAAGAGCCGGTCGAAACCCGCGTTCGAGGTGGTGACGTACAGGGTCCGTCCGTCCACCGCGAGGCCGCCCGGGTGGCCGGGGTAACCGAGAGTCGCGAACACTTGGATGTCGCCGATCGGGCGCGTCGCTGATTCGGCGGTGATTGCGACGGCGATCAGGCTCAGTCCGGCGACTACCGCCAGGGCGGCTGCCTTCGTGACCACTTTGCGTAGGGCTGATTGCTCTTTCGGGGTGTCGCCCGTCGAAAGGACGGCCCCTGAACTGGAGGCGCTAGAAACAGTGTAGCAATCTGCCAGAGGGGTACGGATGGAGTGCGCGCAAACCCTCGCGACATACGAATAGCCCTCGCGTTGGTCGGGTTGGCATTGATCGCCGCCGGCCCGGTGGCCGTGCTCGCGCCTGCCACGGTGGCAACTGCATTCGGCATTCCGGCGGCGACCGCCGATGCGCGAGCGTATCTGTTGGCGAGCGCAACACGCGACGTCGCGCTCGGGATCTGGCTGCTGGCACTCGTCCGCCTTCGTCCAGGTCGGCGGGTTCTCGCGTCGTCTCTGTCCGCGATCGCGCTCGTCGCTGCGGGGGACGCAGTGAATGTCGCCGCATATGCGGGATGGCAACCCGCCCTCGTCCTTCACATCGGCGGTCTCTTTGTGCTTCTGGTATTGGGACTGTATCTCTGGCGAGCCGACGTCGACGGAATCTGAATGATGACGGTCTTGAAGATCACCGCGATCGCTGTCCTGGTCTACGTGGCGATCGTCGCCACGTTCGAATCGTTGCTCGGATTCATGCAGCCCGCCGGCGGGTCGACGCTCGTCATCACCACCTTCGACAAAGACGGAACCCCGCACGACCGCGTCGTGTCGCGTCTCGAGAGCGACGGGCACGTCTACGTCGCGGCCAACCATTGGCCGCGCGCGTGGTATCGCCGCGCGTTGCAAAACCCGGAGGTGCAGGCCACGATCGATGGTCAGAAGCGCGACTACCGGGCTGTCGCGGTCAGCGGCGCCGAGCACGACCGCGTCGAGAGCGAGCACAAGCACGGTCTGGGCTTTCGGATCCTGACCGGCTTCCCCCCGAGATACTTCGTCCGTCTGGACCCGCGATAGGCACCCACCTGTGGAGATTCAGCATGAGGCACGATGATCGTCCGCTCGGCGACGTTGCCAACAAGCTGCTGTTCGAGAACGCGCTCGTGCGCGTGTGGGAGATGAATCTCGCGCCGGGCGAGCGCTCCGACCGCCACCGCCACGACCTTCCGTACGTGTTGTGCGTGCTCGAGGGCACGCGAGTCGACGCCGAGATCGAAGGTGTCGGCCGCGTCGAGATCCCTGTGCAGCGCGGCAGTGTCTTCTTCGTGCCGCCTGGCGCCACCGAGACGGCGATCAACGCGACCGGCGAGCAGTTCCGCGAGATCTTGATCGAGCTGAAAGAGGCAGCGACGAGCGGCGCGGCGCTCGCGGTCGCGAACGTGCCGGCCGCGATCTCGCGCGCTTGATCATGGTGACGGGAAGTTGCCTGTGCGGCGGCGTGGCTTTCGAGATCGACGGTCGGCTGTCACCCATACAGTACTGCCATGCGACGCGGTGCCGAAAGGCGACGGGATCAGCATTCGCGGCGGAGCTCGTGGCCTTGGCGTCGGCTTTCAGGTGGACGCGCGGCGAAACCCTCGTCACGACGTACGAGGCTCCCATGCTCCGCGAGCCGCCCATATACAGGCATTCGTTTTGCCGCGTCTGCGGCTCATCGTTGCCCGTCGCCCTCGACGGAACCGATTTCGTCGTTCTGCATGCCGGAGCTCTCGACGGCGAGCTGGAGACGCGCCCCTTTCGACACATTTTTGTGGCGCAACGAGCTCCATGGCATACGATCACGGACGATATGCCGCAGTTCGAGGAGCACGACGCCGCCGACAAGCGGCTGTCGCGGAAGCGCCAACGGTAATGCGGACCGATTTGGAGTCGGCAACCGGGAGTAGCGCGCGATCGCCGACGCGTGCGTTGACTAGCTCGTCCGACGTCGCAAGCTGAAGCAATGCGCGCTGCGATCGGCGCGCGAGAGGAGGCGCGATGACGCCAGACGAGCTCGCGCGGTTTCGACACATTCTGGAGACACGCCGCACCGAGCTGAATCGCGCGATCGGCGTGGCGCAGCGCGACGCGCAGGATGCCGTCGAAGGCGTCGACGAGGCAGGCGACCCAGCCGTCCAGGGCGAGCTCGCGGATACCGCGCTCGACATCGGTACGCGGCGCAGCGATGAATACAACGAGATCGACGAGGCGCTCCGGCGGATCGAGACCGGCGAGTACGGCCACTGTGAGGTCGACGGCGAGGAGATCGACCTCGGCCGTCTCGAGGTACTGCCCACGGCGCGCACCTGCGCCGCGCATGCGCGGAGCGCGGAGCGTAGCAGACCGCCGACGCTGTAGGTCCTTCCGCAAGGTGCTGTCCTGGGACGGACAGCACCTTGCCGCTTCTACGTCTTGCGCACCTCCGCCGCGCGCGGTTACAACCGCGGATCGCTCACGTGACGAAGGTCCGACGGACACCGTGACGCCGCTCGAGGATTTGGTTCGCACGCTCACCCCGCCGCTCGAGTACCTCGTCGGCGCGCCGCACCAGATCTCGCCCGCCGCGCTGCCGCTGAAGACGATTCACGAGAAGCTCGCGCGCGCGAGCGGCGGGGCCCGCGACGCGCCCGTCCAAGAGACACTCACGGAGATCGCCGCCTCGCTCGATCGACTCGCGACCGAACCGTCGGTCGCGCTCGTACGACGCGTACTGGAGTTGCTCGCAAAGCTCGACGCGGCCCCCGCCGCGTCGTCGGCACGACCGGCATACATCCGCAGCACCGCCCCGGCCCGGCCGCAGCTCGAGGCGTTGCGAATGTCGGTGCAGTACGTGAAGGGCGTGGGTCCGAAGCGCGGAGACCAGCTCGCGAAATTCGGCCTCTCCACCGTCGACGACCTCCTCTTTCATCTGCCGTTCCGCTACGAGGATCGCCGCGACGTGCGCACGATCGCGAAGCTCCGTCCGGGCGAGGAGGCGACGCTCGAAGCCGTGCTCGAGGCGCCGGCCGAGCGCTGGGCGGGGCGCGGCCGGCGGAAGATCCTCGAGGTGATCGCGCGCGACGAGACGGGGGCGCTGTCGCTGGTCTGGTACAACCAGCTGCGCTACTTCCACTCCCGCTTTCGCGCCGGGCAGCGCGTGCTGCTGCACGGGCGGGTCGAGCCGCTGCGGCAGGCGGCGCTCGCGCGCGGCTTGGCGCCGCTCCGAATGGTCCATCCCGAGGTCGAGCTTCTCGATCCCGAGGAGCATGCCGAGCTCGGTCGCATCGTGCCGGTCTACACCAAGCCCGCGGGCATCTCCGCGGGCGCGATCCGGCGCGTCGTGCACAGCGCCGTCGACGCGTACGCGGCGCGGGTGCCGAGCGCGATTCCGGCGGCGCTCGCGCGCGTGCGCGGCATCGCCGATCTCGCGTCGGCGCTGCGCGACGTCCACCAGCCCGCGGCCGACGCCGACGTCGATGCGCTGAACGCCGCGACGTCGCCGGCGCACCGCTCGATCGTCTACGACGAGCTCTTCTACTTGCAGCTCGGGATGGCCCTCAAGAAGAGCACGGTCGCGCGCGAGGAGGGAATCGCGTTTCGTGTCCCCGCGGCGCGCGCCGAGCGACTCGTTGCGGCGCTGCCGTTCGCGCTCACGAACGCGCAGAAGCGCGTCATCGACGAGATCCAGCACGACATGGCGGTGCCGCATCCGATGCACCGCCTCGTGCAAGGCGACGTCGGCAGCGGTAAGACGGTCGTCGCGCTGTACGCCGCCGCCGTCGCGGTCGAGAACGACTATCAAGCGGCGCTGATGGCGCCGACGGAGCTCCTCGCCGAGCAGCATTGGGAGACGATCCGCCGCCTCGCCGCGGCGGTCGGCCTGCGGGTCACGCTGCTCACCGGCGCCGTCACCGGCAAGCTCCGCGGCCGCACCGAGCGCGCGATCGCCCGTGGCGACATCGATCTCGTGATCGGCACCCACGCGCTCATCCAGGAGCGCGTCGAGTTCCACCGGCTCGGGGTTGGCATCATCGACGAGCAGCACCGCTTCGGCGTCATGCAGCGGGCGACGCTGAAACGTCACGGCACCAATCCCGACATTCTCCTCATGACGGCGACGCCGATTCCGCGCACGCTCGCGCTCACGCTGTACGGCGACCTCGACGTGTCCGTGCTCGACGAGCTGCCGCCGGGGCGGCGACCGGTCGTGACACGGGTGTATCCGCAGACGCAGCGCGCGCGCGTGCTCGAGACCGTCCGCCGCGAGCTCGACGCCGGCCGGCAGGCGTACATCGTCTGTCCGCTGGTCGCGGAGTCCGAGAAGAGCGAGCTCCTCGACGCGACCAAGGCCGCGCGCGAGCTCGCCGCGGGTCCGCTGGCGGATTATCGCCTCGCCCTCGTGCACGGCCAGATGCGCGCGGAGGAGAAGGACGACGTCATGCGACGCTTCAAGAGCGGCGAGCACCAGGTGTTGGTGTCGACGACCGTGATCGAGGTCGGCATCGACGTCCCGAACGCGACGGTCATGATCGTCGAGCACGCCGAGTGCTTCGGCCTCGCGCAGCTGCACCAGCTGCGCGGCCGCGTCGGCCGCGGCGCGCACCGCTCGCTCTGCTTCCTCCTCGCGTCGTACGCCCGCGGCGATCAAGCGCGCGAGCGCTTGCGCGTGATGGAGGAGACGAACGACGGCTTCCGCATCGCCGAGAAAGACCTCGAGCTGCGCGGCCCCGGCGAGTTCCTCGGCACGAGACAATCCGGCCTCCCCGACTTCCGCGCCGCCAGCATCCTCCGCGACGGCGCCCTCCTCCACGCCGCCCAAGAAGACGCCGCCGAATGGCTCCGCCGCGACCCCGATCTCCGCACGCCGGAGTCGCTCGCGCTACGCGACGTCCTGGAGGAACGCTGGTCCGGCCGCCTAGAGCTAGCCCGCGTCGGCTGAACCGACGCGTGAGCGCGCGAGGGGCGAGCGCGAGCCGTGCCCACGGGCGCGAGCGCGAAGCGCGACGCGCTGCTGCACCGCGCGGTAAGCGGATGCTCGCCGCGAACGGGCCGGCAGCGTTTCGTGCCTTGCGCTCCCGACCCGTCACACGCTATCGTTCTCGCCATGCGCGATGGTTCGCGCATTCGCTATCGAAACTCGATAGCTCGTGGGGGAAAGGGGTGGTGAGATGAGGATCCGTGCATTGATCGTGACGGTGGCCCTCTCGGTCGCGCTGTCGGGCGTCGCGTCGGCCCAGCCCGGAACCGTGTTCATCGAGGGGCAGGGCGGTGCGCTGATCCCCGTCGGCGAGTTTCGCCACGAGCAGCACGACGGCGGTGCGTACAGCATCGCCGCCGGATACGAGATGCTCGATTTTCTGGATCTCATGTTGCAATTCACGCACAGCTTCAACGACAACAAGAACTCGTTCGATACGTTCTCCGGTCCGGGATTCGTCGGCCACTCGAACGAGACACAACAGAATTTCGTCGTCGGCATGGGTCCGCGTTTCGACTTTCTCCCTTCCGAGTATCTGGTGCGTCCGTACGGCCTTTTTCAGCTCGAGTGGGATCACTTCGCGCGTTTCAACCACGTCGACTTCAACGGCCGCACCTTGATCAGCGACGACGATCAAGACGCCCTCGGGGTCCAAGCGGGGCTCGGTATCGAAGGCACCGTCTTCCAGCTGTATGAGCACCGCGGCGACAAGTACCCACTCATGGAGCTGGTCGTCGGCGCGAACGCCAGCTACCACCACGCCTTTCAGCCGAACCGCCCCGACAAGGAATTCGTGACCGCGCTCGGGTCGTTCGGCGTCAGGTTCTGAGCGGGCGGTGATTCCGTCGCCGTCGGGCACGCGGCTTCCTGCCTGGGCGGCAAAGAAGCGCGGGATCCTGCGCGAGGCGCGGCCGCTCCGCCGCGTGCTGCGCGAGGTTGGTGTGCGCACCGTCTGCGAGGAGGCGCGCTGCCCGAACATCGGCGAGTGCTTCTCGCGCCCGACGGCGACCTTCATGATCGCGGGCACGCGCTGCACGCGGCGTTGCGGGTTCTGCGCCGTCGATACCGCGCGGCCGGCGCCCCTCGACCCCGACGAGCCGCGGCGCATCGCGGAAGCGAGCCGGCGCATGGGGCTCCGTCACGTCGTCATCACCGCGGTCGCGCGTGACGATCTCGGAGACGGCGGCGCGGCGCACTTCGCGGCGACGGTGCGCGCTGTCCGGGTCGCCCTGCCGAGCGCCCGCATCGAGGTGCTGACGCCCGACTTCAAGGGCGACGAATCCGCGCTGCGGACCGTGCTCGACGCGGCACCGGACGTCTTCAACCACAATCTCGAGACCGTCGCGCGTCTCTCCCGCGCCGTGCGGCCGCAGGCGAGCTACCGCCGCTCGCTCGACGTCCTGGCGCGCGCCAAGGAACTGCGGCCGTCGGCGGTCACGAAGTCCGGGCTGATGGTCGGTCTCGGCGAGACCGCGGACGAGGTGCGGGCGGCGATGGCGGATCTCCGCGCGGCCGCCTGCGATGCGCTCACGATCGGCCAATATCTGCAGCCGACGCGCACGCATCTGTCGGTCGTCGAGTACGTCGCTCCGGAAACGTTTGCAGAGTATGCTAAGCTGGGTCGCGTGCTCGGGTTCCGCCACGTCGCGGCGGGGCCATTCGTGCGCAGCTCATATCACGCGGAGGACACACTCGAGGAAAGGACATGATGGAATTCCCCAGGATCAAGAGGCTGCCGCCCTACGTCTTCAACATCGTCGGAGACTTGAAGCAGGCAGCGCGTCGAGCCGGTGAGGACATCATCGACCTCGGCATGGGGAACCCCGACGGCGCGACGCCGCCGCACGTCGTCGCCAAGCTCATCGAGGCGGCGAGCAAGACGCCCAACCACCGCTACTCGGTATCGCGCGGCATTTACAAGCTGCGGCTCGCGATCTGCGATTGGTACCGTCGCCGCTACGGCGTCGAGCTCGACGCCGACGCGGAGGCGATCGTCACTATCGGCTCCAAGGAAGGCATCGGTCACCTCGCGCTCGCGATCCTCGGCCCCGGCGACGTCGTGCTGTGTCCCAGCCCGACGTATCCGATTCACCAAAATTCGGTGATCATCGCCGGCGGCGACTTGCGCTCGGTGCCGCTCATTCCCGGCGGCGACTTCTTCGCGCACCTCCAGGAGGCCGTGTAGCAGGCGTGGCCGAAGCCGAAGCTCTTGATCCTCAATTTCCCGCACAACCCGACGACCGAGGTCGTGAACCTCGACTTCTTCGAGAAGATCGTCGACTTCGCGCGCGAGCACGAGATGCTCGTCGTCCACGACCTCGCCTACGCCGACATCGTCTTCGACGGCTACGAGCCGCCGAGCTTTTTGCAAGTGCCGGGCGCGATCGACATCGGCGTCGAGTTCTTCAGCCTCTCGAAGAGCTACAGCATGCCGGGCTGGCGCGTCGGCTTCGCGGTCGGCAACCGCGAGATGATCCACGCGCTCGCGCGCATGAAGAGCTATCTCGACTACGGCATGTTCCAGCCGATTCAGGTCGCTGCGATCGCGGCACTGAACGGCCCGCAAGACTGCGTGCGCGAGAACGCCGAGCGCTACCAAGCGCGGCGCGACGTGCTCTGCGACGGCCTCGCGCGCATTGGGTGGGACGTGCCGAAGCCGAAGGCGACGATGTTCGTCTGGGCGCAGATTCCGGAGCCGTATCGCGCGATGGGCTCGATCGAGTTCGCGAAGTTCCTGCTCAAGGAGGGGAAGGTGGCGGTGTCGCCGGGGATCGGCTTCGGCGAGTACGGGGACGACTACGTGCGCTTCGCGCTCATCGAGAACGAGCATCGGATGCGCCAAGCCGTGCGTGGGATCCGCAAGGCGTTCGCCGGCGCGCTGCTCCCCGCCGAGCGCACGGCCAGCGCCGGCTGACGCGTCCCGTCCTCGTCCGGAATGCCAGCACGTGAGGTACGCGCCGGCCTGATCGGCTTCGGCACGATCGGGACCGGCGTCGTGAAGCTGCTGCAGAAGCGCCGCGCCGCGATCGATGCGCGGCTCGGCGCGCCGCTGCGCCTCGTGCGCATCGCCGACATCGATACTGCTCGCGACCGCGGCGTGCGCCTGCCGAAGGGCATGCTGGTCCCCGACGCCGCGCAAGTGTACGGCGCCGACGACATCGACGTCGTCATCGAGCTCATGGGCGGCTACGAGCCGGCGCGCCGCTTCGTGCTCGCGGCGATCGGCGCCGGGAAGAGCATCGTCACTGCGAACAAGGCGCTCCTCGCGGTGCACGGGCGCGAGATTCTGCGCGCGGCCGCCCACCGCCGCGTCGACGTCGGACTCGAGGCGAGCGTCGGCG
>VBKW01000266.1 GCA_005879405.1 Deltaproteobacteria bacterium
TCCTCGCGGCACGGCTCGCACCACGTCGCCCACACGTTGAGGAACACGACCCGCCCCTTCAAGTTCGCGAGCCGCATGGCGTTGCCGGAGAGATCGCTCAGCGAGAACTCCGGCGCCTGGCTGCCGACCAGCGAGCCGCTGCGACGGCAGCCGGCGACCGCGACGAGCAGGATCATCGCCGCGAGCGCGGCGCGCCGGATCATGCCGGTGGCGGACCCGTCGAGCCGACGCGCACCGGCGCCGGCACCCGCTCGCCGTCGGTCGAGCGCCAGATGAGGACCGTCGCGAGCGCGATCAACGCCAGGCTGATCCACTGCGCCTCGGTGAGACCGAACGCCACCTTGGGATTGATGCGCACGAACTCGACGAGAAAGCGCACCGTCGCGCTGAGCAGCAGATACCACCAGAGAATCATGCCGTCGGGCTGGCGCGTGCGTCGCATCGACCACAGGACGAGGAACACCGCGCCGTAGCCGAGCGTCTCGTAGATCGGCGCGGGATGGACGCGCACGTCGAGCGGCAGGCCGTTCGTCCGCACCCAGCTGTCCCAGCCGATGATCGCGTTCGGATAACGCATGCCCCACGGCAGCGTCGTCGGCGTGCCCCAGTCGCCGTCGCCGGCGAGGAGACAGCCGACCCGGCCGATCGCTTGCCCGAGCGCGAGACCGGGCGCGATCGAGTCCGAGACGCGCAGCCACGAGAGCCGCCGCGCACGGATGAAGAGCGTGACCGCCAGAAAGCCGCCCAGCAGCCCGCCGTAGAAGACGAAGCCCGCGCCGGTGAAGATGAAGCCGAGCGGATGCGCGAGGAACCCGTCCCAGTCGTCGAAGATCGAGAGCAGCCGCGAGCCGCCGAGGCCGCCAACGGCGGCCCACAGCACCATCGACGACGCGAGCTCGGGATCCATGCCTTTGCGTGCGAGCTCGCGCCCGAGGACGTGGCCGGCGGCGAGAAACGCCAGCGCCAGCATGACCCCGAAGCTGTAGACCGTGATCGGACCGATCGAGAAGATCACCGGATACACGGCCGTCGAGCATAGCCGAAGGGTCCCGAGCCCGCCAGGGAACCCGCCGCGCGCGTCGCTATTGAACGCGTCGCGCGCCGCCGAGTAGAAGGAACGCATGGCGCGCGCAGGCTTCTGGGCGGTGTCGTCGGGCGCGATCAGCTTTCGGCACGACGGGCGCTGGTACTCCGACGGCGAGCCGATCAACAACGCGCGGATCGCGTCGCTCTTCAGCCGTTGTCTCCGGCAAACCGAGGATGGGCGCTGGCAGATCGCGATGGCCGACGAGCGCGCCTTCGTCACGATCGAGGACACGCCGTGGGTCGTGACCGGCGTCGAGCGCGACGGCGGCGGTTACCGTCTCCGTCTGAACGACGGCTCCGAGGAGCCGCTCGATCCGGCGTCGCTCACCGTCGGCGCCGAGAACGTCCTCTACACCCGGGTGAAGGGCGGATACCGCGCGCGCTTCCTCAGACCCGCGTATTACCGGCTCGCGCCGGCGATCGAGGAGCGCGACGGCCAGTTCGTCCTCGTCGCGGGCGGCGCGCGCACCGCGATCGGCCGCGAGGCCTGAGCGCTCGCGGCATCGTCGTGCACGTCGCCCTCGTCGAGCCCGAAATTCCACCCAACACCGGATCGATCGCGCGTCTCTGCGCGGCGACGGAAACGCCGCTCCATCTCGTCGGCCGGCTCGGGTTCGCGATCGACGACCGCCACCTGCGGCGCGCCGGCCTCGACTATTGGCCCTGGGTGCCGCTCACACGCCACGAGAGCTGGGAGGCGTTTCGCACCGCCCTCCCCGGCCGTCGCCTCGGCTTCTCGGCGCGCGCGCCACGCCTCTACACGGAGCTCCGTTTCCTCCCCGACGACGTGCTCGTGTTCGGCGGCGAGACGGGCGGCGTACCGGCGGCGATTCGCGACGAGCTGGAGCCGGAGCTCTACCGCATCCCGATCACGAGCGCGCACGTGCGGAGTCTGAATCTCGCCAACGCCGTCGCGATCGTCCTCTACGAGGCGCTGCGCCAGCTCGTATCGGCGTAACCGGTCGACCGTGTCAGGTCTCGTCGGCGGGAACGCTGCGACCGCACTTGCCGCCGCCGCAGTCGGGGCGGCCGCAGCCGCCCTCGGGGAGGACGAAGCCGTAGCCGATCTCCTCGAGCTCGGCGAGCGCGACCCAGCGCACCGCCGCGGGCGCGGCGGCGGTCGCGCACTCGATGCAGCGGGTGATCTCGCGATCGTCGTCGTCGAGCGCGACGTGGCAGAGCACGTCGCGCTCACAAGTCGCACAGCGCGTGACCGGAAAGGTGGGATCGGTCGTGTCCACGCCTCCTTCTACATTGAATCGACGACAGGCATCCAGTAGACAAACGGCAGGCACCGCGTCGTGGCTCCGGCCCGCGCCGTCGCCGCATGCATGAGACGCGCGCTCACTGTCGCCCTCGTCGCAGCCTGGGCGGTGATGGTCGGCCTGCTGCTGCGCAAGCAGTCGGCCGCGCCGGCGAGCGACGCCGCGGCGCTGCTGGCCGCCGCGCCCGCGAGCGCCAGCGACGAGCGCGACGAATGGTTCGGCGTCTATCACGGCGCCGAGAAGGTCGGCCACGCGCATCGCGTGACGGCGCGCACCGCCGACGGCTACGCCTTCTACGAAGACTCGGTCGTCGCCCTCGCCATGCTCGGCACGCCGCAGACGCTGCGCACCGCGCTCGCCGCCGAGACCGACGGCGACTACGCGCTGCGCCGCTTCCGCTTCACGCTCGTCTCGCCGGCGACGATCTTCTCGGCGACCGGCACGAGCGACGACCACGTACTGAGCGTGCGCTACGGCCCGCAGGGCCAGACCTCCGACCTCCGCCTGCCGCTCGCGGCCCCGATCTACCTGCCGAGCACGCTGCGTCCGCGCGTCCTCGCCGGCGATCGCGCGCCCGGCACGCGCTATACCGTGCCGGTCTTCAGCCCGCTCGCGCTCCACAACGAGCCGATGACGATCACGATCGACGGCACCGAGACGATCGACGGGCCGGACGGTCGCGTCGAGACGACGCGCCTCGTCGAGGAGCACCAGGGGATCGAGGCGCACGTCTGGATCGACCCCGACGGCGGCGTCGTGCGCGAAGAGGCGGCGCTCGGGTTCATGCTGAAACGCGAGCGCGAGGAACAGGCGCTCGCGCCGCTCAGTGGCACGCCCGTCGACCTCGCGCGCGCAAGCAAGGTGCCGCTTGCCGGCGACGTCGACGACGCGCGCGCGGCGACGCGCTTGCGCCTGCGCGTGAGCGGCGCCGCCGCCGATCGCATCCCCGACGACGCCCGTCGGCAGCGCCTGCACGGCGACCTCCTCGAGATCACGCGCGAGGACCTGCCGGCACCGTTGCCGCTGCCGCTCGCGCTGCCGGCGAGCGCCGAGGTGACGAGCGCCGTCGGCGCGGCGCCGTTTCTCGAGGTCGACGACCCGACCCTCGCGGCGCGCGCGAAGACGATCGTCGGCGACGCCCACGACAGCGTCACCGCCGCTCGCCGGCTCGTGTCGTGGGTGGCGGATGCGATCGACAAAGCGCCGACCGTGACGGTGCCGAGCGCGCGCGAGGTGCTGGCGTCACGCCGCGGCGACTGCAACGAGCACAGCGTGCTCCTCGCCGCGTTGGCACGGGCCGCCGGCATTCCGGCGCGCCTCGTGGCCGGAGTGGTCTACGCCGGCGACGGTTTCTACTATCATGCGTGGACGGAGCTCTGGATCGGCGCGTGGGTGAGCGCGGACTCGGTGTTCGATCAGATGCCGGTCGATGCCACGCACGTGAAGCTCGTCGAGGGCGGCCCGGAGCAGCAGATCGCGCTCGCGGGCATGATCGGAAAGCTGGCATTTCGCGTCGAGGAGGACGGACGATGATTCGATGCGTCGCGCTACGGAAGACGTACGGATCGGTGGTGGCGGTCGACGATCTCGACCTCGAGGTCGAGGCCGGCGAGGTGTTCGGCTTTCTCGGCCCGAACGGCGCCGGCAAGACGACGACGATCCGCATGATGGTCGGCATTTTGGCGCCGACGTCCGGGACCGTCGTCCTCGGCGGCTACGACATCCGTGAGGCGCCGGAGGCAGCGAAGGCGCTCACCGGCTACGTCCCCGATCAGCCGTCGCTCTACGACAAGCTCACCGGCGTCGAGTTCCTGCGCTTCATGGGCGGCCTCTACGCCGTCGACCCCGACGACCTCGAGGCCCGCAGCGCCGATCTCCTCGAGGAGTTCGGCCTCGTCGAGCGCGCGTACGAGCTGATCGAGACCTACTCGCACGGCATGAAGCAGCGCTTGACGGTCGCGGCGGCGCTGATCCATCGCCCGAAGATCCTCATCCTCGACGAGCCGATGGTGGGCATGGATCCGCAAGGCGCGCTGGCGCTGCGCCGCCTGCTGACGGGCCTCGCCGCGAGCGGCGTAACGATCTTTCTCTCGACGCACTGCCTCGGCGTCGCGGAGGAGCTCTGCGAGCGCATCGCGATCCTCGATCGCGGGCGTCTCGTCGCGATCGGCAGCCTGCATGAGCTGCGCGAGCGCGCCGCCGAGCGCCCCGAGATCGAGCCGTTCGACAGCTCCCTGGAGGCGGTGTTCTTGAGCCTCACCGGCACGAGCGACCAGCCGTGAGCGCGGCAACGACCGCGCCCAGCGACGCGGCGCCGCGCCCGGCCGCGCTGCGCATCCTCCTCGCGCCGCGCCTCTATGCGGCACGGAACGCGCTCCGCCGCGGGCGCGCGAAAGCCGCGCTCTTGACGGCCATCGCCGGCGCCTTCTGGATCGGCTCCTTCGTCTTCTTCGACCGCACCCTCGCGTATTTTCAGACGATCACCGCGCTCGGCCCAGTGCTGATGCAGCGTCTCTTGATCATGCTGTTCGTCAGCTTCTTCGCGGTGCTCCTCATCAGTAACGTCGTCACGGCGCTCACGACGTTCTACCTCGCCGCCGACGTACGGGTGCTGCTCGCGGCGCCGATCCCGCCGCGACGGGTGCACGACGCGCGTTTCATCGAGACCCTCGTCGCGTCGTCGTGGATGGTGCTGCTCTTCGGCTTGCCGGTCTTCGTCGCTTACGGCGTCGTGTACCGCGCCGGCGTGCTCTTCTACCTGGGAACGATCGCCACCCTCGTGCCGTTCCTCGTGATCCCGGCGGCGATCGGCGTCCTGATCACGACCGCGCTCGTGCTCGTCTTCCCGGCGCGGCGCGCGCGCGACGTGCTCGTCGTCGCGACGGTCGCGCTCGCCGCGGTCGGCTATCTCGCGCTGCGCTTGATCCGCCCGGAGCGTCTCGCGACGCCGTCGGAGTTCGCCGGGTTCGCGGCGTTTCTCGCCGCGTTCGAGGTGCCCGCGTCGCCCTACCTGCCGACCACCTGGGCCGCGGACGTATTGATCGCGCTCCTCGGGGCGCACGCCGGCGAGCCGCTCTTTGATTGGCTCCTGCTGACGACGACGGCCGCCGTGCTCTACCTGGCGAGCGCCGCCGTCGTCGAGCGTCTGCTCTTGAGCGCCTGCTCGCGGGCGCAAGAAGGACGGACGCGCGCCCGCCGCGCGCCGCTCCTCGGCCGCGTTTTGCCGCGGCTCGCCGCGCCGCTGCCGCGCATTCCGCGCCTGCTGCTGGTCAAGGACGCGACCGTCTTCTTTCGCGACGCCAGCCAATGGTCGCAGCTGCTGCTGCTCGGCGCGCTCGTCGTCGTGTACGTCTACAACTTCTCGGTCCTACCGATCGACGACGGCACGCCGCTCGCGGCGACGATCCGCGACGTAGTCGCGTTCTGCAACCTCGGCCTCGCCGCGTTCGTCACCGCGTCGGTCGCGGTGCGCTTCGTCTACCCGTCGATCAGTCTCGAGGGCCGCGCGTGGTGGGTGCTGCGCTCGGCGCCGGTGCCGATCGCGACGCTGTGGTGGAGCAAGTTCGTCGTCGCGTTCGTGCCGCTCACGCTGCTCGGCGAGGCGTTGATCGTGGTCACGAACCGCGCCCTCGGCGTCGAGCCCGAACTCACCGCCGTCTTCGGGGCGACGCTGGTGTGCGTGATCGCGGCGATCGTCAGCCTCGGGCTCGCGTTCGGCGCCGCCTATCCGCGCCTCGACAGCACGAACGCGGCGCAGATCGCGACCGGCTTCGGCGGCGTCGTTTACATGGTGAGCTGTCTCGCGCTGATCGCGTGTGTCGTCGCGCTCGAGATCTGGCCGGTCGCGCGCCTCTTCTGGCGGCGACTCGCGACGGAGCCGCTCGGCGAGGTCGAGACCATTCTCGTCGTGCTCGCGTTCACGGCGACGATCGTGCTCACCGCCGCGGTCGCGGCCGTCGCGCGGCGCGCGGCGCTGCGCTCGCTCGCCGCGCTTCAGCCGTGACGTCGTCCATGCACCGCGGGAGCGGCGCCGCGCGCCCCGTCGAAAGGAGAAGACCATGCGAGAGATCTCGATGAAGCTCGGCTTCCGGTGGTGGGTCATGGTCGCCATCGCGTTCGCCGGCGCGCTCTTCCCGCCCGCCACGTCGCTCGCTCGCCGCATGGGCGGCGGCGGACCGCGTCCGATCCGCATCGAGGGGTATTGGGACCGTCACCGAACGGATCCCGGCATCCTGGAGGACGTGACGATCTCGGCCACGGGGCACGCGAAACGCGACTTCGGCATCGCCGCGCTGCAGGCGTACAAGCCGGAGGAGGAAGGGCCGCAAGCCCTGCGGCACTCGACCCTACGACCGGTGACGCTTCTCCTCAGCGGGGAAAAAGCGATGGTGGAACGCTTCA
>VBKW01000267.1 GCA_005879405.1 Deltaproteobacteria bacterium
GATTAGGCGTCGTAGTGGCCGTCGCCGTCCGAACTGCCGTCAGCGTCGCCGTCGGTTGCGCGGTCGCGGTTGCCGTCGTCGTCGGTTGCGCGGTCGCTGTCACGACTGGCGTCGCAGTTGCCGTGGAGCCCGGTGTCGGGGTCGGCCCGCCGGGGGGCGGGTACTCGAAGTTGATGAACGTGTCGACCGCGTTCTCGAGCGTCGTGAGGAGGCAATCCTGGAGATTGCCGACGCTGAACGATCCGCCGTCAGGGTCGGAGCAAGAGCCCGGGAATCCGAGATGCTCGAGCTGCGTCTTGCCGCACGCTTGCTGCAGATTTGCGGCGAGGTTCGCCTGCGCTTGCGCGATCGCCTGGTCGGTTTGTGGATCGCCGGTGCCGGGCGGGACCTCGGCGCGACAGTCGATGCTTGCCGAGATGGTGCCCGCGGCTTGCTCGTCGAGGCAGTTACTGCGCGCTTGCAGCTTGCTCGTGATGAAGTCCTGCGTCGCATTGGCGATGCCGACTTGGCACTTCGCATCGGGCTTCGAGAGCGGGTGCGGGTTCGGAAACTCGGTGTCTTCCGCCGTCGTCATTTGCGCCTCGCCGGCGTCGACGAGGCAGCTCGTGAGATTGTCCACCGAGAAGCTGCCACCATCGGGATCGGTGCACGGCCCCGGGAAACCGAGGTGGGTGAGGTCCACCTGCGAGCAAGCGGCGGCGAGGTCCTTGCCGAGTCTGCTCGCCGCGAGCGCGATCACGCTGTCGCGCTGCTGCGTGTCGCACGTGTTGCCTACGACGATCGCTTCGTCGCAGGCGTGCAGCGCGGCATGCACGCGTTCGGCGAAGCGTGCGCCGGACGAACCGATCGTATCGAGGCAGTTGAGCTCGGCACTGGTCAACGCGCTCGCGTAGGTGGGAATGACGAGAGCGAGAACGACGAGTGACGCGACGCCGGCGGCACGCAGCGGAGCACGGTTCATGGCGACCTCCTTGTTAGTGAATGATGCGGAGGGGGGCCGCGCCTCGACTACTTCCCTCAACACAACTGTAGTCAACTACGTCTCGCAGTGAGTATGGTCCGCCCGCTACGCGCGCGAGCGACGTGACGGTCTCGGCCGCCTCGCGCGGCTGCGCGAAGCCGCGGCTGAAGGAACTACGAGGTGACGCGCCGTGGCGCCCGATCGGCGTAACGATCGAAACCGCCCTAACGACTAGTGGGTGGTTTGCGCGACCGAGCGGCGTGAATTTCCGCTGACGAGGATCGACACGATCGCCGCATTTCTTCCTATGCGGCGGCCGCCGCGGCGACGATCGGTCGCTTTACGCGCCGATCGCGACCGTCGTCGGCCGCGCGGAGACGAGGCTGAGGATCTTCCGCGCCGCCTTCGGGATTTGCGCGTCCGGGATCGTTCCCGACGTCGATGAGGTGCCCGGAGATTCGTGGACGATGCGACCAGAGAGACCGATCGCCGTACACGCGGTCTGCCACACTTTGCGGAAGTCGCCGATCCGCGCCATGCGCATCACGCGCGCGTCGCGCAGCGGGTCCGCTCGCGCCTCCGCGCGATCGTGCGCCCACGCATGACCGGCACCTGCATTGCACCGAAGTGCGGATCGGCACGCGCGGTGCTCTTGGTCGCGCAACATGCGACGCCTCGCCCCTTTCGTCCTTGCGCTCGCCGTCGCACTTCTCGCGCGCGGCGCGGGAACCGTCCACGCCTCCGGCGGCCCGGCGCCGACGTTTCTGCGGAGCGTCGGCGGACGCCTCTACTTCGGCACGTTCGACGACTCCGGACCCGGCTGGGCGCTCTGGACCGCCGCCCCGGGCGACGCCGACGCGACTCTGCTCCACGACGGGCTCGGCGACGACATCGACCTGGCTAACGTCGGCACGACCCTCTACTTCGGCACGGACGGCGGCCTGTGGCGGAGCGACGGCAGCGCCGGCGGCACGGCGCAGGTCGCTGCCCTGCCGTTCTTCCCCTACACCCTGAAGAACGTCGGCGGCGTCCTCTTCTTCAGTCAGGGGAACGGCGAGCTCTGGAAGTCCGACGGCACCGCCGCCGGCACCGTCCTCGTGAAGGACATCACCCCGACGACGAACGCGCACGATGCAACCCCGTCGGCCATCACCGACCTCAACGGGGTTGCGGTGTTCCGCGCGATCGACGCGCAGGGCGACAACGAGCTCTGGCGGAGCGACGGCACCGACCAGGGCACGTTCCGGGTGAAGGACATCCGGCAGTTCGGCAGCTCCGTCCCGATGAGCCTCGCCGCGATCGGCGGACGGCTCTACTTCAGCGCCGACGACGGCGAGGACGGACGGGAGCTCTGGCAGAGCGACGGCACCGAGCAGGGCACGATCGAGCTCGCGGACATCAATCCCCTCGGGGGGAGCTCGTATCCGACCGGCTTCCGCACGGTCGGCGCCACGATCTATTTCAGCGCCGACGACGGCAGCGGCGCCGAGCTCTGGGCGACCGACGGCACTGGCGCCGGCACGCGTCGCGTCGCCGACATCAACCCGACGGGCGCGTCTTTCCCGAGCAACCTCGTGAACGTGAACGGCACCCTCTTCTTCCGCGCCGACGACGGCGTCTCCGGTCCGGAGATCTGGACCACGGACGGCACGGCCGACGGCACCCATCGCGTCGTCGACGTGAACCCGGCCGCGGGCTCGTTCCCGGACGACCTCACCAACGTGAACGGCACGATCTACTTCGAGGCCGACGACGGTACCCACGGCGAGGAGCTCTGGCGCACGACGGGCACGTTCCTGGGCACGTCGCTCGTCGCCGACCTCGCGTCTAACGGCGGCTCGTCGCCGCGTGAGCTGACGCGCGTCGGCAACGCGCTCTTCTTCACCGCCGACGACGGGACGCACGGCGTGCAGCTCTGGACGCTCGCGAGCTGCGTGCCGCCGGCGGCGTGCATGCCGGTGACCGTGGGGGTTGCGGCGCCGAGCCCGGCGCCGCAACCGGAGCCGCACCTGGTGCGCGACATCGCGCCCGGCGCCGCCGACTCCGATCCCGAGGACATCCGCAGCCTCGGCGGCGTCGCATACTTCCACGCCACCACCGACGCCATCGGCGACGAGCTGTGGAAGAGCGACGGCACCCGCGACGGCACCGTGCTCGTCCGCGACATCGACCCGGGCCCGCAGGGCTCGGCGATCGAGGAGATGATCGTCGCCGGCAGCCGGCTCTTCTTCCGCGCCGTCGACGACACGCACGGCGCGGAACTCTGGACCAGCGACGGCACGACCGCGGGCACCCACCTCGTCCTCGACATCAATACGGGCTTCAAGACCAGCTTCCCACACGACCTCGCCGCCTTCGGCACGCGCGTCATGTTCGCCGCGACGGCCGGCGACGGCTTCGTCCGCGTCTGGATCAGCGACGGCACGGAGGCGGGCACGCACACCGTCGCCACGGATCCCCCGGCCGCGCCGACCGACTTCACGGCAGTCGGCGACACGATGTTCTTCATCCTCCACACGTTCGGCCCCGCGGGGAACGGCGACGAGCTCTGGAAGACGGACGGCACGGATGCCGGCACGGTCGAGCTGTGGGTCAGCGACGGCACGCGCGAGGGCACCCATCGCGTCGTCGAGCCGGCGGTCGTGAACGACCCGGACGCGCTCGCCGACCTCGGCGGCACCCTCCTCTTCTCGTCGACGGCGGGCGGCAACGGCCGCGAGCTGTGGAAGAGCGACGGCACCTCCGCCGGCACGGTGTTGGTGAAAGACGTCTTCCCCGGTCCGGACTCGTCCAACCCGCGGTCCCCGACGCCGATGAACGGCGTCCTCTACTTCCACGCCGACGACGGCGTACACGGCGACGAGTTGTGGCGGAGCGACGGCACCGAGGACGGGACGTATCTGCTGCGCGACCTCGATCCGACCAACGCGACGATCCCGTCCTTCCTGACCGTCGTGAACGGCATCCTCTACTTCAGCGCCGACACCCACACGCTCGGGCGCGAGCTGTGGCGCAGCGACGGCATCTCGCCGATGTCGGCGGCGCGCTCTTCTTCTACGCGGACGATGGCCGGCACGGGAAGGAGCTCTGGGCGCTCACCGCGTGCGGCGACGGCGTGCTCGAGAGCGGCGAGGAGTGCGACGACGGGAACCGGGTGAGCGGTGACGGCTGCTCCGCGACCTGCCAGAGCGAGGCGCTCGTGCCGCCGCCGCACTGCACCGGCGGCGAGGAGTGTGTGAGCGGCAAGTCGCTCAAAGTGAGCGACGGCAAGACGCTCGGCGTCGTCCTCGGCAGCGCCGATCGGGCGGTCACGCCCCCTCCGACCGGCGGCGGCGCCGACCCGACGCTCGTCGGTGCGGTCCTCACTGTGGTGAACCCGGCCACGAACGAGACCGGCAGCTTCGCGCTGCCGGCCGCCGGCTGGAAGGTCCACCGGGCGCACAGCGGCGCGCTGACGTACCGCTACGGCGCGCTCCGACCCTCCTGTCACGTCGTGCTCGTCACCGGGAAGCTGCAAGCACGCTGCGCCGGCGGCACCGGCCTGACGCTCGACG
>VBKW01000039.1 GCA_005879405.1 Deltaproteobacteria bacterium
TTGGTGAACGGCAGCAGCGAGATCGGAAAGGGCTGCGCATGAGCGACGGCGAGGACGAGGAGCAGCAGCAGCTCGAGGACGCGGAGGAGGATGATGCGGCCGACACCGCATCTCCACTCACCGACGGCGCCGTGAGCGACGACGGAGCGGCGGCCGAGGAACCGAAGTTCGCCGCCCTCCTCGAGAAGCTGCACGCCGAGCACAATTTCGATTTCCGCGAGTACAAGCCGGCGTCGCTCTTGCGGCGCATACGCCGGCGCATGACACAAGTGCACGTCGAGCGCTTCGAGAGCTACATGTCGTATCTCGACAAGCACGCCGACGAGCACATCGCGCTGTTGAACGCGATCTTGATCAACGTCACGCGCTTCTTCCGCGACCCCGAGGCGTGGGACATGCTGCGCGACCACGTCTTGCCGTCGATCATCGACGCCGCGCGAGCTCATGCGCGGCCGGCAGGGGGAGTACGACGTCAAGATATACGCCACCGACATCGACGACGACGCGCTCGCGGCGGCGCGCTCCGGGCTCTACCGCCTCGAAGCCGTGAAAGACGTACCGGCGGCGCTCGTCGACCGGTACTTCACGCCCGACGGCCAGGCGTACCGGGTCCGCCGCGACATCCGGAAATGGTGCATCTTCGGCCATCACGACCTGACGCACGATGCGCCGCTGTCGCACGTCGATCTGCTCGTCTGCCGGAACGTCCTCATTTACTTCGACAACACCCTGCAGGATCGCGTGGTGCCGCGGTTCCAGTACGCGATTCGTCCTGAGGGCTATCTCTTCCTGGGCCGCTCCGAGTCCATGCTCTCGCGCTCACGGCGTTTCGTGCCGGTCGGTTTCAAGTGGCGCATCTTTCAACGCGTGACCGGCAACGAGCCCGAGACCACGCGCCGACCCCCTGGAGATCGCGTCGCGGTTGGGGGGGATCCTCGAGAACATCGGGAGCGGCCTCGTCGTGATCGACCAGGCCGAGACGATCATCGTCTTGAACCCGGCGGCCGAGCACCTGTTCGAGGTGCCGGCCGACGGCGCGCTCGGCCGCAAGTTCCGCGATCTCGACGTCAGCTACCGTATCGACGGCCTGCGCGCCCGCATCGAGGAGGTGCGGACGACGCAGACGCACGCGCAGATGCAGGACGTCGTGTTCGCGCGCCGGGCCGGCGACACGATGCACGTCAGCATCCGCATCGCACCGCTCTTCGACGAGCGTCGCCGACCGACGGGCATCATGATGTGCGTCAACGACATGCGCACGGTCTCGCAGCTCCGCGACGAGCTCGACCGTCTCGCCGAGCAGTCCGCGACGGCCAACGAGGAGCTGCAGTCGACGAACGAGGAGCTGGAGACGACGAACGAGGAGCTGCAGTCGACGAATGAGGAGCTGGAGACGACGAACGAGGAGCTGCAGTCGACCAACGAGGAGCTCGAGACCACGGTCGAGGAGCTGCAATCGACGAACGCCGAGCTGACGACGCTCAACGTCGAGTTGGAGCGCCGCACCACGGATCTCCACCGCCTGGAGGCGTTCGAGCGCAGCGTGTTGAACGCCATCGGTCCGGCGCTCTTCGTCATCGATCCTTCGTTGGTCGTCACCAACTGGAACGCCGCGGCGGCGCGGCTCTGGGGCGTCTCCACGGAGGGCGCGGTCGGCCGCGACTTCTCGAGCCTTCCGAGCGAGCGGCTCGTCCGCGTCGCGCGCGAGCCGTTGCAGCGCGTGATCGCGACGCACGGCACCGAGCGGCTGACGGGTGTCCCGCGCGCGCAGGTCGACGGCGCGCAGGTCGACGGTAGCGTCACGCTCGATCTGATTCCGATCCTCTCGGCGGCGGGGGAGCTGCTCGGCGTGCTCGGTGCGGTGCGCGAAGGCGCCGGAGAGATACGGGGCAACTAGATCACGGACGAGGCATGCGCAACTCGGCATTCACCGCCGCATTCGAGCAAGCGCCGCTCGCGATGGCCTTGGTCGAGGCGAAAACGCCGTTTCGGGCCATCGTCGCCAACGCCGCGTTCCTCCGCGACGTCGCCGGGGGATCGTCGCTCGATCGACCGCGCGCAGCTGCCTCGAGTACCGCGCCGCCGATCGCCGCTATTGGGAGATTCGCGCATCGCCGGTCGATCACGAAGGGTCGCCGGCGCTGCTGTACGTCGGCTCGGACGTCACGGCGCGCGAGCGCGAGCGCCGCCGTCTCGAGCGCGCGAGCGACCGCCTCGCGGAGCTCACCGCGTTCACCGCCGCCGGCTTGCTGAATCCGGAGCGCCTGACGGACGCGCTCGTCGACACCGCGGCGTCCGTCAGCCACGGCTTCGCGGCGGTGTATGTCGGCGCCGCCGCGGAGCCGCTACGCCGGGTCGCCGCGCGCGGCCTTCGCGCCGATCATCGCGAGATCATGCCGGAAACGTTGACTCCGGGGCGCTTCCGGTCCGTGCGCAGCGTCCTCACGGACGGCGGCACTCGCGTCTTCCCGTACTCGCCGGCGTTGCCGTCGGACGAGCGGACGCTGGTCCGCGGGATGCACTGGCTCGCGATCGTGCCGATCGGGACGGGGCATCGATCGATCGGCGTGCTGCTCGCGGTCGCGCGCGGCTCCGCGCTGGGGCTGCTGCGCGACGACGTGCGCTTGCTCGAGTGGTGCGCCGAGCAGCTCGGATTCGCGATCGAGCACGGCGAGCTCTTCCGCGGCATCGATCACGAGCGTGCCGAGCTGGCCCTCGTGCTCGAGCAAATTCCCGATGCGGTGGTGATCACCGATCCCGACGGGCGGATCGTGCGCGAGAATCCCGCCGCGCGCCAGCTGCTCGAGCGGGCGGACACCGCGGACCCAGCGGCTGCCACCGCGTCGCCCGACGGCGCGGGGCTCGGCGCATTGCCGGGGACGCTCGGCGACCTCGGCATCACGCGCGCGCTCGCCGGCGAGACGGTGCGCGGCGCGCTCGGCGTCGTCGGTGGCGGCCGCGCGGAGGCGACGTGGGTGGTGAGCTCGGCGGCGCCGCTCCGCGCCGCTGACGGCTCCCTCACCGGCGCCGTCGCCGTCGCGACCGACGTCACACAACATCGGCGCGTCGAGGAGTCGTTGCGCGTGTTGGCCGAGACGAGCGCCGTCCTCGCAGGCTCGCTCGACTACCACGGCACGCTGCCGGCGGTGGCGGAGTTGTTGGTGCCGCGCGTCGCCGACGTCTGCGCGATCGACGTCGCCGCGGATGGGAGTGCGGCGCGACTCGCGTTCGCGTGCGACGAGTCGATCGGGGAGTCGGTGCGAGCGCTGCGCGACGTTCCGTTGCCCGACGCCACGGCCGCCGCCGACGGCGTTGCGCGCCTCACCGAGTCCGTCGACGCGGAGGCGCTCGGCGCGCTCGCGGCGGACGTGCGGCAGCTCGAGTGCCTGCAAGCGCTCGGGTTGCGGTCGTCGCTCGTGGTACCGATCGCGGCGCGCGGACGCCACTACGGCGTCCTCTGGCTCGCGACCGCGCAATCCTTGCGGCGATACGACGCGACTACGCAGGCGCTGGCGGAAGACCTCGCGCATCGCATCGCGACCGCCATCGACAACGCGCGGCTGTATCAGGCGGCGCAGGAGGCGGACCGGCGCAAGGACGAGTTCCTCGCCATGCTGTCGCACGAGTTGCGCACGCCGCTCGCGCCGATCATGGCGTGGATGCAGATTCTGAAACGCGCCGGCGATCCGGAACGCATCAGGGCCGCGGTCGACGTCGTCGAGCGCAACGTCCGCCTGCAGACGGCGTTGATCGACGATCTGCTCGATCTCAGCGAGCGAAAACGTCGGAGAAGGCGATCGTCCTCGCCTGCGAGCTGCCCGACGAACCCGTCGTCGTCGAGGGCGACGCCAACCGCTTGCAGCAGGTGGTCTGGAACCTGCTCACGAACGCGATCAAGTTCTCGGGCGAGAACGCGCCCGTGCAGGTGTCGCTCACGACGGACGAGGGCACCGCGGTGCTGCGCGTGCGCGATCGCGGCGCCGGCATCGCGCCCGAGTTCCTGCCGCACGTGTTCGACATGTTCCGGCAGCAGGAGCGCGGCGCGCGCCGCAGCTACGGCGGACTCGGCATCGGTCTCGCGATCGCCAAGCGCGTGACCGAGCTGCATCGCGGGACGATCGAGGTGCACAGTGAGGGCATGGGGCGCGGCGCCGAGTTCTGCGTCCGGCTGCCGCTCGCGTCATCGCCGCCGGCTGAGGCGGCCGAGTCGGCGATGGTGTTCCGCTCGCTGCCGATCGGCGCAGTCCTGTTGGTCGAGGACGTTCCCGACACGCGCGAGGCGGCGCACGCGCTCCTCGAGGAGATGGGTGTGCGGGTCATCGAGGCCGCCGAGGGCGTCGAGGCATTGGCGATGCTCGACAGGCATCCGGTCGATCTGGTGCTCTGCGATCTCCGCATGCCGCTCATGGACGGCTTCGAGTTGATCCGTCACATCCGCGAGCATCCGCGGCACCGCGAATTGCCGGTGATCGCCGTGTCCGGCTACGCAACCGAGGACGACGAGCAACGCACCCGCGCCGCCGGCTTCGACGGCTACGTCCGCAAGCCCTTCGTCGAGAGCACGCTCGCCGCCGCGGTCGATCGGGTGCTGCACGAGCGCGGCGTCGAGCGGCGGAGCTCCACCGGCTGAGCGCGTCCGCTCGTAGCGGCGGCGGCGGTGCGCTCGTGAGCGTCCGCGGCCGTCCCCCCTAGTCGTGAGAGACGAGTCCGCCGACGGCGCGTAGGCTCGAGTCGTGGATGCGGACACGAACGGCGGGCGCGGTAACGGCGCCAGCAGCGACGCCAAGCCTGCGCACGCGCGCTGCGACATCGTCGTCGTCGGTGCGTCGTGGGGCGGCGTCGAGACGCTGCGCCAGCTAGTCTCGGCGTTGCCGCCCGATCTTTCCGCGTCGCTCTTCGTGGTCCTGCACCTCTCGCCGGAGTCGCGCAGCCGCTTGCCGGAGCTGCTCACGCGCGCCGGCCCGCTGCGCGCGTGCAAGCCGCGCGAGAACGAGCCGATACGTCCCGGCGTGATTTACGTCGCGCCGCCCGACCGGCACATGCTGCTCGAGCGCGGCACGATCCGCCTCTCGTCGGCGGCGCGCGAGAACCGCTGCCGGCCGGCGATCGATCCGCTCTTCCGCTCCGCGGCGCGGGTGTATGGGCCGCGCGTCGCCGGCGTCGTCCTGACGGGCGCGCAGGACGATGGCACGGCCGGCCTCCTGCGCGTCAAAGCGACGGGCGGCGTCACGATCGTCCAAGATCCGGCGGAAGCCTTCTGCCCCGACATGCCGCGCAGCGCGCTGGCGCGCGTCGAGGTCGACTACTGTCTGCCGGTCGCGGCGATCGCGACGACGCTGGTCGCGCTCGCGAGCGCGCCGGCCGCGGCCGCGGAGGCGACAGTGCCAGGAGCACGGATGCCCGAAATGGATTTGGAAGATGAGCGTCCATCCCCGTTCAGCTGTCCCGACTGCCACGGGACGATCTGGATGAAAGACGGCGAGGTCGTCGAGTTTCGCTGCCGGGTCGGCCACCGCTACTCGCAGGAGAGCATGGTTCAGGCGCAAACGGACGCGGTCGAGCGCGCGCAATGGGCGGCGCTGCGCGCCCTCGAGGAGAAGGCGGAGCTGCACCGCCGTCTCGCCGCGCGCAGGCGCGATCGCAGCCACACCCGGTTCGCGGAGAGCGCCCGCGCTGCCGAAGAGCAAGTGCGTACGTTACGCGCGGCGCTCGTCGGGAGCGCCGCACGCGAGGCAGCGGGAGCGGAATCGTCCGCAAAGATGAGCGAGCCGTGACGATCCGCCCCGCTGCCGGGTCGTCGTGTCGCTACGACGTGAGCGGTGCTTCGTGCGGACGCCGATGCGAAACGCCCGTCGGGTGCGTCAAGAATCCCGCCACCAGATACGCGCCGCCGATCACGATGTGGATCGCGTGATCCATCGTGCCGAGCTCGAGCCGACCCGGTAGGACGCGCAGGAGGCGCGGGTCCGGCGGCATCCCGGTCGTCGTCGCCGTGCCTGGAACGCCGAACGCCATTCCCGCCACGCCGAGCAGCGCGTACACCGTGCCGAACGTGAAGCAGAAGCCGCGCGCAGCCGCGGCCGATCCGGCGAGACCGAAATAGAGCGATACGACACCGGATGCGAGGTGGATGACGTTGTGCGCAGCGGTCAAGTGCATGCCCATGAACGCCGGCTTCCAGATGCCGACGAGGCCGATCAATATGAAGGCGGCGCCGATCGTCGTCGCGACGTAGTGCGCGGGTGT
>VBKW01000268.1 GCA_005879405.1 Deltaproteobacteria bacterium
CTCGCTGGCGGTCACGCATTGCGATGTACGTCTCGAGGGCGTTCGGTGGCAGGGTCACGTTATGCGCCTCAGCGCGAGTACTTCCTTCTCCTCCGACGCCGCGTAGTTCGTCACGAGTCGCCCTCCCTGTGCTCTCCCATCCGGAATCGGCGAGCGCCGGCCAACCCGCAGCAGCCACACTCTGACGAATGTCTGACGGTGCCAGCCGCCAATGAGCGCAACTAGATACAGCCCTACCTCACGCAACCGTCGACGATCACTCGCATCCGTCGAATCGGTTGCGTCCATTCCGTTTCGGAGCGCGCCCTCAAAATCCCGTGGGGGCAACCTCGTGTCGGTTCAAGTCCGACCTCCGGCATCTGGACGTCAACACGTTACGCGCTCTGCCCTTCATCGCCACTCTCGTTACCTTACGTGACGGTTCTTTGAAGGTCCGGCTTTCGATGTAGCCGGATTTTTCGCCCGTCGAGGGAAGCCGCAAGACGATCTTCGACGACACCCTACGTCGCGCCTTCATGTACGCCCAACGCTTCGTCGTCGCGGTGCGCAGGTCGGCCTCACTCACGATGCGATCTCCTTGTTGAGCTCGTCCGGCGTTCGAGTTCTCGGCGGACCTTGCTAGGATACGCGCTCCTGCAGCGAAGGGGGACGGTGCCGACAGGGGTTGCCCGGGAATGAGGAGGATGGGTCGCACTCGGATCGACGACGATGTCGCCGGCTTCGTCGTCGCGTCGGCCGTCTCGCCGCCGCGCCGTCCATGGCAACGCAGGATCGCGTGATGCACGTCCGCGCCCCTGTGTTGACGCCGGGACGCCGCGCGCTGCTGCTGCTCACCGTCTCGCTGATCTCGGCCGCGATGCTGGCATTTCAGGTGCTGCAGGTCGTGATCTTGTCGTTCCAGCTCTTTCCGGAGGCCGCGTTCCTCGTGGTCTCGTTCTGCATGCTCGGCCTCGGCTCGGGCGGCTCCCTCGCCACGGCGATGCTCCGGCGGCGAAACGCGGTGCCGATATTGCCGTGGCTCTGGAGCTGCGCCGTCGGGTTCTCGCTTGCGGCCCTTGGGGCCATCCTTGCCACCAGCCGGCTCCACGCGTTGGTACCGCTGATCCTCGTGAATACGGTTCCGCACGTGTTCTTGGGGACGTTCCTGGCGCTCGTCTTCGCCGGATGGAGTTCGCGCGCGACAGAGACGTACTGCTTCGATCTCGTGGGAGCGGGTTGCGGATGCGGGTTGATCGTCGTGCTGCTGAACCGCCTCGGGGATGCTGGCCTGGTCGCGGTCGCGGTCGCCGCGACGGGTGCCGTCGCGGCGACGGTACTCGCGGCCAGCTTCAGCGTCCGTCGTGCGCTCGGCGCCGCGCTGCTGCTCGCCATCATAGTGGCGCTCGTGCCCTACGCGGCGAGCCTGTTCACGTTCGGGCCCGCACCCGGCAAGTTCTACAGTGACCTCCTCGCGAAGGGAGAAGCGGGCGGTCACCTCGAACGGCAACGCTGGAATTTCCTCGGACGCCTCGACGCGTTCGCGCCCGGGCCGGCCATCGCGGATTTCGAGTTTGCGCGCAAAGCCAAGGACCTCCTCGATGCCGGCTGTGATTTTCGTCTGCTCTTCAGCAACGGCTACAATTGGACCTTCACGGTCGACTTCCGCGGCGACGCACAGAAGCGGCGACGGGTGTTCGAGCCGTGGGTGCAGAACGCGCCGTATCTCTTCGTGCGCGCGCCCTCGGTGCTGAACCTCGGCAGCGGCGGCGGCGTCGACGTGTATCTCGCGATGGCGAACGGGGCACGCAACGCGACCGCAATCGAGATCAACCCGCTCATGATCGAGGCGACGACACGGTGGTACGCGCACGACTGGGACGACCTGTGGCATCGCTCCGGCGTCACGGTGCGAGAGCTCGACGCGCGCACGTTCGTCAACACGACCGCGGAGAAATTCGACGTCGTCACGTTGAATGCCGTGGACACGGCAGGCTCACAGGCGTCTCTTCTCTCGACGAATTTCCTCTACACAATCGAGGCGTTCCGCGAGTACCTGAACGTGCTACGCCCGGGCGGTGTCGTCTTCCTCACGCGCCCGCGCGACCAGCTGCTGCGCGCGCTCACTGCCGCGGTGGCCGCGCTGCGGGCGCGCGGCGCGACGGCGATCGAGCGTCACTTCGCGGTGCTCGGGTCCGGAGAGCTGCTGTCGGCGGCAGTCTACGCGGACGCGCTCACGGCCGATCAGGTCGCGACCCTGCGCCAGCGCGTGGATGCCGGCGACCTGGGAGGCGCGCTTCAGTACGCCCCGGGGTTGGAGGCCGGCTCGAACCTCTTCACCGGCTACTTCGCCGCGCTTCCCGCGGGAGGCGAACGCGCGTACTTCCGCTCTGTCGCGCTTCGCGCCGAACCGACGACCGACGACGAGCCGTACTTCTACCAGCTCGAGCCGGTGTTCCTGCGCTCGGTCGCGGGCCGCCTGCTGCTCGTGATCCTCGTGTTCGTGACGAGCATCGGGATGATGCTCACCTTCGCTCCCCTCCTCAGGCTCTCGCTGCCGCACAAGAACCGGGTGCTGCTCGGCAATCTGACCTACTTCACCTGCCTCGGACTGGGCTTCATGCTGGTCGAGATCTGCCTCATGCAAAAGCTCTCGCTCGTGCTCGGGCACCCCACGTATTCGGTGGGCGTCACGCTCGCGGGCATGCTGGTGTGCTCCGGAGTCGGGAGTCTCGTCGCAGGTGTCGTCGGCCGCCGGCTGCGCGATCCCATCCAGGTCGCGCTCATCGCCGCGGCGCTCTCGATCGTCGTCTACGCCTTCGCGGGCGATGCCCTCGTGCACAGCCGGCTGGTGAGTCTGCCGGGCCGGATCATGCTCTCGCTCGCCTTCCTCGCGCCCGGTAGCTTCTTCATGGGTATGCCCTTTCCCTTGAAGCTGCGGAGCCTCGAGCGTGAGGAGGAGACGCTCGTTCCCTGGGCGTGGGCGGTGAATGGCCTCGCGTCCGTTGCCGGATCGGTCCTCGCCGTCGCGCTCGCGATGAACTTCGGATTTCGCGCCGTCCTCTTGTTGGCGGCCGCACTCTATACCTGCGCGCTCGTCGCCCACGTCGCGACAGCGCATCCTGCGAGCCGCGCCTGAGAACGAGAAAGTTCGCGTGTTATGCCGACGTATCCTCAAGGCACCTGCGGTCACTAGGCCTGACTTTGAAGGTTCGGTCTCGGAAGCTCGGCAATCTTCGCCGCCGATCAGCTACCGCGAATGAGGAAGCCTCGAGGTAGGTCGGAGGAGTCGCGATTCAAATCGGGCGCTCCATGTGCCGATGGTCGGGCACCGTGGCGCTGGCGTTGGACAGGCGCGAACGCCGCTCGCCGGTGACGACGAAGCCGAGGCGCTCGTAAAGCGCTTGGCCGCGCGGGTTGGTTACGGCGACGTCGAGCGTGGCGATCTCGACCCCGCGCCTCCGACCGCGGTCCAGCAAGTGCTCGATCAACCCCTGACCGATCCCCTGGCCGCGCATCTCTGGCCGAACCCCGAGGTGCGCAACGACGAAGCGGGTGCGCGACGGCGGCGGGACGATTGCTTCGACGCGCAAGGCCCGCCCGATCACCCCCGCTCCAGCGATCGGCCCGTAGCAGCCGAGGATCTGGCGGGCGCCCGCGATCATGAAGCGAAATCCCATCTCGCCGCTCCAACCGGCACCGGCCGCAACGATCCTGCCGTCGAGCTCGCCCACGACGTGGTTTCGCCATCCGAACTCGCCCGCGCCATCGAGGAAACTCCGCCTGAGGAAATCCTCGGCCGTGGGGCCGCTGTCCAATGTGAAAACATAGTCGAACGCGGCGGGCCCCGAGCTATAGATCAGCGGCACCGCCGCTTCGACATCCGCCGCGACGGCCGACCGAAACGCGATCTTCATCGCCGATCCGCAGCGTCAGTGCTTCTGGTTCGGCCCCATCAGGTCGTCGAGGCGCGACAGGAACAGTTTGAGAATGGGCGAGGTGTTCGACTTGCTGTAGCCTACCGCTACCGCGATCGTCGGCGCCTCGCCTTCCAGCGGACGGCTGACCACGGACGGGGGCAGCAGGTTCTTGGCATAGGCGGGCATCAGCGCCAGCCCGCGCGTGGAGGCGACCAGGGACATGGCCATCGCCAAGTTGTCCACGCCGTGGTCGAGCTTGATGTCCACTCCCGACCGTCGCAGGTAATCCTCGGTGACGGCGCGCAACACCGTGGCCTTCTTGGCGCCGCCGATAAAGATCTCGCCGACGAGCTCACGCGGATGAATTGCTGGCTTGGCGGTGAGGCGATGGTCGCTCGGCATCAGGACGGTGAGCGGCTCCCGGTCGACCACGTGGTACCCGAGGTCGTAGCCCGGCTCCACGCGCATGAAGGCGAGGTCCAGCCGGCCGCGAGCAAGCGCTTCGGCGAGATCCGGCGAATAGTCGCTGGAGACCGTGACCTCGATGTTCTGCAGTTCATCGCGCAGCACATGCATCGCCGGCGACAGCCAGTTCATCTCGGCCCCGGTTTGGAAGCCGAT
>VBKW01000269.1 GCA_005879405.1 Deltaproteobacteria bacterium
CGACGCCGCCGCGAGCACCGACGCGGCCGCGCGTGCCCGTCGACGGCGTGTCCTCCTCGTCGCCGGCGAGGCGTCGGGTGACATGCACGGTGCCGATCTCGTCGCGGCGCTCCGGGTGCTGGTGCCCGACGTCGAGGTGCGCGGCATCGGCGGCCCGCGACTGCGCGCGGCGGGGATGGAGACGATCGTCGACGTGGCGGCGATCGCGACGATGGGCCTCCTGGAGGCGCGCGAGCGCCTCGGCGCCGTGGTGCGCGCCTATCGGGCGATACGCCGCCTGCTGCGCAGCGATCCGCCCGATCTCCTGATCCTCATCGACTTCGCCGAGTTCAACGTGGCGCTCGCGGGCGTCGCGCACCGGCGCGGCGTGCCGGTCCTGTACTACATCAGCCCGCAGGTGTGGGCGTGGAGGCGCCGCCGCATCCGCAAGATCGCGCGCCGCGTCGATCGCCTCGCGGTCGTCTTCCCGTTCGAGGCGCCGCTCTATGCGGCCGACCCGGCCGGTCGCCGAGACCCTGGCGCGGCACGGCCTCGACCCGGCGAAGCGGCTCGTCGCGCTCCTTCCCGGCAGCCGTCAGAAGGAGATGGCGCTCATTCTGCCGCCCATGGCGGAGGCCGCCGAGCGCCTCGTCGCGCGCGGCGACGTGCAATGCGTGCTGGCGTTGGCGGACACGTTGAGCCGTGCGGACATTGCCGCTACGATGCGCGGACGGCCGTTGCCGGTGACGGTGGTGGAGGGAGATACGTACGATCTGGTCCACGCGAGCGAGCTCGTCCTGGTGGCCTCCGGCACTGCGACGCTCGAGACCGCGCTGCTCGAGCGGCCGATGGTGATCGTCTATCGCGTCGCGCCGCTCACCTACGCGCTCGCGCGCCGTCTGGTCTCCGTGCCCTTCGTCGGCTTGCCGAACGTGATCGCCGGGCGCGCCGTCGTCCCCGAGCTCCTCCAGGGCGACGCGACCGGCGCCGCGATCGCCGCGGCGGCGACGCGTTTCCTCGACGACGCCGGCTTGCGGGCGACGACGGCGACCACGCTCACCGGGATCCGCGAACAGCTCGGCGGCGGCGGCGCCGCGCGCAAGGCGGCGGCGATCGCGGCGGAGATGCTGGGGTGACCACACACAAGAGCCGCGCCGCCGGCGTCACGCCGTCCGGCGTACCGCGCGCGGCGGAGCGCGTGCCGCGCGCGCTCGAGAGTGCGCCGCGGCGGCGCGGCGCGGGCGAGACCTATGCGCGCTTGCTGCACTACCTCCGGCCGTACGTGTGGCCGTGGTTCGTCGGCGCGGTCGTCGCCATGCTCCTCTTCAGCGCCTCGACGGGTGTCCTGCCGCTCCTCGTCGAGCGGGTGTTCGACGACATCTTCGCCGCGAAGAAGGTCGTCGCGCTTCGCATCCTGCCGGTCGCGATCGTCCTCCTCTTTCTCTTTCGCGGCGCGTCGAGCTTCGCGCAAAACTATCTCATGGACCTCGTCGGGCAGCGCATCATCTGCGATCTCCGCGACGAGCTGAACCATCACATCCAGCGGCTCTCGCTCGCGTTCTTCAACCGCACGCCGACCGGCGATACGCTCTCGCGCGTCACCAACGACGTGGCGCTGATCCGCACCGCGCTCACCGACGCGGTCGCGTCGGTCATGCGCGACACGACGTCGCTCCTGGTGCTCATCGTCGTCGCCTTCGTGAAGGACCCGACGCTGGCGCTGATCGCGTTCCTGGTCTTCCCGGCGTCGGTGCTGCCGATCTTGAAGCTGTCGAAACGTCTGCGGCGCTTCAGCAAGCGCGGCCAGCGCTCGCTCGGGATCCTGACCGCGCTCTTGCAGGAGACGGTCCAAGGGAATCGGGTCGTGAAGGCGTTCGGCATGGAGGAGTACGAGCGCGAGCGCTTCGGTGCCGAGAACCGCCGCCTGTACCGCCTGTACATGAAGGCGAGCATGATCAAGGCGCTCACGACGCCGGCGCTCGAGGTCCTCGCCGCGTTCGGCATCGGCGGCGTCGTCTGGTACGGCGGCAACAGCGTCATCGCCGGCGGCCGCAGCCAAGGCTCGTTCCTCGCGTTCCTCACCGCGATGTTCCTGCTGTACGAGCCCTTCAAGGGGCTGACGAAGACGAACAGCACGATCCAGCAGGGCGTCGGCGCGGCGGAGCGCGTCTTCGAGCTCCTCGACACGGAGCCCGAGGTCGTCGACCGGCCGACGGCGCGGCCGCTCACGGGCATGCGCCGCGGCATCGCGTTCGAGCACGTCGGGTTCACCTACGGCGCCGAGCCGGTCTTGCGCGACGTCGATCTCGACATCCACGCCGGCGAGGTCGTCGCGCTCGTCGGTATGAGCGGCGGCGGCAAGAGCACGCTCGCGGATCTGATCCCGCGCTTCTACGACGTCACGGAGGGCCGGATCACGATCGACGGCGTCGACATCCGCGACTACACGCTGCGCTCGCTGCGGGCGCAGATCGCGCTCGTGACCCAGTTCACGTTCCTCTTCAACGACACCGTGCGTGCGAACATCGCGTATGGCGACATCGGCAAGGCGATGGAGGACATCGAGAGCGCGGCGCGCGCCGCGAACGCCCACGAGTTCATCACCGCGCTGCCGCAAGGCTACGACACGCCGATCGGTGAGCTCGGGGTGACGCTCTCGGGCGGGCAGCGCCAGCGGCTCGCGATCGCGCGCGCGCTGCTCAAGGATGCGCCGATCCTCATCCTCGACGAGGCGACCTCCGCGCTCGACACCGAGTCGGAGCGTCTCGTGCAGCAAGCGATCGAGCGTCTCATGGTGAACCGCACGTCGCTCGTCATCGCGCACCGTCTCTCGACGATCCGCCGTGCCGACCGCATCGTCGTCGTCGTGCGCGGCCAGATCGTCGAGCAGGGGACGCACGAGGAGCTACTCGCGGTGGGCGGCGAGTACCGCAAGCTCTACGACCTGCAGTTTCAGGACAGCGGCGAGCGCGTCGAGAGCGAGCGTCTGCTCCACTGATGCCGCGGACGCGCGCCGCCGTCGCGACGTGACGAGGCACGGCGCATCGCGCGCCGCGCGCCACGACGTCGAGCCGAGCCGGCGGCGGGCGCGCGCGCGCCGCGATTGGCTCGCGCGTCTCGTGCCGCTCGCCGCGCTCGTGGTGACCGCGCTCTTGTTCCTGCTGCGCTGGACGCTGCGCCCGCGCTACGTGA
>VBKW01000271.1 GCA_005879405.1 Deltaproteobacteria bacterium
TTTTCCGAGAAGGTCCGCAAGGTGTTCGCGGCGAAGGGGCTCGCGTGGCGGGCCGTCGACCAGCCGATGTGGAACCCCAAGCCGCAGCTCGTGCCGCTGACCGGCGGCTACCGGCGCATCCCGGTGCTGCCGATCGGCGCCGACGTGTACTGCGACACCGCCTGCATCCTGCGCGAGATCGAACGCCGACATCCCGAGCCCGCGGTGTTTCCCGCGGCGACCGCGGGGGCGATCGACCCGCTCGCGTGGTGGGCCGACCGCCAGCTCTTCACGGCCGCAGCGACGGCGGTTCTCGCGTCGATGGGGCCGACGCTGCCGCCGGAGTTCAAGGCGGACCGCGAGAAGATGGTCCCGGGGCTGAACATCGACGCGCTCACCGCCCAGGCGCCGCACGCCCGTGACCAGCTGCGGGCGTACCTCGACGCGTTGAACGTCCGCCTCACAGCGCACGCCTTCGTGATCGACGACACGTTCACGGTCGCCGACGCCGCCTGCTTCCACGCGCTCTGGTTCGGCCGCATGGACCCGTCGGTCGCGGCGCTCCTCGCTGCCGCGCCTGCGGTCGCGGCGTGGTTCGCGCGCATCGAGGCGCTGGGCCACGGAACATCGCAGCCGATGCCCGCCGAGGAGGCGTTGGCGATCGCGGCGCGCAGCACTCCCGCAACCGACGTGGCGTCCGATCCCGGCGATCCGAGCGGCGCCCGGCCCGGGGATCACGTCACGGTGACGCCCGACGATTATGGGCTCGACCCCGTCGCCGGCGAGATCGTCGCGGTGTCGCCGCGGGAGGTCGCGATTCGCCGGCGCGACGAGCAAGTCGGAGAGATCGTCGTGCACTTTCCGCGCGCGGGATTTCGACTCGCGCGCGCGTGAGCGGCGGCGACACGCAGCCGGCGGCACGCGCATGACGAGCGCCGACCGCAGCGCCGTTCGTGCGGCGGTCGTCATCCCGGCCTACGAAGCCGCGTCGACGATCGCGCTCGTCGTCGCCGACGCCCGTCGGCATCTCGACACCGTGCTCGTGGTCGACGACGGCTCGCAGGACGGCACCGCCGAACGTGCGACGCTCGCGGGTGCGGACGTCGTGCGTCACGAGCGCAATCGTGGCAAAGGCGCCTCCTTGCTGACCGGCATGCGCACCCTTGCAGCGCGCGGTTTCACGCACGCGCTCTCGATGGACGCCGACGGGCAGCATCTCGGCGGCGAAATCCCGACGCTGCTCGCCGCCGCGCGTGCGGAGCCCGCCGCGATCATCATCGGCGTGCGGCAGATCGGCACGCAGGAGGTCGCGGCGGCGAATCTCTTCGGCAATCGCTTCGCGAACGCCGCGATTCGCCTCGCCGCGGGAACGGCGGTCGGGGACACCCAGTCCGGATTTCGCGTGTACCCGCTCGCGACGGTGCTCGCGCTCCCCGTCGACGGCGAGCGCTTCGAGTACGAGAGCACCGTCATCATTCGTGCCGCGCGCGCCGCCATTCCCGTCCGCTCCGTCGCCGTCGAGGTCTACTATCCGCCGATTGCGGAGCGGCGAAGCCACTACCGCAAGGTCGTAGACACACTCCGCATCATCCGCGCAGTGGCGCCTCTCCTGGTTCGCCACTGAGGCGGCGTGACGGTACTTTTTCGGCACCACCCCGTTGCCAAGACGCACGGAAAACGGCGTCTTCGAGGGCGTGCGCCGTGGCATTCGTCTTGCTCCCTCTCGGCCTCCGGAGGAACTGACCGTGGACAGACTCGCACCCGTCATCCGTGATCTCCGCAATCGCCTGAATCTCACGCAGGAGGAGTTCGCGCACGCGCTCGGCATCACCGTGAGCACGGTGAACCGGTGGGAAAAAGGCCATTCCGCGCCGAGCAAGCTCGCGCGCGCGTCGCTGGCGCGCTTTGCGGGACGCCGTGGCGTCGCAATGGACAATCTCCTCGACGATTCCGAGGGCGACATGATGTCCTCGCGCCCCGCGAACTAGTCACACCCGCCCTCACGGCGCCCGCGGACCACGGATCGGTCCGCGCGCCGCCGCCCTTTCGACTCTCACGCATTCATCGACGACGAGGCGCCCGCGCACGCGGCGCGGTCGCAGGGGCCTGCCGTGCGTCGACCTGCTTGCGCAGTCCGCCGACCCGACGCTCGACCAGCTCGTCGGCGCGCGCGAGCAGCTGCTCGTCGGTCGTGTACTTCTCGATCATGAAGCTGAGATCGCCGAGGTCGTGGATCAGCATCTGCACCGCCTGGTCGCGCCAGCGGCGGTCCTTCACGACCTGGAGCAGATCGACGACGACGTCCTCGAGCTCGGAGCTCTCGATGTCGAGCGCCATCGTAAGCGCGCGCTCGACGTCGACGCCGCGGCGGGCCTCCTTCAAGTAGGCGGTCAGGAGCGCCCGCAGGCGCGCGACCGTGTGCTCGTCGAACCACACCTTGCGGTCGCCGGCGAGCGTCGGATCGCTCTCGAGCAGGCTTTCGACGAGCGCGAGCGCGCCGCAATGCCCCGCCTCGTGGCGCGCCATCGAGAACCAGAATCCGCGCAGCTCGTCGGTGCTCTTGAAAATCCGGACGAGCACCGTGTAGAGCGCCATCGTCTTGCGCTCGAGCTCGATCGCGACGTCGAGCACCTCGCGAATCGTCGCGCGCCGACTGCGCGTCTTCATGCGGCGGGCATAACAAGCCGCTCGCGCCGTGGAAAGGCGCCGGCTTCCGTTCCGCGGCGGCCGACGGTAGAGAACTCCGATGCTTGCTCGGTCGTCGCTCCTCCTGGTGTCGGTGCTCGTGGCCGCGCTCGCCGGGTGTACGCGCACGCCGGCCCGCGATCCGGCGGTCGTCGCCGACGTGGTCGCGTACGTCGACAAGATCAAGAAGTGGGAGCCCGTCGAGATCGAGGTGCTGAAGGCGATTCGCGACGTGCGCCGCTCGCAGTACGTCGACGACGACTACGTGATCAGCACCCTCGGCGGCACCATGAGCGATGTCGAGCTGCACCTCGAGGAGATCGACCGCTTCCAGCCACGGACGGCGCGCGTCGCCGAGGTCCACGCCCGCTACACCAAGGCGTGGCACGACCTGCACGACTCGTTCACCACGATCATCGCCGCGATGCGGCGCA
>VBKW01000272.1:0-816 GCA_005879405.1 Deltaproteobacteria bacterium
GATGCAGCGCTTCCTCGATGCCCTTGATGTCGGCCGCGGCTTTGGTCCGGCGCGCCTCGTCGGTGCGTCCCACGATCCGCGGCGCGACGAGCGTCACCAGGAGGCCGAGGATGAATACCACGACCATGATCTCGATGAGCGTGAACCCCGCGCTTCCGCGCCGGCGCATGATCATGTTCGACGATAGCAACTCCAGCGCCGCGCCTCAATTATGGTGCCGACGACGCCGTCGCGATGCTGCCGACGACCGTCGAGCCGGGCAGGGTCCGGTTCTCAGCTGCCGTCGCGGACCCACGCCGCGACCCGCTACCCGATGACGAGCCACGTGTGATGCGTATTCGCTCGTGAATCGTCGGCATCACCGACGCGTCAGCGACCCCGCGAGCCGGCGCCGACGATCAGATCGTCGACTACAAGTGCGCCTTCCACCACGGCGCGCCGGTCTGACTGTACTTGTCCCGCGCCGCCGACGGCGCCGGCGCAGCCTTGGCGACCGCCCGCTTCGGTGCGCTCGTCGCGCCACCGATCTTCTTCGCGCGTACCCGCGCCGCCGGCTTTTTCACGGCCTTCTTCGCCTTCGAGCTCTTCGTCTTCGCCTTGGAACTCTTCGTCTTCGCCATTCGCTGATGCCTCCGCCTCCACGCGAGTCGTCGATCGACGCACGGAGCGCGATCGTCTTACGCGATGCCGCACAGACTCGCAATTCCGCGCGCGACCCGTCGCGGCGCGCAGCGCTCGCGACGCGACATCGCACCTCCGCATCGAACTGGGTCGTACGGCAACGACTCGGCCGGTCGGCGGCGGGCGAGAACGGGC
>VBKW01000272.1:846-4484 GCA_005879405.1 Deltaproteobacteria bacterium
CGCCGTCGGCGAGCAATTTCAGTCACGAGTGCGCGGGCGCCGTGCGCGCGTGCCCGGCCCGGCGCAGCCCTTTCTCGCCCGCCGCCGATCGACCGCGCCCTACCGTATGACCCGGTTCAATTCGAAGATCGGCATGAGGATCGCGAGGACGATGAACAGCACGACGACCCCCATGAAGACGATCATCAGCGGCTCGAGAATGGTCGTCAGCGATCCGACCGCGTTCTCGACCTCGTTGTCGTACGCGTCGGCCGCCTTGCCGAGCATGTCCTCCAATTGGCCGCTGCGCTCGCCGACGGCGACCATGTGAACGACGAGCGGCGGGAAGACGCCGCTCTCGCGCAGCGGCGGAGCGATGCTCTGCCCTTCGCGGATGGCGTCGCGCGCGTTCTCGATCGCGCGCGCGATGATCGTATTGCCGACGATGTTGCGGACGATGTCGAGCGCCGGGAGCAGGCCGATGCCGCTCGCGAGCAAGGTCGAGAGCGTGCGCGCGAAGCGCGCCAGCGCGAGCTTCTGCACGAGGGTGCCGAAGTACGGCAGCCGCAAGACCCAGCGGTCGAAGCGCTCGCGTCCGGTGGTGGTGCGCCCGTAGGCACGGAGGCCGAGCACGGCGGCGCCGACGAGGAGGAGCAGGAGCCACCACCAGCGCGCCGCGAATCCCGAGAGCGCGATCAAGACGAGCGTCAGCCGCGGCAGCTGCTGCTGCGTCTCCTGGAAGATGCGCGTCACCTTCGGAACGACGTACGAGACGAGAAAGAAGAGGATCGCGCTGCCGAGGACGAGCATCACCGCGGGGTAGGTGAGGGCGGCGCGCACCTTGCCGAGCAGGCGCGCTTGATTCTCGGTGTACGCGGCGAGACGCTCGAGGACGACGTCGAGCGCGCCGCTCGCCTCGCCGGCCCGCACCATGTTCACGTAGAGCTGCGAGAAGAGCCGCGGATGCTCGGCGAGCGCGTCGGCGAGCGACCGGCCTTCGGTGACGCGTTCACGGATCTGCACGATCGCGCGTCGCAAGTGCTCGCGCTCCGTCTGCTCCGCGAGCGCGGCGAGCGCCTCGACGAGCGGCAAGCCGGCGGCGGCGAGGGTCGCCAGCTGGCGCGTCACCGCGGCGAGCTCTTGCGTCGGGACGCGCTCGGCGAATGCCGGCAGGGCGTAGGTCGTCGCGCGCCGCCCGGCGGGGGCGCGATCTTCGGCGACGTCGGTCGGAAAGACGCCGGTCCGGCGCAGCTTCACGCGGGCGCTGCGCGGGCTCTCGGCGTCGATGACGCCGGCAACCGCCCGTCCTTCGCTGCTCAGCCCCTTGTAGGCGTAGACGGGCACGACTCAGCTACGCGGCCGCCTCACGCGAGGTCGTCTTGCGTGACGCGGAGGACCTCTTCGATCGTCGTTTCGCCGGCGAGCACTTTGGTGGCGCCGTCCTGTCGCAGCGTCAGCATGCCGCCGAGCGTCGCCGCGCGGCGGATCGCCGCGGCGTCGGCGCTCTTCATGATCAGTGTCCGCACGTCGTCGTCGATGACGAGCAGCTCGTGGATGCCGGTCCGACCGCGGTAGCCGGTCTGCTTGCAGGCGTCGCAGCCGGCGCCGCCGGCGTAGATCGTCCGGTTGGCGATCGCGCTCGGCAGCAGGCCGATCTCCGCCAGGGTCGCCTGGTCGGGATGGACGGTCCGCCGGCACGCGTCGCAGACGCGACGGACGAGGCGCTGCGCCATCACCGCGATCACCGACGACGAGACGAGGAACGGCTCGGTGCCCATTTCGACGAGACGGGTGACCGCGCTCGCCGAGTCGTTCGTGTGGAGGGTCGAGAAGACGAGGTGTCCCGTGAGGGCGGCTTGAATCGCGATCTCGGCGGTCTCGCTGTCGCGAATTTCGCCAACCATGATAACGTCGGGATCCTGGCGCAGGATCGAGCGCAATCCGTTCGCGAAGGTCAGATCAATCTTGGGATTAACCTGCATCTGGCCGACGCCGTCGAGCTGGTACTCGATCGGGTCCTCGATGGTGATGATGTTGCGCTCGCTGGAATTGATCGTGGAGAGCGCGGCGTAGAGCGTCGTCGTCTTGCCGCTGCCGGTCGGGCCGGTGACGAGGATGATCCCGTGGCTCTGGTGTACGAGCCGGCCGACGAGCGACAGGTTGCGGCCGTTCAAGCCGAGCTCTTCCAGCCCGAGCACGGTCGACGAGCGATCGAGAAGGCGCAGCACGACGCGCTCGCCGTACGCGGTCGGGATGACCGACACGCGGACGTCGATGTCGCGGCCGGCGACCTTCGTCCGCAAACGTCCGTCTTGCGGCAAACGCTTCTCGGCGATGTTGAGACCGGCCATGATCTTCACGCGCGAGATGATGACGGCCTGGAAACGTTTGGGCGGCGAGATGACGTCGTAGAGGATGCCGTCGATGCGAAAGCGGACGGTGAGCGTGCGCTCGAAGGGCTCGATGTGGATGTCGCTGGCGCGATCCTTCACCGCTTGGAAGAGGAGGGAGTTGACGAGCCGGATGATCGGCGCCTCGTCGCCTGCCTCGAGGAGGTCGCGCGGCTCCTCGAGCTCGGTCGCGATGAGATCGAGACGCTCCTCGTCGAGGTCGTCCATGAGCTCCGCCGCGGATCCTGAGGCGCGATCGTAGGCGCGGTTGATCGCGTTGGTGAGTACGTCGGACGGCACGACCACGGCGCGGACGGGCCGGCCGTAGAGCACGCGCAAGTCGTCCAGCGGGGCGAGCACGCGCGGATCGGCGATCGCCACGACCAGCTCGTCGTCGTCGCAGCGGAGCGGGAGGACGGCGTTGCGGCGCGCGTACTGCATCGGCAGCCGGTCGAGGAGCTCGATGTCGACATCGGCGGCGACGAGGTCGGCCATGAACGGCAAATCGTAGGCGCCGGCGAGCGCGCGCGCCCAGGCCGGACCGTCGAGCGCCCCGAGCTCGCGGAGGGCATCCGGCAGCGACTTGCCGTCGCGCTGGCGCTCGCGCGCGCGCGCGACCAGCTCCGACGACACGCCGGTGCGCGCGATCAAGAGATCTTCGAAACGTTTCGCGGGCGTAGCCATCCGACCTCAGCGCCGGGCATGCGCGCTCGCTTTCCGCGGGCGCGCCGCCCCGAGCTCGAGCGTGATCGTACCATCCCGCTGCTCGAGCACATAGGCTGGCGGCTGCGCCGTCGTGAGGTCGAGGACGAGACGCATGCGGCCGCGGTGGTGCGCGACCCGCACCCGCCGCACCAGCGGATCGGTGACCGCGACGCTCTCGATCGGATCGCGGGGGGCGCTCGTGCCGTAGACGTCGACGACGTAGCGGCCGGGATCGGTCAACGCGAAGTGCTCGACCTTCGTGGGGGTGCCGCCGATCGCGATCCGGACCACGGCGCCCTGTTTGCTGCGATCGACCTGCACGTCGCCGACCGTCAGCTGCGCGAATGCCGGACCGGCGTCACCCACCGGTGCCGCGGCCGCCGCGCCGTGATCGTCGGCGGGCTCCGGCTCGGGAGACGGCGCGCCGTCGACGGCGCGGTCGCGCAGCTCGAACGACGGCTTGTCGAGGGGATCGGGAACGCGCCGCGGCGTGCCGGAGCGATCCATCATCGTCCGGAAATGGTCGCGTTCCGTGGTCGAGACCTGCGCCGCGTCCGCCTCGTT
>VBKW01000273.1 GCA_005879405.1 Deltaproteobacteria bacterium
AAATCGGCCCAGGACCCAGTACCGGTGGCTCGGGGACGTAATCCGTGCGATCGTCCGTCGCCGTGAGACCGTCCACCCGCCATCGATGCTGAGCGTCGTTCGCTTTCGCGCAGCGCTCTGCCTCGTCGTCCTCGCGTTTCCTAGGCCGTCCGGCGCCGAGCCGGCCCGACCGACGCCGGCACACGCCGCGACGCCCGCGGTCGCACGCCTCGACGCCGGCGGAGCGCTCTACGCGAAGTACTGCCTCCTCTGTCACGGCGCGAACCTCGAAGGCTATCGCGCCGACAACGCGCCGTCGCTCGTGTCGCCGACCTTTCGCGCGACTGCGAGCGACGCCTTCCTGCGCGCGGCGATCGAGCGCGGCCGGCCGGGCACGTCGATGGCGGGCTACGCGCGCGCCGTCGGCGGGCCGCTCGAGTCGAGTGACGTCGAGGCGCTCATCACGTACATCCGCGGCGACAAGCCGGCGCCGGCGCCGCTCCCGCGCAAGCGCTCGCGCGGCAGCCCGGCGAACGGCGCCAACGTGTATGCAACGCATTGCCAGAGCTGTCACGGCACGCCGGAGCAACGCGCGAGCGCGCTGCACCTCGCGAACGCGGCGTTCCTCGCGACCGCGTCCGACGCGTATCTGCGCGCGGCGATCGTCGACGGCCGCCCCGGGACAGCGATGCAGTCGTGGCGCGACGCGCTTCCGGCGAGCGACGTCGAGGACGTGATCGCCTACCTCCGCTCGCTCGCCCGTCCGGTGCCACCGCCGCCGACGCCGGGCGCGCCGCTCTTCGCGGCCGCCGCCGAGGCGCCGTCGGTCGAGAGCGTGCCGGTCGTCGTGAACCCCGACGGCGCGCAGGCCGATTTCACACTCCACGACGACCGCTACGTCTCGGTCGCCGACGTCGCGAAGGCGTACCGCGAGCACCGCCGGCTCGTGCTCGTCGACGCGCGCACGACCTCCGACTACCTGCAGCTGCACATTGCCGGCGCGATCTCGATTCCGTACTTCGACATGCACGATCTCTCGAAGATCCCGAACGACGGCACGTGGGTGATCACCTACTGCGCCTGCCCACACCACGTCTCCGGCGTCGTCATGGAGGAGCTGCGCAAACGCGGCTACGCGCATTCGGCCGTGCTCGACGAGGGCATCTTCGTCTGGCAGCAGCAGGGCAACCCGGTCATCGCCGCCGCCGGGCAGCTGCCGATTCCCGCGCCGCCGGCGCCGCTGGTGATGCCGAAGACGCTCGGCGGCCCCGAGGAGCCGCCGCCCTGAGGTAGCGCTGCAACGCCCGTGGCCGTCGTGCAACACGCGCGGTCACGGAGCGACGACGGGACGGCGCGGGCCCGACGCTCGACGATGGCGTCCCGTTTGCACGATACTGCCACCATGCCAGGCGACGATTTCACGGAACGACGCTTCGTCGAGCTCGGGCCGGCGAAGATCTGCTATCGCGCGACCGGCAGCGGCCCTGCCCTCGTCCTCCTCCACGGCTTTCCGCTCTCGGGCCTCACCTGGCGCAAGGTCGTCGCGGCGCTGGCGCCGCGCTTCACCTGCTACGCCCTCGATCTCGTCGGCCTCGGCGACTCGACCTCACGCGACGCGCAGGACTTCTCCTCGGGCCGCATGGCTGCAGTGTTCCAGCGCGCGCTGCGCACGCTCGGCGTCGAGTCGTATGCGCTCGTCGGCAACGACACCGGCGGCTGGATCGCACGCGAGCTGGCGCTCCTCGATCGCGAGCGGGTCACCCATCTCGCGCTGACGAACACCGAGATCCCGGGCCACCGGCCGCCGTGGATTCCGCTCTATCAGTGGCTCGCGCCGCTGCCTGGGAGCAGCGTCGTCTTTCGCCGGATGATCGCGTCACGCGCGCTCCGCCGCTCGCCGATGGGATTCGGCGGCTGCTTCGTGAACCTCGACCTGCTCGACGGTGAGTTCGGCGACCTCTTCGTGGCGCCGCTCATCGCGTCGTCCGATCGGGTCGCGGCGCTCGCGCAGTTCCTCGTGCAGATGAAGTTCGCCCGCCTCGACCGCTTCCGCGAGCTGCACCGCGAGCTGGCGATGCCGGTCGCGTTCTTCTGGGGCGCCGCCGATCCGACGTTCCCGCTAGAGCGCGCCCGCGCGATGACGTCGCAGTTCCGGAACGTCGCCGGCTTTCATCCGATCGCCGACGCCAAGCTCTTCGTGCAAGAGGAGCAGCCCGAAGCGGTCGCGCGGCTGGCGGGCGACTTCTTCGCAACCGCTTCGTGACGGCGCGACTCGCGCTCGTCGAGCACGCGCTACTGTTCGATGAGGTGCGGCTCGCCCGGGGCCGGGTCGCTCACCCACTCGTACGCGTGCATGGCGCCGCCGACGCTGCCGTGAACGCGAAATGAGGACCCCAGATCGCCGCTGTTACCGCTCGCGACCGTGACCGCGACACCCCCGGTGACGATGCCGTCGAGCGCGTCGAGCGCGCCCACGTACCGCAGCCGGCTCGCGAAGTACGCCTCCTCGCCGGTCGCGACGTTCCGGACGACCGACGCGACCTGGCTGTCGAGGCCGCGCGCCTTCATGTCCGTGTAATGGACGATCGCGATGCCGGCGAGGACGCCGATCAGCACGGTCACGACGAGAACCTCGATCAGGGTGAAGCCACTTTCGTTGCGAGCCATGGGAAGTCCGCGAGAGCAATCGCAGTGCCCGCCGGGGTCGGGCGACGCCGCGTCGTCCGCGCGCAGCCGTTTCCACCGTGGTCGCGGGTGGTTGCGCCGCCGTCGCCATGGCGTGCGCCGCGGCGGGTCCGACGGCACGCGGCCGCCGTGCCGGCTCGCGATCCTGTCGCGCCGCCGCGCGGTCGCGCAGTCGTGCGAGGCAGACGTGGCATTGCGCATCGGGGCCGCGTTGTCGTCGCCGCGCGGACCGTGACATAAGGCGTCCGGGGAGGGCTCACGGTATGTCGACGGTCCTGGTGGGAAGCGGCGCGGCGCCGCGGCTGCACCGTCGCGTCGCGCTGCTGGTCCTGGGGTGCGCGCTCGCGGCGTGCAGCAAGCCGGGGGAGCCGGTGAAGGTGACCGGCATCGAGCTCGGCACGTTCGTCAACGACGACAAGAGTATCTCGTCGCCGTCCGAGACGTTCGCGCCCTCGAGCACCATCTACGCCTCGATCACGACCGAGGGCGCCGGGGCGGGGACCCTGAAGGCGCAATGGGTCGGCGCGGACGGCCAGAAGCTCACGGAGCAGACGCAGCAGATCGAGCCGACGAAGCCCGCGCACTTCGAGTTTCACTTCGCACCGCCGGGCGGGTGGCCCAAAGGTCGTCACAAGGTGACGTTCACGTTGAACGGCACTGGCACGCGGACTCGCGAGTTCGAGGTGCGCTGACGGGCGGTGCGCGAGTTGAGGTGCGCTGACGGGCGGCGCCGGCGCTCAGGACCAGAGCGAGAGCACGTGCGCCTCGTCCGGGGCGGAGCGGTCCGCGACCATCGCGGCATACACTCGGGTCACCGCCTCGGCGCCGGCACCGTGGACGATGCGCACCCACGGATCGACGCGCCCCATGATGTCGTGCCACGCGCTCACGACACGGGTCCCGAGGGCTGCGGCACCCCAGTCTTCCCGGCGTTTCTCCAGCCAGGCGGGTGCGAAGAAGAATACCGTCGGCTCGCCGTCCCTCGGGGCATCGGCGGCGTCGGGCACCCGCGCGTGGTCCCAATGCGAGATCCCGACCGTGATCGTGGTGCGGAGATTTCCCGCGAGGTGCTGGCGTAGCTCCTGACGCAACCGCGTATCGCCGGCGACGTCGACGACGACGGTCGGCCGTTGCGGCAGCTCGCGCACGCGGTCGTAGGTCACGACCTGGGAGTAGACGCCGAGGCCGGCGACGAACGCCGCGTGGCGTGCCGACGTGAGGCCGACGATCGCGCGCGCGGAGCCGCGTCGGGCCAGCATCGCCGCGAGCGCGAACGACGTCTTGCTCGACGCCGACGCGATCGTCACCGACTCGGCGTCGAACCAGTCGTTGCCCTCGGTAATGAAGTCGTCGAGCAGGATGCTCGTCAGGACGAGCGGGCGAAAGACGATCATCGCGTCCTCGCGTCCCGGGAGATAGAAAGGATCCGAGCGGGTGAGCGTGTATTGATTGTACGCCGCCGGGAGCGCGCCGCGATCGACGTCGAATCCCATCGCGGTCGCGCGCGCGGGGCGCAGACGGGTGAATTGCGCCAGCGGAAAGTAGCCGTATATTCGCTCGCCCGCCGCGACCTCGGCGTGCCGCGACGCGGCGATCGTTCCCATGCCCCACACCGGCACCCTCCCCCACTCGGGGTCGCCGGTCGGAAAGAAATCGAAGTAGTTGATGATCGCGCTCTTGCCGAGGACGGCGTACGTGACGTTGTTCGCCGAGAAGCCGAACTTCTCGACGCGCACCAGCAGCTCGCCGTCGTCGAGCGCGGCGGCGTCGGGCACGGGCGACTCGACGAGGCGGTGTTGGCGCGGGTCGTCGCGATGAACGAACAGATCGATGGTGGAGGGCATGCAGCGCCCCATATCTCCTGTGCGTCGATGATGCGACCGACGATCAATGGCGCGTCATCGCGCCACTCACTCGAGCGAGCGCACCTCGACCGCGCTCGACCCGAACGGCAGCTCGACGAGCGTTCCATCGTCACCCAGCACCCAGTGGTCGGGGCGCACGGCCGCGACGCCGCGTACGAACACCCGCTCGGCGAACCGATTCGGCGGCGGCGGATTCAGGTGGTACAGCACGAGAAGCCGCACGCCGGCCTCGTTCGCGACCTCGGCCGCCTGCACGGGGCTCGTATGGTAGCTCGGGATGTCGTGCATGATCTTCGCGACCCGGGTGCGGCCGGCGGCGGCGGCGGCATCGCCGATCATCGCGATGAGATGGTTCGCTTGCGCCTCGTGCACGAGGACGTCGGCGCCGCGCGCCGCGGCGACGAGACTCGGGCTCTTGACGGTGTCGCCGCTCACCACCACGGAGCGGCCGCGGTAGTCGAAGCGGTAGCCGTACGCCGGCACGATCGGCCGGTGATCGACCGGGAAGGCGGTGATCTTCAGCCCTTCCTCGTCGAGGACGACCGCCGGTGCCGACACGGCGTCGACTTGTGTCGCCTGCATGCGGCCGACGTTCGCGTCGAGGAAGTCCGCGCCGTGATGGGCGATGCGATAGCCGCTGTCGAGCGCGTACGCCTCCTGAAAGCCCGCGACGACGCGCTCGACGCCGGGCGGCCCGAACACGCGCATCGGGCCCTCGCGTCCCGCGGCCCACGTCTGCAGGTTGAACTCGCCGAGCTCACCGATGTGATCGGAATGGAAGTGGGTGAAGAGGACCGCGCCGATGCGCTTGCCGTCGATGCGCGACAGCGCGAGCCGATTCCACGACTGCGGGCCGGTGTCGACGACCCAGAACCGGCCGGCGGCGAACACCGCGACGCATGCCTTGGCGCGCGTCGGATGCGGCAGCGGTGCCGATGTGCCGCAGAGGAGCACGCGCAGCGCGTCCTCGGCGAAGAGGTGATTCGCGGTGCCGATCGCGCGCGCGATGACGCGGCGGATGATCGCGTCCTGCACGAGTGGCACCCGCATTGCCGCGGCGACGACCGCCGCGATCGCCGCCAGGCCGACGAGCCCCGCGAGCCACCGCCGCATTCAGCGCGACCGTCGCGCGGCGCGAATCAGCATTCGGCGCGTCCGTCGAAGGGCACGCGCGTCAGCGGACGAGCGGCAGCGCCCGCTCGATCATCCAGAAGGCGGCGAGCGTCCCCATCGTGTAGACGGGCACGGTACGTGACCACGCCGGCAGGCGCACGCTCATCGGTCGCGCGATCGCAGTGAGCACGGTCACGGCGACGACGAACGCCAGCTGCCCGATCTCGATCCCGACGTTGAACGACACGAGCGCGAGCGGGATCGCGTCGGCCGGGAGACCGGTCGCGCGCAACGTGCCGGCGAAGCCGAGGCCGTGCAGAAAGCCGAAGGTGAGCGCCATCAGCCATGGGGCGCGGCGCATCAACGTCGTCGGGTCGGGTGCGCGCGCCAGCTCGACCGCCAAGACGAAGATGCTGAGCGCGATCAACACCTCGACCGGCGCGGGCGGAATGCGCGTGATGCCGAGCACGGCGAGCGTCAAGGTGACGCTGTGGCCGACGGTGAAGGCGGTGATCGTGGAGACCAGCGCGCGGGTGCTGGTGGCGAGCAGCAGCAACCCGAAGACGAAGAGCAGATGATCGTAGCCGCCCATGATGTGCTCGAAGCCGAGCTGGCCGTAGCGCCGCACGACGCCGAGCCTGTCCTCGGGCGCGGGAACGGCGAGGAACGGCTCGCTCTCCCGCAGCACGGTGTCGATCGAGCGACCGTCGGCGAGTTCGACGTGCAACAGCACGTCGGTCTTCGCGGCCGCAAGGCCGTCGATGCCGACGCGCAGGCCGACGATGCTCGCGCCGGCACAATCGACGCGCCAGCGCGCCGTGATGCTCTCCGCGTCTTCGCTGACGTCCGCTTGCGTCGTCGGCGTACACCCGGCGGGAAGGACCGGGCGGACGTCGGTACCGGGAATCCGCATCGACGGCGTCTTCCAGGTCACGTCGGCGATGCCCCGGCCGACTTCGTGCAGCATGAGCAAGGAGGGCGAAAGCGCGTGCGCGTGTGCGGCGCCAGCACGCAACAGGCCGAACGCGAGCAGCACCGCCGCAGCACAGGCCGAACGTGAGGCAGCGACGCGGCTACCCATGTTGCACTTCGACACGGTACGCGGCGCGCAACTCGTCGACCATCCGGGTGAGATAGCGCGCGCGCCGCTCGGCGCGGTAGGCGCGCAGGACGCGCGGGCGGAGGGCGTCGAGGCCCGGAACCGCCGCGGCGTCGTGCGCCGAGACCCACACGAGATGCAGGCCGTACCGCGAGCGAATCGGCTCCGACCAGCGCCCGGGCTCGAGCGCCGCGACCGCGGTCGCGAACTCGTCGCCGAAGATCTTCGCCAGATCGGTCGGCGAGGCGGCGCGGAACTCACGGCCGGCGATGAACGCGTCGCCCGCCTTCGTGCTCGACTGCGGCCGCGCCGATGAGTCCCGCAGATCGTCGAGGAGCGCGCGCGCGTCGTCCTCGAGCGATGCGCCATGCTTCTCGGCGCTCAGGAAGATCTGCGTCAGGCTGACCCGCGCCGTCTGCGCGTAGGCGGCCTGATGCTGTCGCAAGTAGCCGTCGAGCTCGCCCTCGAGCGCGTCACCGCCGGGCTCGTCGGCGCGACTCGCCGCCTTCGCGAGGAGACGGATCTTGGTGACGAGGGCGTTACGCACCACGACGTCGTCCTTCTCGAGGCCGAGCGCGACCCCGCGCCGCAGCGCCTCGGCGTCGTCGCCGGCGGCGTCACCGTAGAGGAACCGTACCTTCTCAATGATCCGCCACTCGACCGCGCGGTCGCCGCGGTCGAGGTGGAGGAGGAGGGCCTCGCGGTAGAGCATCTCCTCTTCCGCCGCACGCCTGACGAGCGCGTCGATCTCCGCCGCCGTGGGCACCGTGTGCATGGTGTGCTGGTAGTCGTCGCGGATCTCGGCGATGCGCGCCGCCGTGATGACGATGGGCGCGCGCACGGTGTCGCTGCCGCTCCGCGCGGTGACGAGGAAGAGCGCCGCCCCGAGCGCGAGAAAATGCAGCGCCGGAGCACGGAGGCAGGCGTGGAGGGTGCGCAAGTGCAGATTCCCGGCTACCGGCCGGAGGCTGCGCGGACTGCCGATCCTCACGACGTCCTCACAGCTGCGGCTCCAGTCGCTCCGGTGAGGATTCCCAGATGCGGCTGTCATGCTGATCGTACGCGCCGCTCGCGAGCTCCGTGTCGATGCGGTGATTCGACTGCTGCGCGTGCGAGAGGTCGACGGGAATCGTGTCGACGATGAGCCGCGCCGTGCCGCGCTTGCTGATGCGCAGGCGCGCTTTGCGGATCCCTGCGATCGCGCCCGACGGATCATTCAATCGATACCCGCGTCCCGGGACGGTCTCGGTGAGCGCGCCCGCCGGCAGCGCGGCGCTGTAGATCACATCGTCGTCACGGAGCGTGAGGGTGAGCCCGTTCGTCTTGACGTCGAGCTCGGGTGGGACGCGGCCGATCGTCAGGTCGAGATGGAGCTTGTCCGCGCCGCTACCACTGCCGAACATGATCCGGCCTTTCTTCACGCCGAGACGCTCCGGTTGGTAGAAGATCGGCGACGTCCACGCGCGCTCCTGCACCGTCTTGTCGACGATGCCCGTGCAGCACTCGGCGTACTGCGAGGGGACCGACCCGGGATTGCTGCAGTCGACCGCGAGCGAGTTGCAGAGCCGCGTGCTCCATCGGCAGACGGGATTCTCGATGACGCGCGCGTAGTAGAATGCGCGCTCGTTGGCGCGGAAACCGGGGTCCTGCCACGTCGTACAGAGCGACGCCGACCCGGTGCCGGTCGGCGTGCACGTCGCGAGATCGACGCCGGCGCCGTTCCCCGGGTTGCCGGCGACGTCGAAGACCTTCTCGTGCGTTTGATGGTTCTCGTCGACCCATCCCTTGACGATCTGGATCCGCTGCAGCGGCGTGCTCGGCTCGCCGTTGCCGCCCGGGTCCTGCTGCGCCATCACGGTGAAGCGCGGGCTCTCGAGGCCTAGCACGGGCCCGATCTCACCGCCCATCGGCACGCCGCGCGTGTACCCTTCCTCGAGGTAGTTCGGGTCGTCGCAGCCGTCGATCGCCGGATGGCCGCCGAAGAAGCGCACGATCGGCCGCGTCCCGCTCGTCGCGTAGGTCTCGCGGCGGCGCATCGCGGCGAAGATCGCGTCGCGCGAGTTCTCCTCCGCCCACACGACGGCCAAGCCGCCGGCGTTCGTGACGATGCCGCCCGGGCCGATGCGCGACAGGATGTTCTCCGGAATCGCGTCGCGCAGCCCGAGATGCCCGTTCGCCGCGTAGTCCTCCTCGACGGTCGAGCCGGGCGTACTGTTGTGCGTGTCGGTGCTGCCGATGAGCCCGAGCTCGAACGGATTCGCGCCGAGGAGGTCGTGCTGCCGGATGCCTTCGCGCAGCGCGCGGCGGACGTAGTTCGACGGCTGAATCAGCGTGGTCGCGCTCGCGGTTGCGAAGAGCTGCTGGCGATGCAGCTGCTCGAAGCCGCACAGCTCGTCGTTCGGCGAGCTCGCAGGATCGCACTCGGAGCTGCCCTTGTGCTGAAAGATCTCGACCAGTGGCTCGTGCGAGGCGCGTCGCACCGCATCGGCCTTGGTGAGCGGGCTGTTGTCGGAGTTCGCCGGCTGGAACATCGCGCCGCCGCTCGCGTTCGAGTTGTGCGGGATCGAGAGGAAGTCACAGGTGCCGCCACTAGCGCCGCCGTTCAGGCAGTCGTCCTCGAGCCTCGTGAAGAGACCTTCGAGGTGCGGCTGCTCGTAATAGCTCGTCGGCAGCGGCGGCACGTCGGCGTTCCGGAAGATGACGTTGCGATGGAGGTTGTAGCCGCCGAGGTTGTTCGTCCACTCGTAGCCGGGGAACGTCGTGAAGCTGCATGCCGCCGTGCGGTCGTAGAACTCCTCGGCGGCGTCGAGCTCGTCCCCCCAGACGATCGCCGCCTCGTTCTGACAGTTCATCGTGTCGGGATCGCACATGCTGAGCCGCATCGGGTTGGCGCTCTGGATCGTGAGTTGAAACGCGGCGACGACGAGCGGGATCGGCGCGTTGATGCCGGCCGGCGGACTGTTGATCTCGTCGCGCAGTGCTTTGCAGTTGTCGTCGTCGTAGCCTTCCAGGCCCGACGTCAGGCAAGTGCGGATCTCGCCCAGCCACTCGGCGTGATCGGTGACCGCGGTGAAGTCGAGCGGCCGGCGGAGCTGCGCGAAGCGTGTCGGCTGGTCGGACGAGTCGTAGGGCGGGAGGCCGATCTGCGCGCCCTGTGCGAACATGTACGCGTCGCGCGGGGTGGTGCGCACGCGCACGAAGGTCGCGTCGCCGGAGAAGCTCGTGTGGATGTGCGTCTCGCCGAAGAGCGGCATGCGCAACGGGTTGTAGCTCGCGCAATCCGCGCGCGTTTCGGTGCGCGTCCAGTCCTGCGTCGGCAGCTCGGCCCACGCGAGGCTCGCGCACGTGCAGCACAGGAGAACGGTGACCAGCGCGGTTCGCGCGCCTCCGATGCTCATGGGGGGTCTCCTTCTTCGGCTCATCGCGGTTTTTCGAGCGATTGCTTCTTCCGCTCCGACGCTCCAGAGCGGAGGACGCCGTGCACGAACTCGAGCAGCTCGCCGGCAGTCGTGAAGCGCGTCGCCCGCCCAGAGACCACGTGCTCCACGCGGCCGCTCAGCTGGTCGACGCGCATGGCGTCACCGCCGGAGGTGAACTCGACGACGAACGCCCGATCCGGCAGCAACGTCGGGCTCTCGGGAAAGGTCGATCGACTGATCCGGCTCGCATTCGACATGGGTCTCACCTTGAACGGCGGTCGCGCCGAGATCCTGGGAACATTCCGCAATCATTCCGATTTTCGCGGTCGCAAACCGTGCTGGCGCAAGCGCCAGAGCAGCAGGTCGAGCCGATCCTGACCGAAGAACGGCTCGCCGGCGAAGACCATCGTCGGCACGCCCCAGTGGCCCGCGATCTCGAGCGCGCGCTGATTTTCCGCGATGACGGCGTCGTGCCGTCCCCGCTGGGCGGCGATCGCGCCGTCGAGCTCGGCCAGATCGAGGCCGGCGCGCGCGGCGGCATCGGCGAGGTGGGAGCCCTCGTGCCAGCCGACGACGTCCCCACCCCAGATGGCGCGCGAGACCTCGGCGACGAACGGCAGCCCGCGGCCGCGCTCGGAGGCGGCGACGCCGAGACGCGTGAGGCGATGGATGTACGGCTGCTCGCGCGCGACCTGCCGCGTCGCGAAGTCCTGCACGATCGGATCGGGACGCGGCCAGCCGTACGGGATGCGCTCGTACTCCGCGATCCGCATCGTGTCGCGGAGCAGGTACGGCGGCCAGAGCGGGTTCACCGTGTCGAAGAAGCCCGGGATGCGGACGGCGATCGGGAGCACGACCCGAATCTTGACGTCGAGCTCGTACTCCGCCGCAAATCGTACCAATCGCGGCGTCGCGAGGTACGAGTACGGCGAGCGGAAGGACCAGAAGACGTCGATCGAGAGCGGCATCGCTCGCTCGCGCGACGCCGCCGTCATGCGCCCTCCCATTCGTGCGCCGGCGGGAAACCGCGATTCAGCCGCGGCCGCGGCGGATCGCGGTAATCGGGAATCGTGCCGGCGTGCGCGACGTAGCCGGCGAAGAAGGGCAGGATGCCTGCCTCGTCGAGGACGGCGTCGAGGCGCGCGCTCCGACTTTCGACGTAGCGCGCGAGGAGCGTCGCGCGCGCGTCGCGCAGGAACTGCGTCGTCCGCACCGGCACGCGCGTGCCGTTCGCGAACACGACGTCGGCGACGCCGTCGACGCACGCACAGCTGACCCATGGCAGGTAGCGCGTACCGAGCTCGGCCAGCACCGCGAGCAACGTCGCGGCGACGTTCCGCGGGTCGTCCCACGCGCCGAGCTCCCGATCCTCGGGCTCGAGCAGGCGGTGCGTGTGCTGCACGACGGCGGGCGCGTCTTCCTCGGTCCAGCGGCGGCACTGGGGATCGTTGACGAAGTGCGCGGCATTGCCGCCGAAGAGCGCGAAGTCGGCGAGCGACGGCCGGGCGCCGAAGAGATACGGGCTGCACGCGAGATGCGCCCCGAAGATCCGCAGCCACGGTCGCAGGACGTCGTCGATCCAGAGCTGGATCGTCTCCGCGGTCACGCCGAGCGGCGGACAGCTGCTGCGCACGTGCTCGCCGACCGCGACGTGCGCCTGATCGCACGCGAGCGGCATGCGCACGGACATGTCGCGCGCGAGCTCGAAGCCGCCGACCGCAGCGTTCTCCGGAAAGAACCAGCGGCTGCCGACGGCGACGCGATAGAACCACTCGTCGGCGGCGTCTTCGATCACGTAGCAGAGGAAGCGCTGCACCGGGTCCTGCGGGAGCACGGCCGGCTCCGGATACCGCAGCTCGAGGTGGTGGATCATCGCCGTCGAGTCCCACATGAACTCGCCCGCCGGCGTCTGCACGACCGGAACGCCTCCGGGGAATCCGGCCACCATCGCTTCCGGACTCGCGCCCGGGAAGCGACGAAACAGCCACGGGATGCCTTTGTGGTCGAGGTACCCCGTCATTTTGCGGGTGAAATAGGACTGCATCATACCGTGGACGCGATAGGGCATGGGGCGACTATAGGGAGCGCGTCGCCCGCGGTCCTGAGGACATTCCGCAATCTTTCCGCGATTTCGGTTTGTGACATCGCCACGAGGTCGGCTACGGTGGCGCATGCTCTCGCGCCCTCGGCGCGATCGCCGCATCCGCTTCGGCCCCTTCGTGCTCGACACCGCGAACGCGCGCCTCTACCGCGGCGACGAGGTGGTCGCCGTTCGCGGCAAGACGCTCGCTCTCCTCGAGTACCTGGCGATGCGCCCGGGCCAGCTCGTCACCAAGGACGAGCTGCTGACGCGGCTCTGGCCGCAGGTGCACGTCTCGGAGGACGCGCTCGTCGGCTGCGTCCGCGAGCTGCGGATGATCTTCGGCGATACGCGCGGCGCGGCGCGCTTCATCGAGACGGTGTACCGGCGTGGCTATCGGTGGATCGCGGACAGCGCGGCGCAGGACGCCGCGGACGAGGCGAGCACGCTGCTCGACGTCGCCCCGCCGCCGCCGACGGTCGTCGGGCGCGAGGGTGATCTCGCGCAGCTCCGGCAATGGTTCGAGCGCGCGGCCCGCGGCATGCGCCAGGTCGTGTTCGTCACCGGCGACGCCGGCATCGGCAAGACGGCGCTCGTGCAGGCGTTCATCCGTAGTGTCGCTCCGCGGGCGCTCGTCGCGCACGGGCAATGCGTCGAGCAGTACGGTCCGGCCGAGCCTTTCTTGCCGATTCTCGACGCACTAGCCCGCTGTCTCCCCGAGCCCATCCTCGGACCGAGCGCAGGCGGCGCGACCGCGAGCGGGATGATGCCGGAGCGCGCGGTCCGGCTCCTCGGCGGAGCGGTCGAGGGGCTCGCGGCGGAGCAGCCGCTCGTCCTCGTCCTCGAGGATCTGCACTGGAGCGACCCGTCGACGCTCGACGTGCTCTCGTATCTCGCCCGCCGGCCCGACGCGTGTCCGTTGCTGGTCCTCGCCACGTATCGACCGACGGAGCTGATTCTGCGTCGTCACCCGCTGCGCGGCCTCGAGCAAGAGCTGCGCGCGCACCAGCAATGCGCGCAGCTGGCGCTCGGCCGTTTGTCGCTCGGCGCCGTGCAACGCTGGCTGGAAGCGCGATGCGCGTCGCCGCCGCGCGCGCTCGTCGATTGGCTGCATCGCCGCACCGAGGGCCACCCGCTGTTTCTGATCACCCTCTTCAGCTCGCTCGTCGATGCGGAGCTCGTCGCGTACCGCGACGGCGCGTGGCAGGTCGATCCCGGCTACGCCGGATTCGGGGTGCCGGAGAGCCTGCGTCTGATGATCGACCGCCAAGCGGAGCATCTCGACGAGGCCGACCGGCGGCTCCTCGAGGCCGCGAGCGCGGTCGGCACGCAATTCTCCGCCGCCAGCGTCGCCGCCGCCGTCGAGGAGGAGCTGATCGCGCTGGAGGCGCGCTGCGACGCGCTCGCGCGCGATGGGCATTTCATCCGCGCCGCCGGCGTCGCCGAATGGCCCGACGGCACCGTCGCCGCCGCCTTCGAGTTCACGCACGAGCTCTACCGGAGCACGCTCTACGCACGGCTCTCGCCCGCGCACGCGCGCGTGCTGCACCAGCGTATCGGGCGCCGCCTCGAAGACGCCTACGGCGCGCGCGCGGACGACGTCGCGACGGAGCTGTCGGTGCACTTCGAGCGTGGCCACGACGCCGGCCGCGCCGCGAAGTATCTCGAGAAGGCGGCGACGCTCGACACCTGGCGCGGCGCGCACCGCGAGGCGGTTGCCGCGCTGCGACGCGCGATCGCGATCGTCGCCCTGCTCCCCGACAGCGCGGAGCGCACCGATCGGTTGATCTTCTTGAACCTCCGACTCGGCGCCTCGTTGCTCGTCGCCGAGGACTACGCGGATCCCGCAGTGCAGGCGACGTTCGAGCGCTGCCGCGAGCTCGCTGAGCGCGCCGACGCGCTGCCGCCGCTGCTCGTCGCCCTCGCCGGGCTGCACACGTACCACGCCGCCCGCGCCGAGCTCGCCGACACTGGCCGCATCGTGCCGCGCATCCTCGAGCTCGCCGAGCGCCTGCCGTTGCCGCAAGCGATCGTGGTCGCACACACGTGCGCGGCGTGGTCGGAGTGGAGCCGCGGCGCGCTCGCCGCCGCCTGTGCGCACGGCGAGTGGGCGATCGCCGCCAACCTGACCGAGCCGATGACGTTTCCGTCGGCCTTCGACCTCGTCGGGTACGCGTTCGGCACGACGGCGTTCGCGACAATGGCGCGGGGAGATCTCGCCGCGGCGCGCGCGCTCTCCGCGCAAGGGCGCGCCTGGTCCGATCATACCGGCCGCCCAGTCGACCACGCGACGTCCCTCGCGCTCGCCGCGCTGCTCCACGCCTTCATGAACGAGCCCGCGGCCGCCGGCGCCTACGCGGCCCAATCGGTCGCGGTCGCCGAGGAGCACGGATTTCGCCAATGGAGAGCGACCGGGCGGATCATCGCCGCCTGGGCCACCGCCGTCGAACGGCGCAGCACCGAGTCCCTCGCCACCGTCGTCGCGCGCATCGACGAGTACGCCCGCATGGGACTCCGTACGCAGCTGTCGGCGTTTTTGTGCCTCGCCGCCGGCGCGCAGATCGTCGCCGGCAAGAAGGAGGCGCCGCTCGAGCTGCTCACCCAGGCCGAGGCGCACGCCCGCACCAGCGGCGAGCAATGCTACCTCGCGGAGGTACACCGCCTACACGGCGAGATCGCGTTGCCGCGCGAGCCGCGGAAGGCCGAGGCGCGGTTTCAGAGCGCGATCGAGGTCGCGCGCGCCGCGGGCGCGAAGCTCTGGGAGCTGCGCGCCACGGTCAGCCTCGCGACGCTGCGCCGGCGCGAGAAGAAGCCGGTCGTCGCCCGCCAGCTCCTCGACGCGGCGCTGGCGTCGTTTCCGCCGGAGCTCGATGCGCCCGACGTCCGCGCCGCGCGCACGTTACGCGCACGAGTGGCCTGAGGAGGTCGACCCAAGACTGTCTTGGGTCAGCCTCCGACATCAGCCGGTGGCGGCGGGGATCGCGTCGGTCTCCGCCAACTGCTTTCGCAGCTCGACCAACGAGCGCGTCTGGAACGCCCGCTCGTCGAGGCCGAGATCGAGCACTCCGCCTTCGAGCCAGGCCTGGCGACCGCCCATGACGCTCGCCGCGACGCGGTTCTTCACCGCGTCGTCGTTGCTCCATAGCTCGTGGAACAGCCGTCGTACCTTGCGGCGCGAGCTGCGGCAGAAGAGATCGGCGAGCTCGATCGCCTGCTGAGCTTCGGGATGGCCGTCGTCGATCATGCGACGCGTGCGGCAGAGCGTCGCCGACATCGCGAAGATCTCCATCACGATGTCGACGGCGCGGAAGAGAAATCCCTGCTTGCGCTCCATCTTCGCCTGGTAGACGGCCATGCCGTGAAAGCTCTCGCGCGCGAGCTTGCGGCAACTGCGCTCGACGGAGCGCAGGTGCGAGGCGAGCGGACCCCAATCCGAATATTGCGACAACGCGCTGAACCCTTTCAGCCACAGCGGCGGGTACCACTTGGCGTAGAAGCCGAGGATGCCGCCGAGCGCGCCGAGCTTCTCGTTCGTCGCCTTCTTCGGATCGATCATCGCGCCCGCGACCTCGAGATGCTTGTCGACGGCTTCGCGCGCCATGAAGAGGTGCATGATCTCGCTCGACCCTTCGAAGATCAGGTTGATGCGGCAGTCGCGCATCATGCGCTCGACGGGAATCGGATACTCGCCGCGGCCCTTGAGCGAGCTTTCGGTCTCGTAGCCGCGTCCGCCGCGCAGCTGCAGCGTCGTGTCGACGATCTCCCACGCGCGGACGGTGTTCCATTCCTTCGCCGCCGCCGCCTCGAGCCGGATGTCGTAGCCGCCGCGGTCGGCCATCTGGCTGGCGAGCATCCAGACCGAGTCCATGGCGAAGGTCGTCGCGGCCATGTCGGCGATCATGTGCGCGACCGCCTCGTGCTTCCAGATCGGCACGCCCCACTGATGGCGGGCGTTCGACCAGCCGCGGCAGATCTTGAGGCACTGCTTCGCGATGCCGGCGCAGACGGCGGGCAACGTGAGGCGTCCGGTGTTGAGCGTCGTGAGGGCGATGCGCAGGCCCTTCCCTTCCTCGCCGATGAGATTCTCGCGCGGTACGCGCACGTCGCAAAAGCTGATGACGCCGTTCGCGAGCGCCTTGAGACCCATGAAGTGACAGCGGTACTCGACCTTCACGCCCGGCCAATCGGTGTCGACGATGAAGGCGCTGATCTTCTTCGTCGCGGGGTCGCGCGCCATCACGACGAGGAGCTCGGCGAGCGTGCCGTCGGTGCACCAGAGCTTCTCGCCGTTCAGCAGAAATATGTCGCCGTCACGCACCGCCGTCGTGGAGAGGCTCGCCGGATCGGAGCCGACGTGCGGCTCGGTGAGCGCGAACGCCGAGATCGCGCCGGCGGCGCAACGCGGCAGATACTTCTTCTTCTGCTCGGGCGTCCCGAAGAGCTTGAGCGGCTGCGGAATGCCGATCGATTGATGCGCCGACAGCAGCGCGCTCACGTTGTTGTCCGTCGAGCCGATCAGCTAGACCGTGAAGCCGAGCCCGCCGTACTCCTTCGGGATCTTCATCCCGAAGGCGCCGAGCTTGCGGAGCCCGTCGATGACGTGGTCGGGGTACTCGCCCGTCTCGTCGATCGCGACGCTGTCGACCTTTTCGCGCAGGAAGGTCTCGAGCTCGTCGTAGAACTTGGTGAACTCCGGGCGCTCCCCGTTGTCCATCGGAAAGGGATGGATGAGCGGCAGGAGGAAGTTCCCGAGGAAGACCTCGCGTAGGAAGGTCCGACCGGCCCAGACCGTCTCGCGCGCCTGCTCGGCGACCTGTCGGGATTCCTGCTCGCTCGTGACCTGTGCCTTGGACTCGGCCATGTACCTGTTCTCCTTGACGGGCGGGGATGCGCTGCTGGACGGTGGCTTTTACCTCTCCCGCGGCGCGGCGCCAAACGGCCCAGATGGCTGCGCCGTCGGCGGTATCGAGCGGCGCCGGTTCCAGCAGGCCTCTGCCGTATTCGGCACATCGCCGCCGGCCCACTCTTGAGGATCCGCCACTCTCCCGCCCGTCGCGGGCCGGCGCCCGCATTGCAGACGACATCGGGCGATCGCGAGCGATGTCGCCGTTTTCCAAACGGAGGACGTCGGCGGACGATGAGTGCACGTTCGCGATGGAAAGGAGTTCCCATGAACAACCGGACAGTGAATGGGACAACCGTGGCAGCGCTCACCTTCGTCGCCGTCGCAGGCCTCGCGGCGGGGACGTGGGCACCGCCGGCGTCGGGTGCGCCTTCCAACGCATCTGCGTGTGGCACGAGCTACGCGCCCGTGCTCGATCCCGCGCACTTCGTCGCGGTGATCGACAATCCCTACTTCCCACTCCCCGTGGGACGGACGCTCGTCTATACCGGCGTCAAAGACGGACAGACGCAGACAGACACCGTCACCGTCACCAATCAGACGAAGGTCATTCTCGGCATCACGGCGACCGTCGTCAGTGACGTCGCGACCCACAACGGAACCGTGCTCGAGAGGACGTTCGACTATTACGCGCAAGACGACGACGGGAACGTCTGGTACCTCGGCGAAGACACCACCAACGGCAAGACCGATACGTCGGGATCGTTCGTCGCGGGGGTCGACGGTGCGCAGCCCGGGATCATCATGGAGGCGGACCCGCAGATCCCCGACGCCTACCGGCAAGAGTGCTACGCGGGACACGCGGAGGACACGGCGTGGGTCGTCGCGACGGGCGGCACCGTGAGTGTCCCGTACGGGAAGGTGCGCAACGTGCTCACGACGCTCGAGAGCACGCAGCTCGAGCCCGGCGCCTACGACGAGAAGATCTATGGACCGGGAATCGGGATCGTGAGCGAGCGCTCGCTCACCGGACCGAGTGAGTCCGCGCAACTGGTGAGCGTGAGCGGATAGCGGCGTCGTCCGAGCTCGTCGATCGGCTCTCACCCATCTCGGCGCCGCTGATCCTCCGCTTTTGCGGGATCGGTCCTCTGTCCAAGTG
>VBKW01000270.1 GCA_005879405.1 Deltaproteobacteria bacterium
GACGTCGACGGTGATTTTCTTCGAGAGGTCCCCGTTCGCGACCGCGGTCGTCACCGCGGCGATGTTGCGGACCTGCGCCGTCAAGTTGCCGGCCATCGAGTTGACGTTGTCGGTCAGGTCCTTCCATGTGCCGGCGACGCCGCGGACGTCGGCTTGGCCGCCGAGCTTGCCCTCGGTACCGACCTCGCGGGCGACGCGCGTCACCTCGGAGGCGAACGAGCGCAGCTGATCCACCATGGTGTTGATGGTGTCCTTCAGCTCGAGGATCTCGCCGCGCACGTCGACGGTGATCTTCTTCGAGAGGTCGCCGTTCGCGACCGCGGTCGTGACCGCGGCGATGTTGCGGACCTGCGCCGTCAAGTTGCCGGCCATCGAGTTCACGCTGTCGGTCAGGTCCTTCCACGTGCCGGCGACGCCCTCGACCTTCGCCTGGCCGCCGAGCTTGCCCTCGGTACCGACCTCGCGGGCGACGCGCGTCACCTCGGAGGCGAACGAGGAGAGCTGATCGACCATGCGGTTCACGGTTTTCGCCGCACGGAGGAACTCGCCCTCGAGCGAGCGGCCGTCGAGATCGAGCGTCATGGCTTGCGAGAGATCGCCCTTCGCGACGGCGCCGATGACGCGCGCCATCTCGCTCGTGGGGTGCACCAGATCGCCGACGAGCGTATTGACCGATCCGATCGCGTCCGCCCACGCGCCGGTGCACTCGCCGACGGAGGCGCGGTGATGAATCTTCCCTTCCGTGCCGACGACCTTGGACAGCCGCTCGAGCTCCTTCGCCATCCTTTGGTTGCGCTCGATCACGTCGTTGAACGTGTCGGCGATCTTGCCGGCGATGCCCGTCCACTCGACCGGCAGCCGCACCGCGAAGTTGCCTTCCTTGAACGCGGCGAGCGCGAGCAGCAGCTGCGCCTCGTCGACGTCGCCGGCGGCGCGCGCCGTTCCGTTCCCGCCGTTGGTGCGTGCCAGCGCTGACGCCGCGGGTAGCACGGGAGCTGCGAGCGAACGCCCGTTCTTCGCCCGCCGGCCGCGGCTGGTGGTGCCGTTGACTCTCATCACGGTCTCCTCTTCCTCTTCCTCGACGTGGAGCTGAGCTCGATTACATCTAGAATCGGCACGAGACCAGCAGGAGATGAATACGGAAGGGCGTGACGTAGGCAATCACGTTAATGCGTGAGACGACCGGGCCCGAGGCGGGATGGCGATCTCACCCCTCGCTCGCAATGCCGAGTGCTTCAGGCTCCTCATGCGGACGGCGGCTCGAGCGTACGCCACGCGGCGGCGACGCGCGCGCGCAACGCGGCGAGGTCGCCGTCGTTCTCGATGACGACGTCGGCGTGGGCGCGGCGCTCGTCGTCGGAGAGCTGCGCCGCCATGCGTGCCTCGATGTCGTCGGGCGTGAGGTCGCGTGAACCCGCAAGACGCTCGTGAATCGCGCGGCGCGGCGCCGTGACGAGCCAGATACAGTCCACGAGCCCTGTGCCCTTCGCTTCGAGCAGCACCGGCGCCTCGAGCACGACGTGACCGGCAAAGCCGGCCGCGCGACGCTCTGCGATCTCGTGTAGCACCTCCTGAAAAATCAGCGGGTGCACGATCGCGTTCAGCGCGCGCCGGCGGGCGGGATCGTCGAACACGATGGCGCCGAGGCGCTTGCGATCGATCGTCCCGTCGGATGCGACGATCGAGTCCCCGAACGCGTCGACGAGTCGGCGCCAGCCCTCGCTGCCGGGAGCGTACACGCGATGCCCGACCTTATCCGTGTCGATGACGAGTGCGCCGAGCTCGGCGAGTATTCCGCCGACCACGCTCTTTCCCGCGCCGATGCCGCCGGTGAGGCCGATGATCACGAGGCGTCCGTCCGTATGGGATGGCGCGGGAGCTCGGTGCCGCCGAGGAAGACGTGCGTCGTGTGCGCCGTGCGGCCGATGTCGGCCGTCGGGTCGCCGTCGACGAGCACGAGGTCGGCGATCTTGCCGACGGCGATCGTCCCGAACTCCGGCTCCGCGTGCCCGGTCACGAACCGTGCCGCGTCGCTGGTCGCGGCGCGCAACGCCTGCGCAGGCGTCAATCCGGCGGCGACGAGCGCGAAGAATGTCTCGAACTCCGCCGGTCGGCAGTTCGCCGGGACGGGGACGAACGCGTCGAGAATGCGCGCCGGCACGGTCTCGCGCTCGAGCGCCGTCGCCTCGCGGCGTCCCTCGTACAAATCGGCGTAGCTGTCGAAGACCGTGAGCGTCGCCACCTCCGGAATTCCCGCCGCGGCGAGGCGCGGGATCACCTCGTCGGGGATGCGCTCCTTGTACACGCCGTGCATCCATGCGGCGACCCGGCGAGGCCGACGCGCCTCCATCGCTCCGGCCGTGCCGGAGCCCTTGCGCCTATCCCCTTCATCCGGGAGCGAGCGCTATAGCGAGACGACGTTCGACGTGTCGAGCATACGGACGCCCGTTCGGACGACGCGCGCTCGCACCCTTGCAAGGCCGTCCCGTCGTCGCGCACATTTGCGTTCCAGGACGAAGCCGTGAAGGCCCCTCGCGCCTGGATTGACGCGGCGATACGCGATCACGCCATGGCATCTTTCTTGGAGCTTCGAGTGGCAATGGTCATCGACACCACGACGTTCAACGACATCGCCCGCCATCTCTACGGAGTGTCGGAGGGCCTACTCGACGGGATGCGCAAGGTCGTCACGTTGAATCCGGATCTTCCGGAACGTGACCAGCAGCGCATGCGTGCGGAATGGCTGCAGGCCGTCGAGGCATTCGTCCGCGTCAACCACGAGGTGCTGACGCTCGCCGAGCTGCTGCGCGCGCTCCTCGCCGCCAACGACGTCGCGAGCGAGCCAAAAGCCGCCCTGAGCTGACGGCCCGAAGTCGACTGCTGCCCTGAAGTGACACGACCGCGCTGCGGTACGCTGCGCGAAAAAGCGGCAACAATGCCTCAACGACGCGCGCCCGCCGCGGCATGCGTGTCGCGTCGCGCCGGCCGACGTGCGCGCGCACGCTCGACGGTCGCCGCGCGCGCCGCGTGCAGCGCGATCGGCTGCCACCCGGCCTCGTCGAAAAAGCCGAACCGACGCTCGAGCTTCACGTACGCGCGACGCGCGTCCGCGAAGAGGGACGCCGCCATTCCGAGCTCGAGACGATGCACGGCGCGGCGCACGAGGATGCGCGTGTCCGCGTAGGCGCCGGTCGCGACGTCACGCAGGTGCACGACCCGCGAGCGATGTCCGAGCCGCCCCTGCAGCCGGCGCGGGATTCGCCCGTCGACGGCGAGCAAGATCGTGGTCGCGCCACATGCCCCGAGCCGCACGCGCCGCTGCAGCGACAGCCAGAGGCGGCCGTCGGCGCCGGCGGTTTCGGGCGCGCCACCGGCGAATCGCGCGTGCACGTCGCACGCGGCATCGCGAGCGACGACGAAGGTCTCCGGGTCGGCGGCGCGCGTCAGCAGCATCCGCCGGCGCAGCACGAGTTGGGTACCGTGGGCGAACATCGCACGCCGTTTGCGCAGCCGCTCGCGGTACGGCAGCGGGACGAGCACCCGCCGGCCCGTCGCGGCACGCGCCGTTCGCGCCGTGTCGCCCCGCAGCTCGTGCACGAGATAATGCATCAGCCGCACCGACGTGCGACGTGCCGCCCAGCGCTCGAACGCGAAATCGACGAGCACGCCGAGCGCGCTGTGGTCGGGGTGGAGATCGGCGGGCGCCGGCGCGACGACGAGCGTCGGACGAAAGCTCGCCATGCAGCGCGTAAGGCGCGCGCACGGCACCTGACCGCCCTCCATCAAGAGCGCCGTGAGGCCTTGGTCGTGATAGCCGAGAAACTCGGCGTCGCGCGCGGCGACGCCGAGGCGCGCCAGCGCCGCGAGCGCCTCGCGACGGCGCCGTGCGCCGAAGCGTGCGCGATCCGCAGCGGAGATCCGCCAGCGCCGCTCGACCGCGCGCTGCGCCCACGGGTTGTTGTCGCCGTCGGTCGCGAACACGACACGGACGCTCGCCCCGCGCGCGCGTGCGTACTGCAAGAGGCCGCCCGCGGCGAGCGTCTCGTCGTCGGGATGCGGCGCGAGCACGAGCACGCGATCGCGCCCGTCGAGCCTCAGGGCGTGTGCCACGCCACCTCCTGGCCTTCCACCGAGACGGGCAGGAAGCCGCGCTCCACGGCGGGCGCCCAGACGACGACGAGTGGCGCACTGCACGCGGGCGCGCGCAGCGCGTGCGAGCCGGGTGCGAGAAACCGACCGGAGCCCACCTCTTCATCGTCGACCTCGACCCGCGACGCGCCAGGCGGCACGCCGTCCGCGAGCGGAGCCGCGCCGCGATCCTCCACGACGCGGTAGACGCCGGGAACGCCGATCGTGAATGGCGTCGGCGCGTCGGGAACGCACCGTACGCGCTCTCCTGCCACCCGCAAGTAACCGACCTGGACGTAGTGCGCGGCGAGAAAACGGCGGCCGCGCCGGGGCAGCTGACCGCAATCGAGCGTTGCCACGTGCGTCTCGTGCGCGACCAGTGCCTCGGGAATCGAGTCGGCGATGAGCCCGCGTTGGAGGCGGACTTTCGTGATGTACTCCAACCCCCAGTAGAACGCGCGCCGCCGAAAGACGGTCTCCCCTTTGAGATCGAAGATCGAATCCTCGGGGCGCGTGAGGCGCAGGACGTCGGCGAGAAACATCGTCTGCTCCTCGGCACGATTCTGCCACGGTGGCGCGCCGATGATCTGGTCCGCGACCGCGATCACGAGGAGCGCAACCGGCACCCACGTGAGCCCCCGGACCGGGAGCCGCGCGATCGCCACGGCCGCCGCGGCAACGGCAACGGCGACAATCGGATAGAATGGCAGGTAGTCCTCGCGTGTGATGAGGGGCCACAGGCCCGCGAGCGCGCCCGCATAGGCGACGGCAGCGAGCAACACGGCGACCCGACGGCGCGCGAGCGCGCCGTCCTCCGTCCGCCGCGACACGATCGACGCGGCGGTCACGCCGAGACCGAGGATCCCCGGGAACAGCAGCAGGTGCACCGGTCCGCGCCGCCACGTCCCGAGATGCGAAATGAGGTTGTGGCGGATGGTCCCATAGACGAACGCGTCCCACGCACCGAGCGCAGCGAAGCCGGCGGCGAGCGCCGCCGGCACCACCGCGACGCCGAGCGTGAAGAGGAGCGCCCGCGCTGCGAGCGTCGCGGGCCACCGCGTCGTCGGGCGCGGCGGACGAAACGCGACCGCGACCGCGGCGGCCGTGGCGAGTGACGCGATCAGCAGCGGCGTCTTCATCGACACGCCCATCGCCGCGCCGACGACGAGCCCGGCGGCGAGCGCGCGTGCAGGCGACAGCTCGCCCTCGATGGCGATCACCAGCCCGAGCAGCCAGAGCGGTGCCCACAAGTCGTCGGCGCGGAACTCGAGCGAGCAGCGGAAGAACGGCGCCAGCCACGCGAGGAGCACCGCCGCCCACAGGCCCGTGCGCGCCGAGAAGAGCCGCTGCCCCAGCCGATACGTGCACCACAGCGTGAACGCGTACAGCGGCAGCATCACGAGCCGCATGATCGACACGATATCGGCACGCTCGCCGACGAGACGGACGACCGGCGCCATCACGAGATGAAACAGCGGCATGTGGTTGTCGAACACGTCGCGGTATTGGACGAGCCCATGCGCCCATCCCCATGCGACGTGTAGATGCTGCGGCTCGTCGGTATCGACGCG
>VBKW01000274.1 GCA_005879405.1 Deltaproteobacteria bacterium
TATCTTTTGGCGATGCCGCGATGCAGGGATTACACGCCGCGGCATGCGGGAGTCGCCGGTGTGACGTGATCCCGCCCGTCATCGCTTCGACGACGGACCCCGCGCGGCGACCGCGCGCGCGCAGTGGTCGCGGCGCGGTTCTTGCGATCGTCGTGTGGAGGAGGAGCAACCATGACCACTGGCAAGATGGATCAAGCGAAGGGTCGCATCAAAGAAGCGGCCGGCGCGCTGACGGGCGATCGGCGGTTGAAGCGGGAGGGGAAGATCGATCAAACGGCTGGCAAGGCGAAGGACACGGTGACGAAAGCGGCCGACAAGGTGAAACGGGCGGTGAATCGGTCCTGACCTCTTGCGGTTAGATCGCGCCGCCCCCTGCAGCGCGGGCGTACGACGTGCTGCTGGCGCACCGAAGACCCCGCGTCGCATTACAGACGCGGGGTCTTCGTGTTTGTGGGTCAATGTTTGTGGGGGCTTCGTCAGCCGGACCTCCGGCTCTCGCCGCCGCGGATCCGCAGCTCGTCGTGGACGGCCCGTACGCCCGCCGCCTTGCGCGCCTCGACTGCCGCTTTCAGGCGGTCCTCTTCGGTCGGCACGGTGCCCGTCAGGCGCACGACGCCGCCCTTCACGTCGACGGTCACGTCCTTCAGGTCGTCGTGCGTCGCGATCGATTGCTGCACGTGATCCTTCACCTCGCTGTCCTTGGTCGCGACCGTCTTTTACTGCGCGTTCGGCACCACCTGCAGCTCGTTCACGACCCGTTTGACGCCGCTCACCTTGCGCGCGTCGGTCTCCGCGGACTGCTTAGCGGTGCCATTCGGCACCATGCCGAAGAGGGTAACGACGCCGTCGCGAGTGTCGACGTTGATCTCGAGCGCCGGCGTCGAGCTGTCGGCGATCAGCCGCAGCTTCGTCGCCGCGGTGATCCGGTAGTCGCTCGCGCTGTCGGTCACGCCGCGGCCTTGGTCGGTCTTGGCCCGCTCGCCGCGCCAGAGCTCGGCGACCCGACGGACGCCGGGCACTGCGCTCGCGTCCTCGATCGCCCGCAGGTGATCGCTGACCGTTGCGGCCTTGCCGGCGAGCAGCGCGACGCCTTCGTTCACCGACTGCACCGAGATGCTGCTGTTCTTCAGCGCCTGGTCGCGGGCGAGCGTCTGCTCGACCGCGCGTTTCACGTCGGAATCGGCGCGTTTGACCGCGGTCTCACGCCCCGGCGGGACCACCTGCAGCAGGTTCCGCACCTCGCGCACGCCGTCGATGCTCTTCGCGGCGTTCTCCGCCTTCGCCTTCTCCTCGTTCGAGCTCACCTTGCCGTGCAACGTGACACGTCCGTCGATCGTGTCGACGTTGACGCTCGTCCCGCTGACGCCCTCGGTCGTGAGCAGAGCCATCTTCGCCTTGGTCGTGATCCAGGCGTCGGACGTCGCCGCGTGGCCGAGGTTCGGCGCGGCGACGAACAGCCAGAGCGCGGCGACGACACCGCGCGTGACGAGCCGAGTCATGCGCTCCTCCTACGTTGGGACGCGCCGCGGGCAGCTGGCGCATCGTTGACATTGAATTCGGTGCCGCGCGTGGGTGCGACACCGCCGCCCGGTGCATTTTGAGCAACCGATATGCCACGCGAGCGGGTCCGCAGGGCCGTCGCGGCGCGCGTGAATACTCGCCGGATGGCGAGGACGCCGCTCGGCTTTGCCCGCGATCGCTGTAAAAGATACAACCCACCCCCGTGGACGACGCGACCGCCAGGTCGCGAGGCGCGCGCTGGTTCGGCGCGCTCACGCGCGTGATGGACATGGGTGTCGTGCTCCTCGCCCCCAACCGGGAGCTCGACTTCGCGAACGCGCCGGCATGCTCGCTCCTCGGCTACGAAACGCCCGACGAGCTCAAGCGGCACTGGCCCGAGTTCCGCCACCTGTTCGAGCCCGGTTTCGAGCGCGCCGCCGACGAGCGCAGCTTCCCGCTCGACGTCGAGCTGACGAACGGCGGCCGAACACGCAAGCTACGGTTCGAGCTCTGCCGCCTCGACGAGCCGACCTGCGACGGCCTGCTCGCGCTCATCAAGGATCGCGACATGCTCGACGCGCTCGATGACGAGCTGGCGCTCGCGATCCAGATGCGCGGCCTCACGCACTTCTACATGGAAGTCGTGCACGACTTGAAAGCGCCGCTCAACGCGATGGTGATCAACCTCGAGCTGCTCAAAGACACGTTGACACCGGGGGAAGACAGCGCCCGCTACGAGCGCCAGCGGCGCTACGTCGACGTGCTCGGTGAAGAGGTGCAGCGCTTGAACCACTCGCTGACGTCGCTGCTCACGCAGACGCCGCGTCTCGCGGAGGCCTCGCAGCGGTTCGATCTCTGCGACCTCGTCCAAGAGCTCGCGGCGCTCCTCAGTCCGTCAGCGAAGGCGCAGAACGTGACCGTCGAGACGACGATTCCCGACGAGCGCCTGCCGATCGTCGGTCGGCGCGACCGTCTGAAACAAGCGCTCCTCAACGTCGCGATCAACGGCCTCGAGGCGATGCCGGAGGGCGGCCTCATGGGCATCGCCCTGAGACGTGACGGCGAGACGGCGTGCATCGCCATCCGCGATAGCGGTCCGGGAATTCCAGCCGAGATTTCGAGACGCATCTACGCGGTCCACTTCACGACGAAGAGCGGCGGCACCGGCATCGGCCTGTACGTCGCGCGCTCGGTGATCACGGCTCACCAGGGAACGATTCGCCTCGAGTCGACGGTCGGCGCCGGCACGACCGTCGACGTCACGCTGCCGCTCGCGTCCGCCGCCGACTGACGGTCGGCGGCGCGGGCCGGATGGAGGCGGACGCGCGGGCGACTGCCACGACCGCGCGCTACGCCAGCGCGCTGCCCATCAGCTCGACGAAGTTGTCGCAATAGAAGCGCTGCTTCGCCGGCTCGTCGATACCGTCGAGCGTCTGCTCGAAGCGGCGGATCGGATTCCGTCCGCCTTCGACGTGCGGATAGTCCGAGGAGAAGAGACACACTTCGTGTCCGGTCTGCTCAATGATCCAACCCACGGGCTCCGTCGGGTATGGGGTCACGCGGATCTGCCGGCGCACGTACTCGCTCGGGCGCAGCCGCAGGCGTCGCAGGCGCTCCTCGTGCTTCGCGAACGCCGCGTGCGCGGCGTCGAGCTGCCGCATCCAGCCTGGCACCCAGATCGCGCCCTGCTCGATGACGCCGATCATGAGACGCGGAAAGCGATCGAGAACGCCGTCGATGATGAGCGTCGCCAGCGTCTGCATCGGCGGAAACGGAATCGCCATGTAGTCGACGGAGCGGAAGTTCTCCGCGCCGCCGTGAAAATCCGCAACCGGCGGCAGGCCATTCTCGAAATACATCGGGTCGAGGAGGCGACCGCCGCCGCCGACGTGAAAGACGATCGGGATGCCGGCCTCTTCCGCTTGCGCCCAGACGGGAAAGAGCCCGACGTGGCTCGGCGAGTGGCGGCGCGGACACGCCGAGGGCACGAGGAGCGCGTGCGCGCCCATCGCGATCGCCTCGCCGGCGAGCGCGCGCGAGCGCTCGAAGTCGGCGAACGGCACGTAGCCGACGGCGAGCAGGCGACGATCGGGCGCGCAGAAGTCGATCATGGCGCGGTTGTGGGCGCGGGCGAGACCGTAGGCGAAGTCGAGGTCGTCGCCGAGCTCGGCGCGCAAGAGGTAGTCGGTCGCGAAGGTATTGAAGACGAGCTGGCTCGCGAAGCCGAGGAGATCGAGGGCGCGCGAACGGTCCTCTTTCATGAACGAGCCGAGTGCCCGCCAGTTCTTGCGTAGCATGATCTCGTCCTCGGCCGCCGCGCGCTCGTCCGGGTCGTCGCGACGGGCGCGGATCGCCTCGATCGAGTTCTCCTCGCCGGGCTTCACGGTGCTGACGTAGAGCGGTTTCATCTGTGCGCGGATCGCAGGGTCGGCGAACGGGACGAGGAAATCGGGCGTCTCGACGAGGTGCGAGTCGGCGTCGTGAATCACGCGGCCTTCGGCGTAGGGCACTATTCTCCTCCTCGCGTCGGGTCTACACCGGCGTCGGCGCGTGCGACAAGCTTTACCCGGCCGCGGCCGCCGCCCGCACACGACCGCCGGTGCCGGTCGATCGCGCCGCGAACCTTGCCGCCCGTAGCGCCGGCGGCGGGACACGGCGCGGGCCGTATGGCATCCTCCCCTACGCCGGTTGGTCCGCGAGGAGGAAGAACGACCATGAGGATCCGTGCGGCGATTTGCTGGGAGCCTGGGCGGCCGCTGGACGTCGATGACGTCGACCTCGACGGGCCGCGCGCTGGGGAGTGTCTCGTCCGGCTCGTCGCGACCGGCGTGTGCCACACGGATGCGTACACGATGAGCGGGCGCGATCCCGAGGGTCGATTCCCGGTCGTGCTCGGGCACGAAGGCGCGGGGATCGTCGAGGAGGTGGGAGCAGGCGTCGCATCGCTCCGCCCGGGCGACCGCGTGATTCCGCTCTACATTCCGGAGTGCCGCGAGTGCGAGTTCTGTCTCTCGGGCAAGACCAATCTGTGCGGGCGGCTGCGCGAGACGCAGTCGCTCGGCCTCATGCCCGACCGTACGAGCCGCCTCTCGCATCGCGGCCAGATGTTGCATCACTACATGGGCACGTCGACGTTCGCGGAGCGCACCGTCGTTCCCGAGATCGCGCTCGCGAAGATCCGCGCCGACGCGCCGCTCGAGACGGTCTGCCTTCTCGGCTGCGGCGTCACGACCGGGATCGGCGCCGTCTTGAACACGGCGAAAGTCGAGCCCGGGGCGTGCGTTGCCGTCTTCGGTCTCGGCGGCATCGGCCTCTCGGTCGTGCAAGGCGCGGTGCTTGCCGGCGCCGAGCGCATCATCGGCATCGATACCAATCCGCAGAAGTTCGCGCTCGCGACGGCGCTCGGCGCGACCGACACGCTCGAACCGGGCACCGTCGGCGACGTCGTCGGCGCGATCGTCGAGATGACCGGCGGCGGCGTCGACTACTCGTTCGAGTGCATCGGCAACGTCGAGGTCATGGGGCAGGCGCTCGCC
>VBKW01000275.1 GCA_005879405.1 Deltaproteobacteria bacterium
CTTCGTGAGGATCAGCAGATCGAGGAGATCGCGGATGCGCGCGTAGTCGTCCGGATGCTGGCCGTAGCCGCCGAGGAAATAGACGACGGGGAAGCTGTCGTTGCCGTGGAAGAAAGCCGGCGGCCGATAGACGAGGGCCTCCTCGGTCGGCGCCGTGCCCGACACGGCGAGGGCCGGCGAGTCGATCTTCGCGTGCACGAGATCGCCGCGTGGATCGGTGTCGGGAATGTTCACGCTGACGTCGCCGTTGCCGATGTCGATCGAGACGTCGATGTCGCCGACGCCGAAGACGCCGTTCGGGAAGCTCGAGTTCATGTAGCCGATCACCTGGCGCAGCCGCTGCCAGATGATGGTCGCGCCGCACACGTCGGCGCTGAAGAGCGTGTCGGCGTCGACGGTCGAGATGCCGACGTGGCCGCCGTCGTAGCGGACGAGGAGGAACTGGTCGGTGAGCTTCGGAATCGTGACGCAGTTGCCGGAGAACCCTTGGTCCTCGGTGACGGTGACGCCGCGCGCGCGGAGCGTGGCGACGAAGTTGGTGTAGTGACGCGCGAACCCGAACTCGTCGCGCGTGCCGACGTCCATGTAGATCCGTTGCGTCGTGAGGTCCGCGGGCGTTCCGCCGGCGACGCGTGTCAGCGGATCCTCGGCCAGGTAGTGCGCGCGGTCGGGATCGTAGTCGAAGACGCCGTTGCCCTCGCCGAAGTCGCCGGTGCCGGGCACGCCGTCGAGACCGACGTCGGAAAACGTCTCCCCGAGCTCGGGCTCGAAGATCAGATCACCGTTCAGGTCGTTGAACGGCTCCGAGTAGTTCACGACGATCCCATCGCCGACGTCGTAGACACCGTCGCCGTTCAAGTCGGCGAGCTGACGATTGCCGACGTCGATGCCGGTCGCGCCGGGCGCGATCGTTTGCACCGTGCCGCCCGCGAGCAGCAGCACGTCGACGGGCATGGTCGGCGGTTCGCTCGTCTGGCGGAGGCCGTCCTTGTCCTTGTCACCGCCGTCGAGGAATCCGCGTGGGTTCGTCGGCGGCGTGAAGGCGTCGAACTGGTCGTCGCGCCCGATGCGCGCCGGCTCGGAATCCGACGCGAGGTATTGCCGCGCCGGATCGGGATTGTGGAGGTACGGATTGCCGAACGCGATCACGAGATCCTGGAAGAGCGACAGGCGCGAATCGCGATCGGGGTACGGCGGCAGATGATCGAACGTGAAGTCGTCGCCGACGTTCCGTGGAATGTCGGTTTGCGGCTTCACCTCGAGCCCGTCGTGGACGCCGTCGCTGAGGAGCTGCTGCATGTCGACGGGGCCGCCGAGCGAGCCGATGACGCCGAAGACGTCGGCGTGCTTCGTGCCGAGGTTCATCGCGCCGTAGGCGCCCATCGAGATGCCGGCGATCGCGCGGAACTGCCGTGAGGTCTGCAGCGGCGGCGGCGGACCGTTGTTGCCGCCACCGTTGCCGCCGCCGCCGTGCCCGCAGGCGGCGACGGTGAAGAGAAGAAGGAGGAGCGGTCGAGCCGGCGTGGTGGACGCTCGGATCATCATCGGTCACCTCTCGTGCGCAATCGGCGTCACGGATTCGGTCGTGGAGCTCTCGCGCGTTGCGTCGGTGGGCGGTTGTGCAACCCCCGTGCCTGCGCCGTCCGCGCTGCATCGCTCGCGTTTTCGACGGCTTCGCGGCGCCCTGCCGCGGCCACGCTCGTACATCTTACACGCGCGGGTAGGCGCAACTTCTTGTCGTTCGCCGCGAGGTTTCGGAAATGTCCGGGGACGAGGCGGAAAGTCCCAACGCTGCGCGGCCCTGCGGCGGCGCTCACATACGCGCGTTCGTTGGCATGGGGCTCGCTCGCTACGATGAAAGCGTCGCGAGGTGCGACGCAGCCGAAGCTTCACGGGAGGGTCCAATGAAAATGGTGGCACTCGTAGTGTCGGCTCTACTCCTGACTTGTGTCGCCTGCTCGCGTGACCGGAACGAGGGAACGGCACGTGCACAACAGGCGCCCGCGGGACAGAAGGCAGCGGCAGCGCAGCAAGCGCCACGCGACAACACCGCGGTGAACGTTCGCGATCGCGGCGGCGATACGCTGACGGCGCAGAATCAATCGGAAAACCCCGCCGACCGGACCGTCACGCAAGACGTTCGGAAGGCGATCGTCGCCGACGACTCACTCTCCACCGACGCGAAGAACGTGAAGGTGATCACGGTCGACGGTGTGGTCACGCTGCGTGGGCCGGTGGCGAACGAGCAGGAGCGGAACAAGGTCGCAGCGAAAGTGAACGGCATCGCCGGCGTGAAGCGGGTCGACAATCAGCTCGAAGTCGCGGCGCGCTGACGTATTTCGGAAGGGAGGCATGACATGGCGTCGAAAGCGGTGTTCGGGATTTGCAACGAGCTGCAAGCGGAGCGGGTGCTGAACGATCTCAAAACGGCGGGATTCTCCAGCATGGACATCTCGGTGCTCGTGCCCGACACGGCGGGCACACGCGACCTCGGACACGAGCAGCACACGAAAGCGCCGGAGGGCGCCGCGACCGGCGGCAGCACCGGCGGTATCCTCGGCGGCGCACTCGGATGGCTCGCGGGTATCGGCGCGCTCGCCATACCGGGGCTCGGTCCATTCATCGCCGCCGGACCGATCATGGCGGCGCTGAGCGGCGCGGCGGTCGGCGGCGCGGTCGGCGGCGCCACCGGCGCGCTCATCGGGATGGGGATCCCCGAGTACGAGGCGAGACGGTACGAGGGCAAGCTGCGCGAGGGCAACATCCTCATCTCGGTGCACACGGAAGATCGCGACGAGCGCAAGCTCGCAAAGGAGATCTTCGAGCGCGCCGGCGCGCAGGACGTATCAGCCACCGCCGAAGCAAGCGCCTGATCGCACTGTCGTGGGGCGGCGCGCGTCGGACGCGCCGCCCCGCAGGCTGCGGACGGAGCCATCCGCGTCATCCCAGGCGGCCCTCCTCGCCCGGTCGGCGGGCCGAACGCCCGTCGACGCCAGCCCGTCGTGCACGTATCGTAGTGACACCTGTGGCGACGGTGACACCTATGGCGACGGACATCGACCCAGCCCGTGGATTGACAATCTGCGCGGTCGTCTTTTAAGGAGGCGCCCATGGCGGCACGCTCGATCGGCTCGGCCACGATCAGCTTCGGTCTCGTCTCGATTCCGACGCGGCTCTACGTCGCGACGCATTCCGAACGCATCGCGTTCAACATGCTGCACGAGGTCTGCGGCACGCGGATCAAGCAGCAGCTCTTCTGCCCGCACTGCGAGCGCGTCGTCGAGCGCGGCGAGATCGTCAAAGGCTTCGAGTTCGAGAAGGGCCGCTTCGTGACGTTCACGCCCGCCGAGCTGGCGGCCCTCGACGCCGAGGCGAGCCACGCCATCGACATCCAGGAGTTCGTGCCGCTCGCGAGCGTCGACCCGATGTACTACGAGGACGCGCACTATCTCGGACCCGACAAGGGCGCCGAGAAGGCGTACCATCTCCTCGCCGAGGCGATGCACGCGACGCAGAAGGTCGCGCTCGCGCAGTTCATCAGCCACGGCAAGGAGCAGTTGGTGCTGATCCGGCCGTATCAGGACGGTCTCGTCCTGCACCAGATGTACTACGCCGACGAGGTGCGGAGCTTCGACGAGGTCGACAAGGGCGGCGGCGTCAAAGTACGCGCGAACGAGGTCGAGCTCGCACGCAAGCTGATCGAGCAACTCTCCGAGCGCGAGTTCAAGCCGGACAAATTCGAGGATACGTATCGCGACCGCGTGAAGGCCGCCGTCGAACAGAAGGTGGCCGGGGAGGAAGTGCGGATGCCGGAGGCGCCGGCGGCCCGCGCACAGGTCATCGATCTCATGCAGGCGTTGAAGGAGAGCCTGGCACACCGAGGCGCGAAGCCCGAGGAGCAGCCGCAATCCGCGGCGATGCGCGCATCGGCCGGCAAGCGACGCCCCGCCGCCGCGGCGCGCCGTCGCGTCTCAGCAAAGTCCGAGCGTCGCGCTCACAAGAAGTAGGTGCTCGCGGGACGCGCCAGCGATCCGCGCGCCCGTCTCGACACGGCGCAAGTCGCGCGCCTCGTCGGGGTGCCGCCGCGGCGTCTGCGGCAGGCCGTCGGCGCCGGCTTGGTGACGCCGCTGCGCGACGGCCGCGGCCGCATGCGCTTCGACTTCGTCGACATCGTGCTGCTGCGGACGATGCGCGGTCTCCTCGAGAAGCGCGTGCCGGTCCGGCAGATCGGCGCGATTCTCGCCTCGTTGCGCCGGCAGATCGGCGAGCGGCCGATCACGCGGCTCTCGGTGTACGCCGACGGGCGGCGCGTCGTCGCCTGGGACGGCGCGAGCCGCTGGCAACCGGACTCGGGGCAATTCCTGTTCAACTTCGACGCGGCGCAGGTGATGCGCGGCGCTTGCAAAGTCGCGCACTTCCGCGCCCCCGCGCGCGCCCACCGCCCCGACTTGAGCGCCGACGACTGGTGCGATCTGGCGATGGAGCTCGAGGACAGCTCGCCGCTCGAAGCCCGCGCCGCCTATCACCACGCGCTCGACCTCGAGCCGACGCACGTCACCGCGCACATCAATCTCGGTCGGATGCTCCATTGTGACGGCAACCTCACGAGCGCCGAGGTTCACTACCGCGCCGCGACCGAGGTCGAGCCCGACAACGGTCTCGCCTGGTACAATCTCGGCGTCGTCCTCGAGGACGCGAAGCGACCGAAGGACGCCGTCCGCTGCTACGAGCACGCCGTCGAGCACGACCCCGAGCTCGCCGACGCGCACTACAATCTCGCGCTCCTCTACGAGCAGCGCGATCATCATCCGTCGCGGCGCAGCGTCGGCAGCGCCGCGTCGTCGCGCGCGAGGCCCGCGCACGCACGACCCGGCGTCGTGCTCGGCACCGCCGCCGCACGGCTCATCCCGACCGACGTCGACGACGCGACCGTCGCCGTCGGCGACCGCGAGGTCCGGCTCACCAATCTCCGCAAGGTCTTCTGGGCCGACCTCGGCCTCACGAAGGGCGACCTCATCCGCTACTACGTGACGATCGCGCCGGTGCTCCTCCCCCACCTGCACGACCGCGCCATGGTCATGAAGCGCTACCCGCACGGCGCCGCGGGGCAGTTCTTCTTCATGAAGCGCGCGCCGACGCCGCGGCCGCCGTGGATCGAGACGTGCTCGATCGAGCACGCGTCGGGAAACGTCATCGACTTTCCGATGATCCAGGACGTGCCGGCGCTCCTCTGGGTGATCAATCTCGGCTGTATCGATTTGAACCAGTGGTACGCACGCTGCGACGACGTCGATCGTCCCGACTACGTGCATTTCGATCTCGATCCCGGCCCCGGCGCGACGTTCGCGCACGTCTGTAAGAGCGCGCTCCTCGTCGACGAGGGTCTCCGCGCCCTCGGCTTCCCGACGTACGTGAAGACCACCGGCTCGCGCGGCTTGCACGTCTACGTCCCGATCGTCCGCGGCCCGACGCAGCACGAGGTGTGGGAGTTGACGAAGCGCTTCGCGATCGACCTCGCCGCGCGCCACCCCGACTTGATGACGGCCGTCTATAAGGTCGCCAAGCGTCCCGCCGGGCGCGTGCTGGTCGACTACAACCAGAACGCCTGGGGTCGCACGCTGGCGTCGATCTACTCGGTACGCCCGACGCCGCAGGCGTCGGTGTCGGCGCCGGTCACCTGGGACGAGGTACGGCGCGGCATCGCGATCGAGGATTTTCGCATCGACAACGTTCCCGCCCGCGTCGCGCGGCGCGGCGACTTGTGGGCGCCGCTGCTTGCGACGCGCGGGCGCGTCGATGTGCGGCCGCTGCTCGGCGACGCGGCTGCGCGCCGTCGACGCTCGTGAAAGCGCGGCGCGGTGCACGCGCCCGACGGACGCGAAATCGAGACGGAGACGGTAACGGATGCCGGCCGGCCATGCTCGATTGACAATCCCACATGTCGCGTTTACGAACACGCCGGTGCGCGACGCACGGTTGGCATCGCTCGACGCAACCGCGCAAGCGGAGCTCGTTCGCCGCCGCGACGTCACTGCGCGTGAGCTCGTCGACGCCGCGATCGCCCGCATCGAGCACGTCAATCCGCAACTGA
>VBKW01000276.1 GCA_005879405.1 Deltaproteobacteria bacterium
TCGCCGAGGTGCCGCGGCTCGGCAGCATCTGCTTCCACCCGTCGCTCTTGCCGCGACACCGCGGCGGCAGCGCGATCAACTGGGCGATCATCGAGGGCGATCGCGAGACCGGCGTGTCCGTCTTCTGGGTCGACGCGGGCATCGATACCGGTCCTGTCCTGGCGCAGCGTCCGATCCCGATCGGCGACGACGACAGCGCCGGCTCGCTCTACTACGGCCGCATCGTTCCCGCCGGTGTCGGGCTCGTGCTCGACAGCGTCGATCTGATCGCGCAGGGGAAGGCGCCGCGCGTCGTGCAGGACGAGCGCCTCGCGACGTACGAGCCGCTCTGTCGTGATGCGCACGCGCGCATCGACTGGTCGCGGCCGGCGGCGTGTGTCCACGATCTCGTCCGCGGTTGCGATCCGCAGCCGGGCGCCTACGCGGTGCGGGGCGCGTCGCAGCTGCGACTCTTCGACAGCCACCGCGTCGATACGCCGACCGCCGCCGCCGCGGGAACGATCGTCGTGTGCGACGCGCACGGCCTCATCATCGCGGCGGGTGACGGTGCGGTGCGTTTCGGGAAGGCGCGGGTCGAGGGCACGCGCGAGAAGAGCGCCGCGGCGGAGGCCGCCGCCGCGCTCGGCCTCCGCGTCGGCGAGCGCTTCGACATCTGACCGTCGGCGGCGGCTCCGCCGCGTTCGACGTCCGAGCGTCACGGCCTGCACCGCGCACGGCGTCGCTGCGTCGCGTGTGGCATCCGCGCGCGGCCGGCGTCGGTCGCGCAGAACCTCCACGATCAGCGACCGATCGTGCACCGTTGCAAGGGCTCGGGAGGCCGGCGATCGCAAAAAGCGCTGCGGTTCCCGCCCTCTGTGGCACGTCCAGCGGCACCGGATTTGCGATCGCACCTCCTGTTGCGCTGCGATCCACACCGTATAGCCCCCCGCACGACATCAGGTCGTAGGCACGTGAACCTCGTCGGCGCGCTCGTCGCGACGTTGCTGCTCGTGCTCCCCGCGGCGCGGGCGCGCGCGCTCGCAACCGGCAGTCTGCTCGTCGCCGACGACGGCGCGCACGGCGTCTTCGAGGTGCGTACCTCCGGCATCGTCGTGAGGGTCACGAAGGACCCGGCCCTGCAGCACCCGTTCGATGCGATCGTCGACGTCGACGGCAGTCTGATCGTCGCCGACCGCGGCGCCGACACCGGCACGACGGCGACGGACGGCGCGATCTACCGTGTCAGCGCCACGACCGGCAAGATCACCGTGACGCTCGCGCAGGGCGCGCCGCTCGTGAACCCGAGCGGTCTCGCGCTCGAGGCGAACGGCGATGTCATCATCGTCGATCCCGACGCCTCCGTGAACGGCTCGAACGGCCAGGTGTTCCGCTGGAAGCGCGCGACCGGTGCGCTCGTCCCGCTCTCCGGCTGCGCGCGCTTCAACAACCCCGAGCGCGCGGTGGTCGAAGGCGGTGGCGACATCCTCGTCATCGACGGCAGCGCCTCCTCCGGGGCGCTCTTTCGGATCGATCCCGCGACGGGAGGCTGCGTCACGCTGTTGCACGGGACCAAGGGTGAGACGCACGGCCTCACGAAGCCGATCGGCATCGCGATGGCATCCGACGGCACGATCGTGCTCGCGGACGAGGACGCGAACCCGGCCGACCTCGCGACCAACACCGGCGCGCTGTTCGCGTACGACTTCGCGACGAACGCGATCACGCGCACCGTCACGAACGCGGCGCTGATCCGGCCGCGCGGCGTCGCCGTCGACGACGCCGGGAATCTCCTCGTCGCCGACGCGAGTGCGAAGAAGATCTTCGCGATTGCGCCCGACGGGACGTTGACGACGAAGGCGACGAGCGCGTTCTTCAGCTCGCCGGTGCAGGTGCGGATCGTCGGCGCTGCGCCGCCGCCTACGCTCGGACGCTCGCGCGTCGATTTTCTCATCGTCGACCGTGGCGCCGATCCGCGCGGCCTCGGCACCGCCGACGGCACGGGCGCCGTCTTCGGTCTCGACGCGACGACCGGGCTCCTGAGCTTCCTCGCCGGCGATCCGCTCCTCGTGAACCCATTCGACGCGGCGATCGACCGCCACGGCGATCTGGTCGTCGTCGACCAGGACGCCGGCGCCGGACGACGAGGCGCGGTGTTCCGCGTCGGGCGCGCCAGCAAGGTCGTCGAGGCGACGATCGCCGAGGGCAAACCGTTCTCGAACCCGAGCGGCGTCCTCGCCAAGCGCGACGGTACGCTCGTCGTCGCCGACCGCGACGCATCGGTGAACGGCTCGCGCGGCGCAATCCTCACCGTCGATGAGACGAGCGGCACGGTGACGCCGCTCTCGACCAGCCCCGAGCTGCTGAATCCGGTGAAGATCGCGTTCGACGGCGGCGGCAACGTCCTGGTCGCCGACGCCGGCATCGGCTGCCCGACGCCGGTTCCGACGCCGACCGGCCCGACGCCGTCCGCGACCGGCCCGACGTCGACGCCGACGCCGAAGGCGACGCGCACCGACGCCACCGCGACGCCGACGCCCGGACCGTGCGACGACCCGACCGTCCAGTCGTTCGGCTCCGCGGTGCGCGTCGTCGATCCGAGCGGCGGGACGCAGACGATCACGACGGAAGGCGACTTCGTGAAGCTCGGCGGCATCGACTTCGATCCGACCCTCGGCATCGTCGTCGCCGACGAGCACGCCGACCCGAATCACTTCGGCTCGAGCCCGGGCGCGATCTTCGCGGTCGACGAGGGCGACGGCACCGTGATTCCGGTCGCGAGCGACGAGTCGTTCTTCAAAGACCCGCGCGACGTCGCGGTCGCGCCCGACGGCACGTACGTCGTCGCCGACGCGGTCGCGAACAAGATCTTCCGCGTCGAGCCGGTGAGCGGGACGATCACGGTGCTCTCCGACTCGTTCGACCTCGTGCAGCCGGTGGCGATCGTCGCGGTCATCGACAGCGACGGCGACGGCATCCCCGACGCGCTCGACAACTGCCCCACGGTCTTCAATCCCGATCAGCGCGACCTCGACGGCGACGGCGTCGGCAACGTCTGCGACAACTGTCAGACGGTGGCGAACCCCGGGCAGGAGGACAGCAACCACGACGGCGTCGGCGATGCCTGTCCGCCTGTGCCGGCGTCGGTGCTCGGGACCTGTCAGAGCGCGGTCGCAAAGCAAGCCGTCGTCGCGTTCACGAAGATCGTGCAGGCGGAAGGCGGTTGCGTGGCCGCGCTCGTCGCCTGCGAGATCGGAGGCGAGAAAGGCACGCTCGGCGGCGACGCGCTCACGAAGTGCCGCGCGGCGGCGCACACGCGCACCTGCGGCAAGGCGGCGACGCTCGTCACCGCGATGCAGGCGCGGATGCAAGCGAAGCTCACCGCCGCGCGTACCTGCGGCATGATCGACATTCAGGATTTGTCGAAAACGGTCGGCGGTCTCGGCTTCGAGCAGACGCTCTCCGACTGCGGTGCGCTGAGCTCGCCGGGAAGCCTCGGCGACGCGGTCGCGCTCTTCCAGTGTCTCGGTCAGAGCCTCGCCTGCGATGCCGGGGCGGTGACTGCCGTCCTCAGCCCACGCGCCGGCAAGCTCTTGGCCGCGAGCGGTCTCGCCGCGGCGTTTCCGTGCACCGGTCCCGGAGCGGTGGGTGACGGCAGTGCCGCAACTCCGACCGGACGGACGATCCTGTTCTGTCAGTCGACGCTCACGAAGACCGGCGGCAAGCTCGCCTCGACGCGCATCACGAGCGCCGAGGGCTGCGTGACGGGTCTCGTCGCGTGCCAGGACATCCAAGAGAAGGGCGGCTTCGCGACCCCTGCGGACTTCGCCGCGTGCACCGCCAGGGCAAACAGCAACTGCACGCACCGCCTCAGCGGGCTCACGAAGGCGACGGGGCGCGCGCACGACACCATCGTGCGGGCGTGCAGCCCGCTTCTGCCGGCCGAGATGCGCGCCGCGCTCGGCTTCGCGGGGTTGCAGGATGCGTGCGGCGTGTTCTCGTCGATCGACGACGTCGCCACTTGCGTGGTCGGTCAAACGAGCTGCAAGACCGATCAGGCGATCGCGGCCACGTCGCCACGCGCCGCCGAGGTGCTCGGTGCCGCCGGGCTGCTGTCCGGCTTCAGCTGCCTCGGTCCCTAGCCACGCTCGCCGCGACCTCAGCGCCGCTTAGCAGGTCGATCAAAAATGACCAGATGCAAGGCGCGAGGGAAGTGAGCAGCGCCCTCGCCAAGCGAGGGCAAGCAGGCACAGCTTAGGTTACGCCGAGCAGCGGAGCGACCGAGCAACGCAGCAGATGGTCGTTTTTCATCGACCTGCTCAGGACGGATCGAGCTCGACTAGGAGCTGCCCGGGCTCGACCATCGCTCCGACGCTCACGTGCACGCGCGTGACGACGCCGGCGCTCTCGGCGCTCGCGACGGTCTCCATCTTCATCGCCTCGAGCACGACGAGCGGGTCGCCGGCGGCGACGCGCTGCCCTGGCGCGACGACGACCTCGAGGACCTTGCCCGGCATCGGCGCCGTGACCCGCGGCGTCGCGACCCGCGCCGTCCCCGCGGCGGCGCGTTCCTCGGCCGCGAGCACGCAGCGGTAGATTTCGCCGTCGGCGGCGATCCACACCGCGTCGGCGGCGCGGACGACGGTCGCGAGGAGCACGCGCTCGCCGAGCTCGATCCGCCACGTCTCGCCGTCGCGGCGGATCGTGCCGCGGTACTCGACGTCGCCGACGCGGCCGACGAGGCCATCTGCGCCGTGCGCGATCGTCACCGCGAGCGGCTCGCCGTCGACCAGTACGATCACGCTCATGCGCGGGCGCCTCCGGAGGCGACGCCAGGCGAACTCCTACGCCGGCGCGTCGTGCCGGGCACCTGCCCGGTCATGCGGCCGTGCCTCCGCTGCGCCAGCCGCCGAGCGTCGCGAATGGCGATGCCGCCGCGCGGCGCGCGCCGTCGCTTTCGCTGTCGCCGACTGCGCGGCTCGTGAGCGCCAGCGCCGCGGCGATCGCGACCCGCGCGCGCTCGGCGCCCGGGCCCGGCCGCCAGTCGGCGAAGTGCGCGGCAAGAAACTCGGTGTGCGTCGCCCCGGCGACGAACGCCGGATGTGCGAGCACGGCGCGCAGGTAGTCGCGGTTCGTCACGACGCCGAGCAGCACCGTCTCGCGCAGCGCGGCGAGCATGCGCGTCCGCGCCTCCTCGCGCGTCGCGCCCCAGGTCGAGATCTTCGCCAGCATCGGATCGTACTCGACGCCGACCACGCTGCCGCGGGCGATGCCGCCGTCGAAGCGCACCCCGGCGCCCGCGGGCTCGACGAGCACGTGGACGATGCCGGTCGCGGGCAGGAACTGGCGCGCGGGATCCTCGGCGTAGAGCCGGCACTCGAGCGCGTGGCCGCGCGGCGTCACCGTCGCGAAGGAGAGCGGCGCGCCGCGCGCGACCAGGATCTGCTCGCGGACGAGGTCGACGCCCGTCGTCCACTCCGTGACGGGATGCTCGACCTGTAGACGCGTGTTCATCTCGAGGAAGTAGAAGCGTCCGTGCTGGTCGAGGAGAAACTCGACGGTGCCGGCGCCGACATAGTCGACGGCGCGCGCCGCGCGCACGGCGGCCTCCGTCATTGCCGCGCGCAGCTCCGGAGTGACCGCCGGCGACGGCGTCTCCTCGACGATCTTCTGATGGCGCCGCTGGATCGAGCACTCGCGTTCGCCGAGGTGCACGAGGCGTCCGTGGGTATCGCCGAACACCTGCACCTCGACGTGCCGCGGCCGCTCGAGGTAGCGCTCGAGATAGATCCGGCCGTCGGCAAATGCGGCGGTCGCCTCGCGCGCGGCGGCGCGGATGGCGTCCGGCAGTGCCGTCGCCTCACGCACGATGCGCATGCCTTTGCCGCCGCCGCCGGCGGCCGCCTTGATCACGACCGGGTAGCCCGTCACCGCCGCCGCCGATGCGAACGCGCCGGCGTCCGGGGGCAGAACGCCCGACGCCGGGACGACCGGTACGCCGGCACGCTCCATCATCGTTCGCGCCGCGACCTTGTCGCCCATCGCGGCGATCGCCGCCGGCGGTGGTCCGATGAACGTGAGACCCGCGTCGGCCACCGCGCGCGCGAAGGCGGCGTTCTCGGAAAGGAAGCCGTAGCCGGGATGGACCGCGTCTGCACCGCTGGCGCGCGCCGCCGCGATGAGCGCCGCGACGTCGAGGTAGCTCGCCCGTGCCGGCGCCGGGCCGATCGCCACTGCGGCGTCGGCGAGGCGCACGTGCGGCGCGTCCGCGTCCGCCTCCGAGTAGACGGCGACGGCTCGCACTCCCAGCGCGCGACAGCTGCGGATGATCCGCACCGCGATCTCGCCGCGGTTGGCGATCAGAACGGCGGTGACCGACGGCATGAGCAGGCCGATCTACCAAATCGCCGCCACGATGCCGAACGCGACGACATGGCGTTCGCTCTGGATGCGGCGGGCACCGTTGGGGTAAGACATCGCCGCGAGGAGGTCGTGATGATGGGTGGTCGGGTGCTGACATTGGTGCTTCTCTCATTGGTCGCGGGCTGCGCGGGGCTTCCCGGCGCGGTGAAGGCGATTCCGCAGCCGTACGCGCCGGCGTATGTGCAGGCGCCCGTCGTGCGGGCGCGCGTGTGCGGCCGCGACGACGTCGCGCTCCCCGACGGCTGGCGGCTGCCGGCTGCCGCCGAGGTGAGCGACAGATGGCGCGGCGGCGACCCGGGTCGATTCCTCGTCGCCGGCGCCGACTTCGACGGCGACGGACGCCCCGACGAGGCGCGCGTGCTGATGCGAACCGACGGCACCGCGTTCGGCGTCTTCGCCTTTCTCTGCGGCGAGAACGCGGTCACATCGCACCTCGTCCTCCACAACCGCGAGCTCGCGTACTTCCGCGTCGTCGGCATCCGGCCGTTGGCGGCCGGCTACTATCGTACGGCGTGCGGCCGCGGCGTGATCGATTGTTACGTCGGCGAGCCCCACGAGCTGCGGCTCGCGCACGCCGCGCTCGACTACTTCAAGAACGAGAGCGTCACCTCGCTCTTCTACTGGAGCAACGACGAGCAGGAGTTCAAGTGGGTCGCGGTCACCGAGGGCGGGGTTCCCGACACGGTCGCGAGCACGAAGTGAGCGTGGGCGGCGTCCCCGACGCACGAAGTAGGCGCGCGCGTCAGGCGCGCAGCTCGAGGCCGATCAACCGCAAGCGGTGCGCGATGTCGTCGAACGTCGCGGCGAGAAATTCGTTCACCGGTCCGAACGGCGACCCGGTCGCGTGGTGGAAGAGCCGCCACAGCTCGGCGACGAAATCCTCGACACGCCGGCGCTCGGCGACGGTCACGGCGCGGAACTTGTCCGCGAGGTAGATCACGCCGAAGCCGGCGTGCCGCGACTCGTCGCGCAGCACGAGCTGGATGAGGTCGCGCATGAGCGGATCGGGGCTGTCTTTCTGAAAGCGCTGGAAGAGCCCGACCGCCACGCCTTCCAGAAAGATCTGCATGCCGACGATCTTCTCGCCGTAGTGATCCGACTCGAGGAGCCGGTGCACCAGATCCTCGAGCGCCGGATTGAGCGGTGCCGTCACGCCGAGCTTGTCGAGGTAGCGGCCGAAGACCTCGACGTGGCGTGCCTCGTCGATGATCTGGCCGGAGAGGCAGAACTTGGTCTCCATCTCCGGCACCATGTTGAGGAGCTGGGCGCAGAGTGCGAGCGCCGCCTGCTCGCCGAG
>VBKW01000277.1 GCA_005879405.1 Deltaproteobacteria bacterium
ACTCTCTTCACCTGCGCCTCGTCGAACGCGATCACGTTCTTGTCGCGCAGGTCCTTCACGTCCTTCTTGAGGCCGGTCTGGAGGGCGCCGCCGGCGATGCGCACCGATTTCTCGTCGTCCTTTTGGACGTACGCGGAGAAGCCGACCTGCGTCGTCTTGCCGACTTTGAGCGCCGGCAGCTCGGTGCCGCCTTCGAGGCCGAGCTTCACGACCGCCTCCGGCGGCGCGAGGCCGTACGACGCGAGCTTGTCGGCGACGTCGTCGAGCGTGCGCGTGACCTTCGCGTCGGCCACCGCCGTGACGAGGTTGTTCGCCGCCGTGTCGTCGGCGGGTGCCTCGATCGGCTTCACGAGCCGCCAGTGCTTGTCGGCGTCGCGCGCGAGCGCGATCTGGTGATCGGGATACTCGAGCGTGATCGACGCGACCTTGTCCTTCTCGAACGTGAGGAGCTGCTTCTGCTCCGCCTCGCGCTTCTCGTGCGGCAGCTCGACCCAGTAGACGTACGCGCCGAGGGCGGCGAGGACGAGGAGGAGAAGGAGGGTGTTCCGCGGCCTCACTTCGTGCTCCGGCGCCACCACACGGTGAGGCCGAGGAGGAGCAGCATTTCCGGCATGATCAGCACCGAGAGGTAGAAGATGCGCCGGCTCTCGTCGGGCGTGAGCTGCGCGCGCGATGCCTTGATGGCGCGCGGCCGGATCGAGATCAGCTCCTCTTGGCCGCCGAGCCAGTTCATCATGTTGAGCATCAGGTCGCGGTTGAAGAGCTGCGTCAGGAACTGATTCGTCGCCCAATCGGAGTCGCCGACGACGACGAGTTTCGTCTCGCCTTCCTTGCCGAACCCCATGTCCTTGTGCTTGCCGGTCACGGCGACGGCGAGCGGAACCGGTCCCTTGATGTCCTTGTCGTCTTGCACCGCCTCGCCGCGCTGGAAGACGCCCTCGACGTCGGTCTCGGCCCACGCGGTCGGGCTCGACTTCACGAGCTCGGTCGCCGTGATGCCGGTCTTGCCGGCGGCGTTCGCCTGGACGGCGCGGGCCATCGGGAAGATCGTGCGCTCCTTGAAGTCGGTCGTGATCGGATGCGTGCCGTACGTCGAGGCGAGGATCTGCAGGCCGAGCGCGGGCCCTTGGAAGAGGCGCACGACCTGATCGACGACGACCGAGTTCGTCACCTTCACGCCCCACGGATCGACGAGAGTCACGAGCTCGGCGCCGCGCCGCGGTCCGACGAGGAAGAGCGCCGACCGTCCGGCACGGAGATAATTCGTCAGGACGCTGACCTCGTGCTCGAACAGCGGCTTCTCGGCGCCGGCGGCGATCAGCACCGTGCAATCGGCGGGTACGTCCTGCTCGGTCGCGAGCAGCACCTTTTTCGTGTCGTAGTTCTCGTTCGTGAGCGCGTCCTTCAGGCTCGAGAAGCCGCGCGCCTCGCGATTGTCGATGTCGGGCTCGCCGTGACCGTCGAGGAAGCAGGCGACCTTCTTCGTCGTCCGGGTCGCCTTGATGAGGCCGTTCGTGAGCGTCTCCTCGCTCACGTCACGGGTGACCGTCGCCGTTTGATCACCGTACTGGATGTGGACGGTCGGCAGCTCGGTCACGTGATAGCGCTCGGCGAGATCGCGCTCCTTGTCGGGGTCGACCATGTGGAACGTGAGCTTGTCGGAGGTGTAGCGGTAGCTGTCGAGGAGATCTTGCAGCTGCGGGTCGCTGCCGCCTTCGACGAAGGCGTCGACGACGATCGGCTTGTCGAGCTTGGTGAGGACCGCCTTCGACTGCGTCGACAGCGAGAAGACGTTCTGCGACGTCAGGTCCCAGCGATGGTTGTGGCGCGCGGCGAGCCAGTTCACCACCACGACGACGGCGACGAAGATCAGCGAATAGACGACGGCGTTGGCGCCGTACTTCGTCGAGCGCTCGCCGAGGATCGTCGTGAGGCTGTCGCGGCTCGAGGTCAGGTAGAGGACGATCAGCAGCAAGCCCAGGCCGATGTGCAGGAAGCTGTACGCCAACGCTCCCCGCGTCACCGCGTACGCGACGACGCCGAAAACGACGAGCACGAGGCCCCAGAGGCCGAAGAGCGAGGTCGAGCGTCCGCCCACCGTCACCTCCAGCGCACGGACTCGACCGAGCGGTGAGTGAGAAAGAGCGCCAGCACGATCACGGTCGCGAAGTAGACGAGGTCTTTCGAGTCGATGACGCCCTTCACCATTTGCGCGAAGTGCTCGGTGATCGCGAGATACCGCAGGAGGGCGCCGATCGTCTCGCCGGCGTTATCCGCGGGCCAGTTCACGATGTACAGGAGCAACAGCGCCACGATGCCGCTCACCGCGGCGATGATCTGGTTCTCTGTGAACGAAGAGGCCAACAAACCGATCGCGACGAAGGACGTCGCCATCAACAACAGCCCTAGGTAGCCACCGAGGACGACGCCGGTTTCCGGCTCGCCGTACGCGAAGAGGATCAGCGGGTACACTCCCGTCAGGGCCACCATGATCGCGACGAAAACGAAGGAGCCGAGAAACTTGCCGAGCACGATCTCCGAGACCCGCAGCGGCGAGGTGAGGAGCAGCTCGTACGTGCCGGCCTTCTTCTCCTCGGCGAGCGAGCGCATCGTGATCACCGGGACGAGGATTACGAGTACGACGGAGAGGTTGTGGAGGAGCGGCGCGATCACGAACTCGTTCAGGTTAAGACGCTGCAAAACTTGAGGGTTCTGCTGCATCGAGTAGTACGTGAGGATCGAATTGAAGCGCGCCAGCAAGTTGAAGAAGAACCAGCCGCCGAGCAGCAGGAACCCCGTCAAGACGACGTACGCGATCGGCGACACGAAATACGACTTCAACTCGCGCCCGGCGATGGTGAGGACGTTGCGCATGGGCTCAGCCTCGCCCCCCGATGGTGACGACAGTGTGCATCGCTCAGCCTTGCTCCTCGCTGCTGACGCCGCTCTCCTCGACGGTCTCCTTCGCGATCGCGCGCAGGAAGACCTCCTCGAGGCTGCCGCTGCGCGTGAGGGCCGCCATGTCCTCTTCGAGCACGACGCGGCCCTCGTTGATGATCACGACCTTCTGACAGATCTGCGACACCTCCGGCAGGATGTGCGTCGAGAGGATCACCGTCCGCTGGCCGGCGAGCTCGCGGATCAGCGAGCGGATCTCGATGATCTGGCGTGGGTCGAGGCCGATCGTCGGCTCGTCGAGGACGAGAACGGGTGGGTCGTGAATGAGCGCTTGCGCGAGACCCACCCGCTGCCGAAAGCCCTTCGAGAGATGGCCGAGCAGCCGGTCGCGAACCGTCGTGAGGCCGCAGAGCTTCACGACGCGCTCGATTGCGTCCTCGATCGCCGCCTTCGGCATGCCTTTGATGCGCGCGACGAAGCGCAAGTACGGCTCGGTCGCCATGTCGGCGTAGAGCGGGGGGGTCTCCGGCAGGTAGCCGATGCGGCGGCGCACCTCGGCGCTCTCGGTGAAGACGTCGAAGCCGGCGACCTTGGCGGTGCCGCTCGTCGCCGGCTGGAAGCCGGTCAGGATGCGCATCGTCGTTGTCTTCCCGGCGCCGTTCGGCCCCAGGAAGCCGAGAATCTGGCCCTGTGCGGCGCTGAAGCTGACGTCGCGGACGGCGACGATGTCGCCGTAGCGCTTCGTGAGATTCCGCACCTCAAGCACGCGCAGCCTCCCGCGCCGAGTACGCAGGCGCCGCGGTCGCGCGATATGCGTTTGTGTGGCTAAATGTCGATGGAATCATGCAGAAATTAAAGCGGGCGCACGTTTAGCCAGCGCCTCCGGAGTTGTCAAGATAACCTCGCCGATGGAGAAGCAGCTTCCGATGAGCGACGCGACCGCGGACGCGGACGCTAAGGCAACGGCCGCGGCCACGGCGACGCGGCTCTACCTCGTCGACGGCAGCTCGTACGTCTTCCGCGCGTTCCACGCCATCCCGTTCCTGTCGACGTCGAAGGGCGTGCCCACGAACGCCGTGTACGGCTTCACGACGATGCTCTTGAAGCTCATCCGCGACGAGCGGCCGTCGCACGTCGCGATCGTCTTCGACGCGCCCGGCGAGACGTTTCGCGACGAGCTCTTCGCCGACTACAAGGCCAACCGCGGCGCGCTGCCCGACGAGCTGGCGCCACAGCTGCCGCTCGTGCGCCGCCTCGTCGCCGCGCTGGCGATTGCGGTGATCGAGGAGCGCGGTGTCGAGGCCGACGACGTCATCGGCACGCTCGCGGCGCAGTTTGCCGCGGTGGGTACCGATGTCGTGATCGTCACCGGCGACAAAGACTTCCAGCAGCTCGTCGGCCCGCGCATCTCGCTCCTCGACACGATGTACGGCAAGCGCACCACGCTCGACGACGTCCGCGCGCGCTACGGCGTCGAGCCCGACCGTTGGATCGACATCGTCGGTCTGATGGGTGATCAGATCGACAACATCCCGGGGATCCGCGGCATCGGCGAGAAGACCGCGGCGGCGCTGATCAAGCACGCCGGCAGCCTCGAAGCGCTGCTCGACGGGCTCGACGGTCTCGACGGCAGCGGCATTCGCGGCGCCAAGGGTCTCGCCGTGAAGATCCGCAAGCACGCCGACCAGACGCGGCTCGCGAAGACGCTGGCGAAGATCCGCTGCGATCTACCGCTCACGCGCGCCCTGGAGGACTTCCGCAGCCACGGGCTGCGCCGCCCAGAGGTCGAGGAGCTCTGCCGCGAGCTCGAGTTCCACTCGCTCTTGCGCGAGCTCGGGAACGCGATGCCGGAGACGCTCACCGCCGCGACGGCGGCGGCGCGCTCCGGTTCGGACGTGCTCGCCGAGCTAGCGGACGCCGCGCAGTGCGCCGTCGTCGTCGACGCCGGCGCCGAGACGGCGATGCGGGCCGCGCCGGCGCTCATCGCGCTCGCACCCGCCGCGGACGCGAGCGTCCACGTGACGCCGCCGTGGCCCGACGAGGTGGCGCGCGCGCTCGCGTCGGCGGAATGCGAGAAGGTCGGCACGGATGTCAAACGCGCGTCGATCGTCCTCGAGCGCCACGCGTTGCCGCTCGCCGGCCCGCTTTTCGACCTCGGCATCGCGTCGTACGTGCTCGACCCCTCGCGGCCGAGCCACGGCGTCGAGGAGCTGGCGCGACACTTCCTCGGTGCCGCGGCGCCGGCCGAGGCCGAGGGCCCGAGCCGACTCGAATGGGAGGCGCGCACCGCGTTCACCCTGCGCCCGGTTCTCGCGCGTGCGCTCGAGGAGCACGACGAGCTCGCGCTCTTCCGCGACGTCGAGATGCCGCTCACGCGCGTCCTCGCCGAGATGGAGCGGCGCGGCGTCAAAGTGGACGTCGACGTGCTCGCGGCGCTCGGCACCGAGTTCCGCGACAGCCTCGCGCGGCTCGAGCGCGAGATCTACGAGCTCGCCGGCGGTGAGTTCAAGATCAACTCCACGCCGCAGCTCCGCGACGTCCTCTTCGAGCGCCTCAAGATCTCGACGCGCGGTATCCGCAAGGGCAAGACCGGCTTCTCGACCGACGTCGACGTGCTGACGCGCCTCGCCGCCGTCCACCCGCTGCCGGCGAAGATCCTCGAGCACCGCGGGCTCGCGAAGCTGCTCTCGACGTACGTCGATCCGCTGATCGCGCTCGTGCACCCCGAGACGGGACGCATCCACACCTGCTTCAACCAGACGGTCACCGCGACGGGCCGGCTCTCCTCGACCGATCCCAATCTGCAAAACATCCCGATCCGCACCGAGGAAGGCCGTCGCATCCGTGCCGCCTTCATTCCAGAGCCGGGGAAGGTGCTCGTCGCCGCCGACTACTCGCAGATCGAGCTGCGCATCCTCGCGCACCTGACGGGCGATCCCGTGCTCGTCGAGGCGTTCACGGCCGGTGAGGACGTCCACACCAGCACCGCCGCCGAGGTGTTCGACGTCGCGCCGGCGCTCGTCTCGAGCGAGATGCGCCGCCGCGCCAAGGTCATCAATTTCGGCATCATCTACGGCATGGGGCCGCAGCGTCTCGCGCGCGAGCTCGCGATCCCGCTCGCCGACGCGCAGCACTACATCGCCAACTACTTCGATCGCTACGCCGGCGTCACGCGCTTCATCGAGGAGACGCTCGCCGAGGCGCGCCGCCAAGGCTACGTCGCGACGCTCCTGAAGCGCCGCCGCTACCTCCCCGAGCTCACGAGCCGCGAAGAAGGCGTCCGCCAATTCGCCGAGCGCACCGCGATCAACACCCCCGTCCAAGGCTCGGCCGCCGACCTGATCAAGCTCGCCATGGTCAAGCTCGAGACCCGCCTCACGCGCGAGCACATCCCCGCCGCGATGATCCTCCAAGTCCACGACGAGCTCGTCTTCGAGGTCCAGGCCGACGCTACCGAGTCCGCCATCGCCCTCATCCGCGACGAGATGGAGCACGTGATACCCCTGCGCAT
>VBKW01000278.1:0-3089 GCA_005879405.1 Deltaproteobacteria bacterium
CGAAGTCCGAGATCCTCGAGCATCATCCAGGCGATGCGCTCGCCCAGCTCCAGGGCGAAGTTCGTCCCCCGGTCCCAGGGATACACGTGCGCCATGCTCCCGAAGTACAGGCCCTCGACGCCGGGGATCCGGATCGGCGGAAGGTCACGCGATGCGTCCTTGAGCATGAGGGGCTGCGCATAACGCTCGCGGAACACCCAGGAGCGCCGGATCGAGGCGGGATCGAATTCGGGATTGATGCGGCGGCAGGTCGGCAGTGCCAGCGCCCGAAGCTCGTCGTCCGAGAGGCGCCAGTCAGGCTCACCCGGATCGACGTAATTCGCGAGATAGACGATGTGCTCCCCACCGAACTCCGTTTCGGGCACGAAGTGGGTATGCTCCACGAGGGCGAGGAACGGCTGATCCTCGCGCTTCCGCAGACTGTACCAGTAGTTCTTCTGACGCGAGTTGAGCGCCTCACGTAAGGAGAGAATCACGACCTGCACGCCGAGCGAGGGCCGATCGAGCAGCGTCGGTCCGAGATCCGGGGACACGAGTCCCTCGGTGGCTTTGACGAAGGCGAACGGCGAGGTGGCCATCAGCACCGCCGAGTACTGGCCCGCATCGCCGGCAGAGTTCCGCACTCGCAGCCGCGCCGTCGGGCTGTCGCTCTTGTCGATCGCGAGATCTCCACAGCTCAGCCTGATCTGGACACCGCGGGCGCGAAGGTAAGCGCCGACATCCTCGATGAGCGCCTGGAACCCGCCGCGGTACGTTCCGAGCTTCTTGGTGCGCGCGGTAATGCGGGCCCAGAGCCACGCCATGTTCACGACCGAGGCGTACTGCGGCCCGAACTTTCCGACGAGCAGCGGCTTCCAGATCTCGTTGAAGCCTTTTTCCCCCATGTAACGAATGCACCACTCTTCCGCGGTGACGCGCTCGAGCGTCTTCCAGCTGCGCGTGGCCTTGAGATACGCGAGGACGACGCCCATGCGCAGCTTGTCAGGCATGTCGAGTGCCGGGTACTTCAGCAGGGCCATGGCCGAGTCCAGAGGGACGAATCCGCCAGCACGGGTTTCGATCACCGTGAGGAGGTCTTTGAAGCACAGCTTCTCGGTCGCACCCCACAGCGCGGCGAATTTCTTGAGTGACTGGTCCGAATCGAACCAGTGGTGGTAGTAGTACTCGAGCGCGGAATTCCAACCCGGCTCCTTGAAGCCGGCCGCGAGCCCGCCGAGATGCGAATTCTTCTCGAAGAGGTCGACCTCGATGATGTCATTTTTCTGGCTGAGGACCGTCGCCGCCGCCAACCCCGTGAAGCCACCTCCGACGACGGCTATGCGATGCTTTCCCATGACGACTTGTGCGATGAATTCTAGCCCAATACATTCCCGAAGAAATGCCGCAAAGTGATTCCGACGGCGTCATCCCGACGAAGACGATACAGATCTCGGTGGTCATCCCGGCGTTCGAAGAGGAGCTCCAGATCGAGCGGACGGTGGAGGTCATCGACGCGCATCTCCGCCCTGCCGGCGTGGCGCATCAATATATCCTCGTCGACGACGGCTCGCGCGACGGGACCTGGCGAGTCATCGAGTCCCTCGCGGCGCGCCGGCCAGACGTCTGCGCGGTGAGGCTGAGCCGCAACTTCGGGAAGGAGGCGGCCATCTGCGCCGGCCTGCAGGCGCTGCATCCCGAGTTCAGCGACGCCTGCATCGTGATGGACGCAGACCTGCAGCATCCGCCGGAGGTGCTGCCGCGGCTGCTGGCGAAATGGCGGGAGGGCTTCCACATCGTGGAGGGGGTGAAGATCTCTCGCGGCCGCGAGAGCATCGCCAACCGGATCGGCGCGCGCGTGTTCTATCGGACGCTCGGACGGCTGTCGGGCGTGAACCTGGACAACGCTTCGGACCTCAAGCTGCTCGACCGCAAGGTCCTCGAGTCGTGGAACCGCCTCTCGGAGAAGAACACGTTCTTCCGCGGGCTCGTGCCATGGCTGGGATTCAGCCACGCAACGGTGCCCTTCGACGTCGCGGAACGAGCCGGCGGAACGTCGAAATGGTCGAAGCTCCAGCTCGCGAGGCTCGCGGTAAACGCGATCACCTCGTTCTCGTCGCTGCCGCTCCAGATCGTGACGATCCTCGGCTTGTGTTTCCTTGCCGGCTCGCTCGTGCTGGGCATCCAGACGCTGTACATGTACCTCTCGGGCATCGCGGTCACCGGATTCACGACCGTCATCCTGCTGCTGCTGATCATCGGCAGCGCGATCATGATCAGCCTCGGGATAATCGGCATCTACATTTCGAAGATTTTCGACGAGGTGAAGGGCCGGCCGCGCTTCATCGTCGCCGAGACCGTCCACGCCCGGGAGGCGGCGCGCGTCGCTGGCCTAACATCCCCCAGGGCCCCCTCTCCATGAACGAGTTCGCCGCGAGCTTACGGTTCATCGTCACGGTGGAGGTCCTGGGTCTGGTCGCGTGGCCGCTGGCGCGCCACCTGTTCTCGAGGTTTCCGGACAAGGGCTGGGGACTTTCCAAGTTCCTCGGGATCCTCATCGTCACCTGGGCCGTATGGTTGCTGTCGATCCTGCGGCTCGTCCCGTTCAGCCGCCGGAATACCGTCATCGTGATCGTCGCCGTGGCCGCGGCGATGTGGGGCGCTCAGGCGCGCGGGGGAGGGATCGTCAGGCTCGCGCGCGAGCTGAAGGAAGCGTTCGTCGGGCGGCGGCGCGACTACTCGTTCATCCTCGTCGAAGCGATCTTCGTCCTCTGGTTCTTGGTGTGGACCAGCCTCCGCACGGCCAGACCGGACATCAACGGGCTCGAGAAATTCATGGATTACGGATTCATGCTCTCGGCGTTGAAGACCTCCTGGTTCCCGCCGCTCGATCATTTCCTCGCCGGCGAGGCCATCAACTATTACTACGTCGGACACGCGATGGCGGCGCTCCTGACGCAGGTCTCGGGTGTCCCGCCGGGAATGGCCTACAACCTCCAAATGTCGAACCTGTTCGTCTTGGGGCTGATTGGCACGTTCAGTCTGGGCGGGGGCCTGTTCGCGCTGGCGTCGCGTGAGCCTGCTCACCTGCTGCCGCGACTGAGCCGCGCGGC
>VBKW01000278.1:3127-4412 GCA_005879405.1 Deltaproteobacteria bacterium
CTACATCTCCCACACCATCCACGAGTACCCGATCTACAGCTTCGTCGTGAACGACCTGCATGCCCACGTCGCGGACATTCCGAACGTGCTGCTCTGCCTTGCGCTCGCGCTGTGCATCTTCACCGGACTCGGCGAGAGCGCGCCGCTGGGGAAGCTGGTTCTGGGCGTTCTTCCGCAGGTCGCCGTCTTCGCGCTGTCGGTAGGTGCGTGCTACGCGATCAGTTCCTGGGAGTATCCTATCTATCTCGTCGTTTTTGGTTTCACCGTCTGGCTCGCATTGACCCTCCGAGATGGGAAGAGTCCCTGGAAACCCGACGTGCTCCTCTGGACTGGGGCGCTGTCGCTCGGAGTTCTCGCGTCGTCGTTTCTCCTCTGGTCTCCCCATTGGTTCCAGATGGTGCCGCCGCCCCAGGGCTGGGGTTTCGTCGGCTGGGGAATGCACTCGGCTCCCTGGGACTTGGCGGTCGTGTGGGGGGTGCAGCTCTTCTTCGTCGCGAGCTACGTCATGTATCGGCGAGAGGCGGCCAAACGGCCGCACGCCGAAACAAACGCAGTTGCACCGCGGAAGGGCAAGAAACGCCGTCAGGTCGCCCCGCCGCCTCCTCCCGTCACGCCCGCTGGTCAGGCATCCGCCGGATTCCCCGAGGTCATGTTGCTGGTCTCGTTCATCCTGATCGCTCTGCCCGAGATCATCTACGTCAAGGACATTTATCCCGGGGATCCGCGTTCGAACACCGTCTTCAAGCTCTATTACCAGGCATGGATCATTCTCGGCGCGTTCTCCGGATTCGCCGCGGTGCTCGTGTGGCGCGGGTTTCCGATCGTCAACAGACGCTGGAGCGATTGGTACAGGATCGGCGCCGTGATCGTCCTACTCGCCGGTGCCGGCTACTCGCTGAACGCCGTCGACAACGGGATCGGCCGCGGCGTCCCACCGTTCACGATCGACGGCACCGCTTTTCTCCAGAAGCTGCTGCCCGCAGATGCCGCCGCCATAGAGTGGCTGAACCGGGAGGTGCCGGGCCAGCCGTTCATCGTCGAAGGCGTGAAGGAGTCCTACACGTCACGGGTTTTCCGACGGTGCTCGGCTGGCCCGTCCACGAATGGCTGTGGAGGGGTGGCGTGGACAAATCGATGATTCCGCAAACCGCGGTCGAAAAGAAGACGGGAGAGCCCGACACAGTGGACCAGCGCCGCAAGGACGTGCAGACGCTGTACGAGACGGAGAGCTCCGAAGAGGCCAAAAGGATCGTCGACAAATACGGAGTCGAGTACATCTATGTCG
>VBKW01000279.1 GCA_005879405.1 Deltaproteobacteria bacterium
ACTTCCACATCGCCCGCACGCGCGCGGCGGCGTCGATGCCGCGGGCGGCTACGGGCTCCGCGGGCGCGTCGCCCGGCTCGGTGCCGGCGTGCACGCGCCGCTCGAAGGCGTCGAGAACGGCGTCGGGGAGGAAGCGCGTCCGCGGCGCGTAGACGTGGCGCGCGCCGTGGCGGTGCTGCTCGTGCGCGTAGAAGCGGAGCGGCTGCACGAGGTAGAGGTGGTCGCGGGCGCGGGTCATCGCGACGTAGAGGAGTCGGCGCTCCTCCTCGATCTCCGCGGCGCCGCCGCTCGCCATGTCGGACGGGATGCAGCCGTCGACGACATGCAGCACGTACACGACGTCCCACTCCTGGCCTTTGGCGGAGTGGATCGTCGACAGGATCAGGTAGTCGTCGTCGAGGTGCGGCGCGCCGGCGTGATCGCCGCTCGCGCTCGGCGCATCGAGCGTCAGCTCGGTGAGAAAGCGCTCGCGTGACGGGTAGCCGGCGGCGAGCTGCTCGAGCTGCTCGAGATCGCCGGCGCGCACGCGGGCGGCGTCGTAGATGCGCTCGAGGTGTGGTTGGTACCAGCGGCGCACGGCCGCGACCTGCTCCTGCAGCGCCATGCGGCCGTCGCGCAGCGCGACGACGAGCGCGCAGAGCGCCGGCCAGTCGTGGGCGGTGCTCGGCGGCGGCCGAAAGCGGCGCAGCGCGCGCAGGTCGCCGTGATGTGCGTCGAGGTGTGCGAGCGCGGCACGCGCGCCGGCCGGTCCCATGCCCGGTAAGAGCTGCAGCACGCGGAACGCGGCGAGCGTGTCGCGCGGGTTCTCGACCCAGCGCAGCACGCAGAGCAAGTCCTTCACGTGCGCCGCCTCCAGGAACTTGAGGCCGCCGAACTTCACGAACGGCACGTTTCGCCGCCCGAGCTCGACCTCGAGCTGGTCGCTGTGGTGCGCCGCTCGGAAGAGCACTGCTTGGCGCTTGAGCGCCACCCCCGCCTCGCGGTGCGCGAGCACTTGCTCGGCGACGTACTCGGCCTCGGCGGCCTCGTCCTCGGTCGTCGTCAACACCGGCTTCTGCCGCGAGCGCCGGCTCGAGAAGAGACGCTTCACGAAGCCGTCCGTAGCGAGGCCGTTCACCGCGTTGCACGCGTCGAGGATCGGCTGCGTCGAGCGGTAGTTCTCCTCGAGCATCACCACCGCGGCGGGCGTGGCGAAGTGCTGCGGAAACTCGCGCATGTTCGCGACCGTCGCGGCGCGAAACGAGAAGATCGCCTGCGCGTCGTCGCCGACGACGGTGAGCCCGATGCCGTCGGGCGCGAGCGCGTAGAGCATCGTCGCCTGCAGCGCGTTCGTGTCCTGATACTCGTCGACGAGCACGTGATCGAACCGGCCGCGCACCGCCGCGGCCGCCGCCGGCTGCGCCATGAGATGGTGCCAGTAGAGAAGGAGGTCGTCGTAGTCGAGAACGTTCCGCGCCTGCTTGGCGTCGACGTACGCGCCGAAGAGCGCACGCAGCTCGTCCTCCCACCCCGCGCACCACGGAAACGCGGCGGCGAGCGTCGCCGCGAGCGCGCACTGCGCATTCACGGTGTGCGAGTAGATCGCGAGACAGCTGGCTTTCTTCGGAAAGCGCGTCGCGCGCGCCGAGAAGCCGAGCTCGTCGCGCACGAGGTTCAGCAAGTCCTCGGCGTCGGCGCGGTCGACGACCGTGAAGGAGGGGTCGAGGCCGATCGCGGCGCCGTGCAGCCGCAGCAGGCGATTGGCGACGCTGTGGAACGTCCCCGACCATGGGATCGGGAGCTCGGCCGCGTGACCGCGACGCGCATGGGTCGCGCAAATGCGTCGCGCGCGGGTCGTCATCTCGTGGGCGGCCCGGCGCGTGAACGTGAGCAGCAGGACCCGCCGCGGATCGGCGCCGCACAGGATCGCATAGGCGACTCGATGGGCGAGCGTCTTCGTCTTCCCGGTCCCCGCGCCGGCGACGATGAGGAGCGGCCCGGGGACGATCGCGGAGCTGTCACGCGGCTTCCCGTTCCCGACGGTAGCGGCCGCTGCCGAGGCGTCGAGTCGAGAACCCGGTTGACGGTCGTCGTCGAAGCCGTGGACGACCGCCGCGCGTTGCGCCGCATTCAGCTCGTCGAGACACGGATGCCGGTCGCCCACGTCGCACCTCCACACCGTTGCCCGCGACCCGCGGGCAGGGCGGCACGTGTACTATGAACGAAGAGAAGGCGAAAGATGCCGTGTCAGGCTCGATCCTGCCTCCTCGGCGCGATGGTACGATGGCTGGAAGCGCTGGGGGTCGTGCGCACGTGAGGACGACGGGGCGCGTCCGCAGGTGCGACGGCAGTGCCCGGTGGCGCGACCGAGGACGTGGCTGTTGCGCGTCGGATGGCGCCGCCAGGGGCTGCTCGATCCGGCTGACGTACCCGGTTCCGATCAGTCGACGCGATCTCTGCCTTCATAGGATTGTTGTCGCCTCGAAGGAACGCTGATCGCGACAACGAGCGCGGATCGAACTCCACGCTACGCCTTCACGTCTCGTCCTCGGCGAGCCGCTTCCAGATCTCGTCGATCGGGCGCGTCTCCGCCGCGGCGGTCTGCAGGCCGGCGGCCAGCGCACCCGCCATCCGGCGGCGCGCGCCGTCGGTTGCGAGCGTACGAAAAAAGATCTGCTCCTCGCGCGCGAGCGCGTCCTCGATCCCGGCATCCGCGAGCGCGACCGCCTCCTTGGCGAGCGCGATCGCTTCGGCCGGAAACGAAGCGATCCGCCGCGCCAGCTCCTCGACGAAGGCGCCGATCTCGTCCGCCGGCAGCGCACGATTGACGTAGCCGTAGCGCTCGGCGGTCGCGGCGTCGAAGTCGCCGCAGCCGAGGATGATCTCGAGCGCGCGGCCGCGGCCGACGAGCCGCGGTAGACGGACCGAGCCGCTGCCGCCGGGAATGATGCCGACGCCGACCTCGGGCTGGCCGAGCACCGCGCGGCCGAGCGCCGCGAAGCGCATGTCGCACGAGAGGGCGAGCTCGCTGCCGCCGCCGCGGCACCGTCCCTCGATCTTCGCGATCGTCGCCTTCCGCATCGTGCGGAAGCGGTCGACGATCGTGTGGAAGAAGCCGAGCTTCTCGCTGCGCGGCGGCGGCGCGGCGGGGAGCCGCTGGATGAGCGTCACGTCGGCGTGCGCGACGAAGAAGTCGCGATTCGCGCTCTCCAGCACGACGACCCTCACCGCCGGATCCGCTTCGAGCTCGCGCCCGGCGCGGTCGAGCTCGCCGATGAGCGCGACGTCGAGGAGGTTGATCGGGGGGTGGTCGATCGTGACGAACGCGACGCCGCGATCCACCGCCACGCGCAATGCCGTGTATCCTTCATGAGCCATCGGTCACCTGCCATCGTTCGATGTGGTCTCGTATTCGCCGCACCAGCTCGGCTGCCGCGGCGGGATCGCGCGCGCCGTCCAGCGCGAGGCGAAGCTCGCCCACGGCCCGCCGGCAAATCTCCGCGACGTGGCCGTGGACGCTCAGATGCCATCGCTCGGCCGTCGTGAACACGTCGTCCACCGCTCTGTCGAACCCGTCGGCCAACGTCTCGAGCTCCGCGGTCTCGGCGGGAGCCGCCGCCAACGCGCCGGCGACGCCGATGCCGCCGAAGAGCGCCCCGGCCGCGCCGCCAGCCGCTTTTCTCGCCGGAGCCAGACTCGCGACGACTGTCAGCAACCGGCTTCGCCGCTCCTCGAGCTGCGCCACCGCGCGGTGCCATTCCGCATCGTCGTGCACGGCGCGATGCCACGTGTCTTCCACGAAGCGGTGGAAGTCGTCCGGCAGCGTCAACGAACGCGTCGCCTCGTCCACGTACGACCGCATGAGCGCCGCGGCGCGATCGACGCCTTCGCTGACCGCGTGGGCGAGCCGCTCGGCGCTCACCCGGTCGAGAAACGTCATCCACTCGTCGCGGTGTTCGTCGTGCCCGTCGGGAACCGCGTCCTTCCATATCTCCGCGATCGGCTGGACGAGCGCGTGCGCGACGACCGTTGACGCGAGCTCGACCCACTGCGCGCCGACGCCGTCGAGTTGCGTCCGCGCGTCGTCGATGGCGTGGGGCTGCACGTCGCGATCGACCGACGCCGACGCCGCCTGCGGCTGCGCGTCGTGATCCGCCGTTGCGGACGTACCGCGGGGCTCCGCGAACGACATCAGCGCCATGAGATCCGCGAGTGTGAGCTCCGCAGGCGAGCGGGCGAACGCGCGCAGAATCAAGCGCCGATCCGCGCTCGCGATGCCGAGTGTCGTCGCCAATCGCGAGACGAACACACGCTCACGGAGCGTGAGCCGCTCGTGCGCATACGCGACGCCCACGGCGTGCCGAAACAGCACGATGCGCGATTGATACTGCTCGACCGCTGCGAGCTCGGCGTCGATCGAACGCGGACGATCGCGAAAATCCGTGGCGAGACGCTGGCAATGCGGCGTGAAGCGGAAATCGGCGAGCCGTCGTTCGATCGCCGCCTCCTCGTCGCGCTGCACCCGGCCGTCGGCGAGCGCCGCCAGCACCATGACTTCGAACAGCAAGAGGCGCTGTTCTTCGGGCCACGTGTGCTCGTTGGCGGGGTTGAACAGCGTCATTCGAGTCGTCGTCCCGGGTCGTGAAGTCAGACCGCAACGCCCTGCGCGTCGAAGAGCCCTTCGAAGAGCGGCGAGCTGAGGTAGCGCTCGCCCGAATCGGGGAGCACGGTGACGATCGTCTTGCGGGCGTTCTCCGGACGCCGCGCGAGGCGCACCGCCGCCGCGACTGCCGCGCCCGACGAGATGCCGGAGAGGATGCCCTCCTCGCGCGTCAGCCGGCGGGCGTACGCGATCGCCTCCTCGTTCGTCACCTGCTCGATCGCATCGACGAGGCTCAGGTCGAGGATCGGCGGGACGAAGCCGGCGCCGATGCCCTGGATCATGTGCGGTCCCGGCGTGAGCGGCTCGCCGTTCCGCGTTTGCGTGAGGACGGGGCTTCCCGCGGGCTCGACCGCGACGCTGCGGATCGCCTTGCCGCGCGTACCTTTGATGTAGCGCGTGACGCCCGTGATCGTGCCGCCGGTGCCGACGCCGGAGACGAAGACGTCGATTTCGCCGGCGGTGTCGTCCCAGATCTCGGGACCAGTCGTGCGCTCGTGGATCGCGGGATTCGCCGGGTTCTGGCACTGCTGGAGGATGACGTAGCGCTGCGGATCCGCGGCGGCGATCTCCTCGGCCTTGGCGATCGCGCCGGTCATCCCGCGCGCGCCGTCGGTGAGCACGAGTGTGGCGCCGTAGGACACGAGCAGCTTGCGGCGCTCGATGCTCATCGTGTCCGGCATCGTGAGCGTCAGCGGGTAGCCGCGCGCGGCGGCGACGAAGGCGAGCGCGATGCCGGTGTTGCCGCTCGTCGGCTCGACGATCGCGTTGCCCGGCCCGAGGACGCCGCGGCGTTCCGCGTCCCACACCATCGCGGCGCCGAGGCGGTCCTTGACGGAGTACGCGGGATTGCGCCCTTCGATCTTCGCGAGGATACGCGCCGGCGCACCGTCGTGGATCCGATTCAAGCGCACCAGCGGCGTCCGGCCGATCGAGTGCGCGTTGTCTTCGTGCCACCCTGCCATGGGCATCACCTTTCGATGCCGGCCGAGCGCCGGCATACGAGCACCACCTCGTCGACGCGCGGATCGCGCACGAGGCCGGGCGCGAACTCGAGGCGTTTCTGGAACGCCAGCGCGAGCGGCATCACGACCCGGTTGTAGACGTTCATCGCGTGGACTGGAAACCGCTCGAGCCACCACATGCCGAGCTTGAGCAGCGTCGTGCTGCTCGGCTGCATGCCGTACGCGGCGCTCTCGGCGAGCACGAAGCCGTGCGCCGCGAGGAGCTGCTCGAGGTCGGCGGGCTCGTAGCGTCGGCAATGCCCGACGAGCTCGTCGAAGAACGTCCACGCGCGCATGTAGAGCGGCACCGAGAGGATGAGCGCACCGTCCGGGCGCAGCACGCGCGCGATCTCGGCGAGCGCCCGCCGGTCCTCGGCAACGTGCTCGACGATGTCGAAGGCGCACACGAGATCGAACGCGGCATCGCGATACGGGAGCGCGGCGATGTCGGCGCGGGTCGCGTTGCCGCCGCGCGCAGCGAGCGCGGCCGCCGCCGGTCGGCTGAGCTCGGCGAAGTACGTCCCGGCGATCGGCACGCGCGGCCGCATGCCGGCGCCGATCTCGAGGCGCGCCGGCGCGGCGGCGGCGAGCCGCGACAGCAGCGGCCAGGTATTGAAGTGTGGCGGCGGCCGGAGCTTCACGCCCGTCCACAGCCGGTCGTAGAACCGTCGATTGACGCGAATCGACTCGACGCTCGGCTGCATGGCCGGACGCGCGCCTACGCGGCGTGCGACGCGGGGCGGACCGGCGGCGATGCGGCGGCGGCGTCGAGGTCGCCGAGGCGCGGCGCGATCGCGATCCGCCGCTGCAACGCGACGAAGGCGAAGAAGAGCGCAATCCGCAGGCGTGTCGCGAGCCCCGGACGCCAGTTGCCCGCGAGGATCGAGATCACCGCCTCGCGCATGCGGAACGGCCCGCGCGGGCGAAAGAAGAGATCGCGGAACGCGGGGTCGTAGAATCCCACGGCGAAGCGTCGGAAATGCGCCCAGCGCGCGCGCGTGGCGCGCTCGTAGCGGGCGAAGCGGCGCGCCGAGAGGTCGCCGGCGGCGAGCGCGGCGTCGAGCGCCTCGGCGGCGTCGACGCCCGACTGCATCGCCATGAAGACGCCGGTCGAGAAGATCGGGTCGAGAAACGCGCCGGCATCGCCGACGAGCAGCCAGCGGTCGCCGGCGAAGCGGCGCGCGCAGTACGAGTAGTCGGCGTCGAAGCGCACCGGGGTCACGCGCCGCGCGTGCGCGGTCAGCGCCGCCGCGGTCGGTGTCTCCGCGAGGTAGTCGGCGAGCGCCTGCTCGAGCGTCGCGCCGGCCGAGCGCGCGTGCGCCTCCTTCGGCAGCACGATGCCGACGCTGGTCACGGTCGCCGAGAGCGGGATGAACCAGAACCAGCCGCGGTCGGGACGCATCACCATGCGAATGTCGCCCGCGCGCCGACCCGTCGGGCGCGGGACGTCCTCGTACTGCGCGTGCAGCGAGACGTTGCGGAGCTGCGGATCGAACTGGCGCTCGCTGCGGCGACGGGCGACGAAGCCGGCCCGTCCCGACGCGTCGACGATCGCGGCGGCGCGCATCTCGAGCTGGGTTCCGTCGGCGAGAAAGCGCACGGTCACGCCGTCGTGCTCGAAGGTGAGGT
>VBKW01000035.1 GCA_005879405.1 Deltaproteobacteria bacterium
AGAGCGGCTCGTTCGCGAGCGACGCTTGGAACGCCTGCGCGGTCCCCTGAAAGCTCGCCTGCACACTCCCCGGCTGCCCGAGCTCGCGCACCGCCGCCTCGATCGCGTCGACCGCGGAGCCGAGCGAGACGCCGGGTGCGAGATTGAACGACAGCGTCACCGCCGGGAACTGTCCTTGATGGTTCACCGCCAGCGCCGTCGACCCGGGCACGACGTGCGTCAGCGCCGCGAGCGGCACGGCCGCGCCGCTCGCACCGCGCACGTAGATGTCGCGGAGATCCGTCGGATCGTCGCCATACTGCGGCGCGACCTCCATCACGACGTGATACTGGTTCAGCTGGGTGTACATCGTCGACACCTGGCGCTGGCCGAAGGCGTCGTAGAGCGTGTCGTCGATCGTCTGCGGCGTGACGCCGAAGCGCGAGGCCGTGTCACGGTCGATGACGATCGTCGTCTGCAGGCCGCCCTGCTGCGCGTCGCTCGCGACGTCGCGCAGCTCGGGGAGCGTCTGCAGCCGTTCGAGGAGGCGCGCCGTCCACGCGTGCAGCTCGTCCGCGTTCGGTGATTCCAGCGCGTACTGGTACTGCGTGCGGCTGACCCGGTTCTCGACCGTGAGATCCTGCACCGGCTGCATGAAGAGCGTGATCCCCGCGACGTCGGCGAGCTTCGGCTGGAGACGGCGGATCACGTCCGGTGCGCTCACCCGCCGCACCTCGAGCGGCTTCAGATTGATCTGGATGCGGCCGCTGTTCGGCGTCGTGTTCGTGCCGTCGACGCCGATGAACGACGACAGGCTCTCGACGGCGGGATCGGTGAGGATCACGCGCGCGAGCGCCTGCTGGCGCTCCGCCATGGCGCTGAACGAGACCGTCTGCGGCGCCTCGGATATGCCGAGGATCACGCCCGTGTCCTGTACCGGGAAGAAACCCTTCGGCACGACGACGAAGAGGGCGAGCGTCGCGAGGAGCGTCGCGACCGCCACGACCAGCGTCGCCGTCTGGTGGCGCAGCACGACGCGCAGCGAGCGCCCGTAGCGCTCGATCACGCGGTCGAGAAAGCGCTCGGACGCGCGCGCGAACCGGCTTTCCTCGCGCGGCGACCGATGGCGCAGCAGCCGCGCGCACATCATCGGCGTCAGCGTCAGCGAGACGACCGCCGACACGAGGATCGTCACGCTCAAGGTAACGGCGAACTCACGGAAGAGCCGGCCGACCACGTCGCCCATGAAGAGGAGCGGGATCAAGACCGCGATCAGCGACACCGTGAGCGACACGATCGTGAAGCCGATCTGCTCCGAGCCTTTGAGGGCCGCCGCAAGCGGCGACTCGCCTTGCTCGATGTAGCGCGCGATGTTCTCGATCATCACGATCGCGTCGTCGACGACGAAGCCGGTCGAGATCGTGAGCGCCATCAGCGACAAGTTGTCGAGGCTGTAGCCGAGCAAGTACATCGCGCCGAAGGTGCCGACGAGCGAGAGCGGCACCGCGACGCTCGGAATGACCGTCGCCGAAAAACTGCGCAAAAAGAGGAAGATCACCATCACGACCAGCGCGACCGTCAGCATCAGCGAGAACTGCACGTCGCGCACCGAGGCACGGATCGTCGTCGTACGGTCGGTGAGGATCGACACCTGCACGGCGGCGGGGAGACTGCTCGTCAGCTGCGGCATGAGGCGATGGATGCGGTCGACGACGCCGATGATGTTGGCGCCCGGCTGCCGCTGCACGTTCAAGATCACCGCCGGCACGGTGTTCATCCACGCCGCCTGCTGCGCGTTTTCGACGTCGTCGACGACGTCGGCAACGTCGACGACGCGGAGCGGCGACCCGTTGCGATAGGCGACGACGACCCGGCGGTAGTCGTCGCTCGAGAGCAGCTGGTCGTTGGCGCCGATTGTGTACGCGTGGCGCGGGCCGTCGAAATTCCCCTTCGCTTGGTTGACGCTCGCCTGCGCGACGGCCTGGCGCAGATCCTCGAGCGAGAGCGCGTACGCCGCGAGCGCGGTCGGGTTGGCGCGGATGCGAACCGCCGGCTTCTGCCCGCCGCTGATGCTCACCATGCCGACGCCGGGGAGCTGCGCGATCTTCTGCGCGAGACGCGTGTCGGCGAGGTCCTGCACCTTCCACAGCGGCAGCGTGTCGGAGGTGAGCGCCAACGTGAGGACCGGCGCGTCGGCGGGATTGATCTTGTTGTAGACGGGCGGGTTCGGGAGGTCGCGCGGCAAGTACGTCGATGCGGCGTTGATCGCCGCCTGGACCTCCTGCTCGGCGACGTCGATGTCGAGCTCGAGCGTGAACTGCAGCGTGATGAGCGAGCTGCCGAAGGAGCTCGTCGACGTCATTTGCGTGAGGCCCGGCACCTGCCCGAACTGCCGCTCGAGCGGCGCCGTCACCGACGACGCCATCACGTCGGGACTCGCGCCTGGATAGAACGTCAGCACCTCGATCGTCGGGTAATCGACCTGCGGGAGCGCCGAGACGGGGAGCTGGCGATAGGCGACGAAGCCGGCGAGGAGGATCGCCGCCATCAGGAGCGAGGTCGCGACCGGGCGCAGAATGAAGGTGCGCGACGGGTTCACGCGCGCCGCCTCACGCCGGTGGTGCCGTCGGCGCGGCGGCGGGTGGACGTCCGTCGGACGCCGCAGCCGCGCCGGCCGCACGCGGCGGCGAGACGTCGACCAGCGTCCCCGCGCGCAGCTTGTCGATGCCGTCGACGACGACGACGTCGCCGACCGCGACGCCGCGCTCGATCGCGGTGTCGGTGTCGCTCTGCGGCCCGAGCACGACCGGGCGCACCTCGACGGTGCGATCCGGTTTCACCGCGTACACGAACGTCCCTTGCGGGCCGCGCTGGATGGCGGCGGTCGGCACGAGAACGGCCTCCTTGCGGACGTCGAGCAGCAGATGGACGTTCACGAACTGGTTCGGGTAGAGCGCGCCGTCGTCGTTCGCGAAGACGCCTTTGAGGCGCGTCGTGCCGGTGCTGCGATCGATCTGGTTGTCGATGGCGTGCAGCCATCCGCTCGCGATCTGCCTGTTGCCCGCGCGGTCGTACGCCTCGACCGGTAGATGCTCGCTCTGGCGCAGCTTCGCCAGCACGGCGGGAAGTTCGTCCTCCGGGATCGTGAACACGACCGCGATCGGTTGGATCTGCGCGATCACGACGACTCCGTTCGCGTCGTTCGGCTGCACGATGTTGCCGACGTCGACGAGGCGCAGCCCGGCACGGCCGGTGATCGGCGCCGTGATGCGGCTGTAGGTCAGCTGCAAGTTGGCGTTGTCGATGAGCCCTTGATCGACCTTGATCGCGCCCTCGAACTGACCGGCGGCCGCGAGCTTGTCGTCGTAGTCCTGCTTCGCGATCACCCCGTCGGCGAGGAGCGAACGGAAGCGCTCGAGGGTCGCCTTCGCGTCCTTCAGCTGCGCGACGTCGCGCGCCATCTGGCCTTCCGCTTGCGTGAGCTGGACCTGGAACGGCCGCGGGTCGACCTCGGCGAGGACGTCACCCTCGTGGACGAGCTGCCCCTCTTGGAACCCGACGCTGACGAGCTGCCCGCCGACACGGCTCTTCACCGTCGCCGTATTGTACGCGGTCACCGACCCGAGCCCGGTGAGGTACACCGGCATCTCGCCCTGGCGCGCCGCGACGCCGACGACGGGGACCGAACGCGCCGGCGCGCTTTGTCCGGGTGCACCGCCGGCCGACCCCGAAGCATCGCTGCCGCGGCGAGCACCGTAGACGATCCGCGCGCCGACGACGAGCACGAGCAGCAACAGCAGCCACATCCACCGGCGGCGCGGTCGGAGAGGCGTCGAGGCCGCGTGCGGAGGCGACGCCGCGTGCGGCGGCGGGGCTCCGTACGGCGTCGGCTGCCGTGCGTGCGGCGTCGTCGAAGGCTGCGCGACCGCGTCCCTGTCGTCTCGTTCCATCTCCTGCCGCTCCCCCGCGGACCGTCTCCGAATTACGGACTGCCCGGCGAATTACGGACTCCCCAGTCAGTAAATCAAATGCCGCGCTCCCCGGCGAGTCAATACGGGTTTCGCGCGCGACCTTGCATGTCCGCGAGGATCGACGTCCGCGGCGGCGCTACGCCTCGGGCCAACCGGCGCGGCGCCAACCCTCGATGCAACGCTCGACGAGCACGGCGGAGTTCGCGCGCCGGAACTCGTCGAGCGAGAAGTGCGGCGCCAAGCGACGCATCTTCTCGAGCGCGCCGAGCGCCGTGGCGCTCCGCCCGAGGTGGCCGTACGCGGCGGCGAGGACGCGATAGACGTGCGGCTGATCGGCGCGCAGGCGCAGGCTCTCTTCGTCCTGCTTCACCGCGTCCTCGTAGCGGCCGGCGATCAGGTGCGCGACGGCGAGCTGATGGCGGAAGAAGTGCATCTGCGGATCACGCGGCGAGAGCCGAATCGCTTTCTCCATGACGCGGATCGCGTCGTCGGGGTGCTCGGCCGAGAGCGCGACGGCGAGTCCCTGGTATGGCAGCGTCAAGCTCGGGTTGAGCTCGATCGCGCGCTCGAACGCGGCGATCGCGCGCGGCATGTCGCCCGAAAGCGAGCAGCCGTAGCCGAGCGCAGTGTGCGCCCACGGGTCGTCGTCGCTGAGCGCGACGCTCGTTTCCCCCGCCGCGAGCGCCTCGGCGACGGCGCGCGTCGGGTCGTCCGCCCATTGATACGTGAGGAGACCGGCATACGTGATGGACTGCATCGCCGCCGCCGTCGCGAAGGCCGGATCGAGCGCGTGCGCGCGACGGAAGAGCTCGAGCGCCCCGAAGAGATCTTCCTTCGAGCGAAAACCGAAAAGCAGCCAGTTGCCGCGCTGGAACGATTCCCACGCATCGAGATCGGGCTCCGACTTCTGCCGCGCCCGCTGCCGCTCCGCGCGTGCCAGCGCCGGCTCGATCGAGTTGACGATCGCGAGGACGATGTCGTCTTGCAGCGCGAAGACGTCGCCGAGCTCACGATCGTAGCGCTCGGAGGAGATCTGGTGTCCTTGCACACCGTCGATGAGCTGCACGCTGACGCGGACGCGGCCTGCCACGCCCTGTACGCTGCCCTCGACGACGTAGCGCGCGCGCAGCTCGCGGCTCACCTGCCGGGGGTCGATGCGCTTGCCTTTGTAGGTGAACGTCGAGCTGCGCGAGATCACCGGGAAGAGACGAAACGCGGCGAGCCGCGCGATCAGGTCTTCGACGATCCCGTCGGCCAGGTACTCCTGCGCCGGATCGGTGCCGCGATTCTCGAAGGGCAGAATCGCGATTGCCGGCCGGCCGCTGAAGCCCGGTACCGGCGTGGGGGCAGCCGCAGCGCCTTCCGGCTGCGCGGCGAGCGGCCGCACGCGATACGCACGCACCGGCGACGGGATGTTCTTCAGCTGCTGCTCGCCGAGATCCTCGAACGCGCCCTGCACCTTGCCGCGCACTTGCTCGACGATCGCCGCCGACGCGCAGATGCCGCCCGGGTCTGCGAGCGCTTCGAGCCGCGCGGCGATGTTGACCGCGTCGCCGAGGATCTCCTCCTCGACGGCGAGATCGCCGAGATGCACCCCGATGCGAAAGCGCAGGCGGCGATCCTCCGCAAGCCCGGCCTCGCGCCGAGCCAGCTCCGTCTGCACGTCGAGCGCGCACGCGACCGCGTCGACGGCACTGGCGAACTCCGCGAGCAGGTTGTCGCCGACCGCGTTCACGACCCGACCGCGATGCTCGCGCACGTAGCCCGCGATCGTGTCGCGGTGAGAGCGCAGCACCTGCGCCGTCGCCGCCTCGTCCTCCGCCATGCGGCGGCTGTAGCCGACCGCGTCGGCGCTCAGGATCGCGGCGAGCTGCCGTCGCGCTTTGTTCTGCTGGGAGCCGGGCATTGGCGCGCTTGCGACCACTGTAGGCGACCCGGGCCGATGCCGCAATTTTTGCCAAGAACCCTCGCCACCCGTCGTGCAGAGTGTCGGCCGAAGGAGAAAGGATCATGGCTTCCATTCGCAAAGAGATCCTCGTCGACAACACACCCGAGCGCGTGTGGGACGCGCTCCGCGACGTCGGCAAGGTGCACGAGCGCGTCGCACCCGGCTTCGTCGTCGCGACGCAGATGGAGGAAGGCGCGCGCGTCGTCACGTTCGGCAACGGCATGACCGCCCGCGAGCTGATCGTCACGGTCGACGACGACGCCCGCCGCGTCGTCTGGGCGGTCGTCGGCAGTCCGCGACTCACGCATCACAACGCCTCGGTGCAAGTGTTCCCCGAAGGCGCCGGCTGCCGCGTCGTGTGGATCGCCGACCTACTGCCGAGCGAGGCCGCCGGCGACATCGCGGGGATGATCGAGGCGGGGATGCGCGTGATGAAGCCGACGCTCGAGCGCGCTTAGGCGCGGATTCCCGAGGACACTACTTCCATCCAGTCGTCAGAGCGGTCGTTGTTCGGACGCTCATCGTCTGCCAGACTGCACGACGTGAAACTTCGCTACGTCGTCACCATCGAGCGCGAAAGTGATGGACGGTTCATTGCGTCGGTTCCGGAGGTTCCCGGATGCCACGTATACGGCCGAACCCGCCGCCAGGCCGTTGAGCGGGCGCGGCGCGCGTTACAGTTCTACGTGGGTCGCCGCCTGAGCGGTGGGTCGGCTCCCGGAGCTTCCTGCCCGTCGCGTCCTCGCCGCACTTGTGAGGGCCCGTTTCCGCGAGACCCGCCGACGTGGAAGTCATCGGTTCCTGATGCATCAAGACGGCCGGACGATGCTCTTCGCCGCGCATGACGCCGAACGAATCGGCCCGAAGCTGCTCGGGAAGATCCTCAAGGACGCTCGCATCACATCGCGGCAGTTCCGTCGATTGCTGTAGCGATTGCCGCTCGCGCGTCATCGTGGAATCCTCGCCGACGATGACCGCGAAAACCGCCGGCGGCTTCGACCCCGCGCTCTTCGATCCCGCTGCGATCGCGCCGGAGACGCTGCGGTTCAATGCCGAGCTGGAGACGACGCTCGCGTCCATGCCGTCGATCCTCGACGTGCCGCCACAGGTCGTGCGCGAGGCGCGCGCCGCGGGGCGGTCCATCCTCGGCCCCG
>VBKW01000280.1 GCA_005879405.1 Deltaproteobacteria bacterium
AGCGCCGTTCCGGCAGGCGCGGCGCAAGGGACCGCACCGACGGCGGCGAGCGGCGCTGGCGCGCCGCCGCCGCGGGCACCGGTGCGGGACTCGCTCGGTGGGGGACCTTATCCGACGCTGCTCGTGGCGCAGGCGCAGTTCGATGATGTTGTCCAAGCGGATGGGACGAAGAGGCCGGTGCCGGGGTTCGCGAAGTTGTTGATCGTGCGGAAGACGGAGACGGGGTGGAAGACCGCCGTGTTGGAGGATCCCGATAGCAACGCGTTTCACAAGGCGTTGCCGTACGAAGGGGGGATTCTCACGATCGGGGCGAATCAGGCGATGCTGAAGGTGTGGCGGTATACGAATGGAAGCTGGACGCAGGAGACGCACTGGAATCCGAAGTTCGGGGGGAAGTTCGATCGGCTGCGGGACATCGAAGAGGGCGACGTCGACGGCGATCGCGAGAAGGATCTCGTCATCGCGACGCACGACCAGGGCGTGATCGCGGTCGTGCATCCCACGAAGAGCTGGAAGGTCGACGAGATCGACCATCAGGCCGACACGTTCGTGCACGAGATCGAGCTCGGCGACGTCGACGGTGACGGCACGCTCGAGATCTTCGCCACGCCGAGCAAGCCGAACAAGCTCGACGAGGAGCAGCCGGGTGAGGTGCGGATGTACAAGTACGGCCAGACCGGCTGGAAGAAGTCGATCGTCGACGCGCCCGGCGACACGCACGCGAAGGAGATTCTCACCGCCGACGTCGACAAGAACGGCGTCGCGGAGCTGTTCGTCGTCTGGGAGGGGGCGATCGGCGCCGGCGGGACGATCACGCGACCGGTGACGATCAAAGAGTACAAGCTCCTCGGCAGCGGCGGCTTCACGTCGACGGAGGTCGCCTCCGTGCCCGATCGGCAGATGCGCGCGCTCGCCGCCGGCGACGTGAACGGCGACGGCAAGATCGATCTCGTCGCGGGCGCGCTTTCGTCGGGCCTCTGGCTCTTCGAGCAGGACGGCGCCGGGTGGAAGAAGACCGTGATCGATGCCAAGTCGTCGGGCTTCGAGCACCCCGTCTGTCTCGCCGACCTCGACGGCGACGGCGTCCCCGAGATCTATGTCGGCTCGGAGGACCAGCACGAGCTGCGGCAGTACCGCTGGCAGAACGGCGCGTTTCAGAAGACGGTCATCGCGCCGCTGCACCCCGGGGACATCTCCTGGAACATCACCGCGGGGCGACTGTGATGGCGCCAAAGCTCGAAGGGCGATCGCCGGCTGAAGCCGCCGTCACTCGCGCCGAGCGATAGCGATGTCGGGCTACTCCGCGCCGGGCGCCGCCGGCACCCGTCGAAGGTCGCGCGTCGGCATGTACGGCGTCGTCGCGCTCCTCGCGTTGATGGCGCTGATCGTGTGGCGCAGCTTTCAAGTCGGCGGCGTCCGCTGCGAGGTCTGCATCGATTACGGCGGCCGCTCGCAATGCCGTGCCGTCGACGGAACGAGTCGCGAAGAGGCGGTCACGGCGGCGACGCAGAACGCCTGCGCGTTCCTCTCGAGCGGCGTCACCGACTCGATGGCATGCGCCCGCACCCCGCCGACGAAACAAGAGTGCACGGCGCGCGAGTGACGCCACGATGACGACCGGACCGATCGAAGTTCGCGCCGCGACGCTCGACGACGCGGCGGCGATCGCCGAGTTGCTCCGCCAACTCGGGTACCCGAACACGCCGGACGAGGTGCGTGGACGCCTCGACGCGATGGACACGGACGCGGGCGACCGCGCGTTCGTCGCGTGCGCGGACGACGCCGTGCTGGGTTTCGCCACGGTCCACCTCATTCCGATGATCCACCACGACGGCTGCGTCGCGCGCATCACGGCGTTCGTCGTCGCCGACTCGGCGCGCGGCCGCGGCATCGGCACGGCGCTCTTCGCGGCATGCGAAGCGTATGCGGCGTCGCGCGCCGCCGAGCGGCTCGAGGTCACGAGCGGCGACCAACGCACCGGCGCGCACGCGTTTTACATCCGCCGCGGCTGCGCCCGCGAAGGTCAGCGGTTCACGAAACGCCTCGACGACCGACGGCGACGGCTGTGACGTCGACGGGTCATTTGGTGTAAGGACTACGCCGGTGACGAGCTATCGCTACTACACCTGCGACGTGTTCACCGACACGCGCTTCGGCGGCAATCCGCTCGCCGTGTTGCCGCACGCGGACGGCCTTTCGGATCGGCAGATGCAGCAGATCGCGCGCGAGTTCAATTTCTCGGAGACCTCCTTCGTCTTCCCCGCCGAGGCCGGGCACACGCGCAAGGTCCGCATCTTCACGCCGGCGCGGGAGGTGCCGTTTGCCGGGCACCCGAACATCGGCACCGCCTTCATCCTTGCGAGCACGGGAGAGTTCGGCGACGTGCGCGATGCGTGCACCGCGATGTTCGAGGAGGAGGCGGGACTGGTCGCGGTGACCGTGCGCGCGACGCGACGGACTATCGACTCCTGCGAGCTCGCGGCACCGCAGTCGCCCGCGCTCGGCAACACGCTGCCCGTTCCGCTCGTCGCCGCGGCGGTCTCGCTCGACCGGGACGACGTCGTGACCGATACGCACCCGCCGCGAGTGGTCTCGGTCGGTTTGCCGTTCGTAATGGCCGAGCTCCGCGATCGTGCGGCGCTCGAGCGCGCCCGGTTCGACCTGACCGTCGCCGACGCGCTCCGCGCCGAAGCGCCGCGACCGTCGGTCTACGTGTACACGCGCGCGCGTGACGACTTCGACGTCCGCGCGCGCATGTTCGCGCCGTTGAGCGGCGTCTCCGAGGACCCGGCGACCGGCAGCGCCGCCTGTGCGCTCGCCGGCCTGCTCGCGCACCACGATCGGCAAGCCAGCGGCAGCTTTCGCTGGCGGATCGCACAAGGCGTCGAGATGGGCCGCCCGAGCACGCTGCGCGCCCGCGCCGAGAAAGAAGACGGCGTCGTGACCGGCACCTGGGTCGCCGGCGCGGCCGTCCTGGTGAGTGACGGAACCATATACGTCGATTGAGATGCCACCGACGCCAGATCACGAATTGAACACCTTTGCCCGGAAAGGTAGGACGACGATGCTCGACTCGACGAATCGGCGCCGCTGCGCGGCCGCATTTGTCGCCGTTCTACTGACCGCATCGTTTGCCGCCCGCGCGAGCGCCGTCGCGGACGACGTCGCGGACGAGGTGAGAACGGTCGAGCAGCGCCGCGTCGCAGCACTGACCAGCCGCGACTACGCCACTCTCGAGAAGCTCCTCGGCGACGACCTGACCTACACGCACTCGAACGGCCGCTTCGAGAACAAAGCGCAGTTTCTCAACTCACTGCGTTCCGGCGACCTCGAGTACCGCCTAATGCAGCACGCCGACGTGCAGGTCCGACCACACCCCCTGGAGGTCCCGATCCGGTTCACGCTGGTGTACGTGAAACGCGCCGGCGACTGGCAACTGGTCGCCTGGCAGTCCGCGCCGCTCCAGAACCCGTAAGCGTTCTCTCACCGACCCGTCGGCGTAGCGGGGTCGAGGTCGGCTCGAATGCGTCGCCGTGCGGCACGACCGACAGGCCGCGGAGGGTCGAGACCGGTCCAGATGCGAGGCGCGAGGGAAGTGAGCAGCGCAGGCGTAGCAGCGCTACGCCGAGCAGCGGAGCGACCGAGCAACGAAGCAGATGGGCCGGTATCGGCCCTACGCCACGTCGACGGCGTACACCTCGACCGGCGCGGCGATACCCTTCAGCGCGACCGCGCCGCGCGAGCGTAGCGCGATGCCGCTGGCGAGTCCGAGCGCGCGCGCCGTGCTGTCGGTGATCAGGATCGAGGCGCCGAGGTCGCGCGTCTTCACCTGCAGGCGGGCCGCTTGGTTCACGGCATCGCCGACGATCGTGTACGTCACGCGGTCGCCGGCGCCGACGTTGCCGGCGATCATGTCGCCGCTGCAGATCCCGACGCCGGCGACGAGGGGCTCGTCCGCATGCGTCGTGTTGCGCGCGGTGAGCGCGCGCTGCAACGCGACCGCCGCCTGCACCGCCTGGAGCGCGTGGTCGCGCAGCGGCCGCAGCGGCGCGCCGAACACGACGACGACGCCGTCGCCGAGGAACTGCGTGATCACCCCGCCGTGCTCCTCGCAGACGCGCTCGACGAGCGCGTAGTACTCGTTCAGCACGCCGACGACGTGCGCCGGCATCGCACGCTCGGTCATCGCCGTGAACCCGCGCAGATCGACGAACATCGCGGTCGCGCGGACGACCTCGCCGCCGAGCGCGATGCCGCGCTCGAACGCTTGCCGCGCGACGACCGGGCTCACGTAGCGGCCGAAGATCTCGCGCACGCGCTCCGCTTGCCGCAGGTCCCCGACCATCGTGTTGAAGTGCTCGATCAGCTCACCGAGCTCGTCGGTGCTGCGCACCGGCACCCGCGCGTCGAGGTCGCCGGTCGCGACGCGCGCCATCGCGGCGCGCAGCGCCTGGACGGGGCGATTGATGAAGCGCGCGACCAGGAACGCCATCGCGACCGACGCGACGCCGGTCGCGATCGCGATGAAGGCCTGCGTGCGCAGGAGGGTGCGAACCTCCTCACCGAGGGCCGGACCGACGCGGCGGAGCAGCGTGACATCGGCAACCAACATCAGGAGCAGCGGCATCACCGACGTGACGAGGAAGGTCGCACCGAGCCGCAGTCGGATCGGGACGCGGAACGCACCGTCGCGGTCGATGCGGCCGTACGGAAAGAACACCGGGATCTCCTGCCGCCAGTGGAACTCGCTCAGGAGAAACGCGAGTGCCGAGGTGATCGGGCCGCCGACGAACACGATGCCGGTGAAGGTCCGCAGAATGTCGAGTGCGGGCACGCCGACCCACGCGAGATACGGCACGTAGAAGATCCCCGCGAGCGTCCAGCCGGCGGCGCTCAGCGTCGCATTCACCAGCGGCGCGTTGAGGGCGCGGCGGCGGAGCTCCTCGGGGACACGTCCGGCGTCGGCGCCGCTGCGCAGCCGCCGCCGCCACGTGATCACCGGACCGAAGATCCGCCGGCCGAAGTACCAGTTCGCGAGGAGAAGCGTCGTCGTGACCGAGATGAACACGAAGAACGGCCGCAGCTTGTCGCGCGTGAAGTTCGAGGCGAGCGGATCGACGAATGTGAAGTAGAAGTAGACGACGACGGCACCGACGGCGTTCGCCGGGATCGGCGAGCTGCCGAGCCGGCGCCGCAGCGCGCTCGCCGGCCCCGCCGGCACCGGGGCGACGCCGCGCCATTCGGCGGCGGCGGCGCGCGCGTCGCCGGACGCCATGGCCGCGTCACCGATCGCGACCGGCGCGTGCTGCTCGGCGGTGCGCATGCCGCGTAGGATCGTTCAGCGGGAAGCCCGGCGCAACCGCGTCACCGCCGAGGCGGCTTCGGCGACGCAACCACGCGAGCTGCCGCGCGTCGCGACAATGTGGTACCCGGGTAGCGCGATGGCCGACGACCCATTCCGTCCGCCGCCTGGCCGAGGACCGCGGCCGCCGCGTTCGGGTGGCGCCCGCGCCTGGCCACCGCCGCACGGCGGTACGCCGTCGCTGGAGCGGCGGCACGACGGTGCAGCGGCGCCGCGGCGACGCTCCCGCCGCCGACGGCGCCGCGGCGCGGACGAGCAGAGCGCCGCTGCGAAGCCGGTGAGCGCGCCGGTCATCCCCCAGGTGAGCGCGCTCGCCGCGGCGCCGGTCACGGCCGAGCCGCTCCGCGCCGACGAGATCGCCGAGATGAGAGTTCATCTCGCGTTCATCCGCGATTACAAGGACGTGCTGCGCCTCAAGCTCAACGCCGCCGAGGACCTGCTCGTGAACGGCCAGCGCGAGCCGACCGACCGCGGCGTGTGCCACCACCTGCTCGGCAAGGTCGATCGCGCCGTCGTCGAGAGCGCCATCGGGCGCGAGCCGCTGCGCTCCAATCCCGCGGCGCGCGCACGCATGCTCGCCGGCGCAATCCGCCTGACGGCCGACCCGAGCGTCCTGCTCACGTATCTCGAGACCCTACCGCAGGTGCGCTCGCACACCGAGGCGGCGCAGGCGTTCGGCGAGGTCGTCGCCCGCCTCGATTTCGAAAGCGTGTCGGCGAGCCGACTCGGACGACTCCTCCAGGTGCTGATCGAGACCTTCACCGGACACGAGCGCGTCCAGGTGCTCTTCAGCTTGCTCGCCGGCGCGGCATTCGCGCGTGCCTTCGACGCGGCGCTGCCGTCGCTGGCGCCGGCGGTCGTCGAGGCGTTCGCGCCGCTGCGCGCGGTGCACCGCCGCGCCGCGGCGGGGGTCGGCGGCGATCAGGAATCGGCGGCGTGGCTGCGCGCCGGCATCGAGCAGCTGCTTTCGGCGCCCGATCCGGTGCTGCGCGGCTACGGCGAGCCGCTGCGGATCGCCATTCTCGAGCTCGCGCTCGAGACCGGGACCGCCGCCGAGCTCGCGGACCGCGCGGCCGGCGTGCTTTTGTCGAGTCTGCCGAGCGCCGGCCGCACCTATGCGCGACTCGCGATGCGGCGCGCGGCGCAGCTCCTCGGCCGCCACGCCGACGATCGTGCCCGCGCGGTGCTCGACGAGCTGCGACGCTCGCAGCCGAGCTTCCGCCTCGCCGAGCACTGGCGCGACGCGCTCGACGCGCGCCGCATCGGCCGCATCGCGCTGCGCAGCCCCGGTGTCGGCGCTGGGCGGCTCGTTTCGGGGTTTTGGCTCGACGCGCAGCGGCCGGTGTGGGTGCGGACCGCCGGGCTCGACGCCGGCGAGCGCCTGGCGCGCGAAGCCGCGTTGCAGCGCGCGCTCGCGCTGCCCGGCGTCGCGCCCGTCGTGGAGGACGGCGTCGCGAGCGGCAGCGCGTACGTGGCGGTCGTCGGTGACGGCGAGCCGCTCGTCGTCGACGCCGATCTGCGGTCCGCAACGGCGCTCGCGATCGCGGCCGCCACGACGCGCATCCTGCGCGCGCTCGCGCTCGCCGGCGTCGCGCTGCCCGACGCCGCGCCCGAGCGCTTCCTGCATACGCGCGGGCCGGCGGCCGGCGTCGTCCTCGCTGACCTCGACGGCGCGACGACGAGCGACGACGCCGCCGCTGCGAACGCAATCGCCGCACGCGCGCTCGCCGGCCGCGTCGTCACGAACGCCGCGGTCGCGGAGCTGCCGGAGCACACACGCGAGGCGCTTGCCGCCGCGCTCACCGGGAGTGCGACGCTCGACGCGCTGGCGCGCGCCCTCGACGAGGCCGCGCTGCGCGCGCCGCACGGCTGACGTTGCGCGGGTGCGCTGAAACCCCTACTCTCCGATCCCCGAGGAGCCTGACACGATGAGCACTGCCAAGGTCGGCGACGTCGATCTCTACTACGAGGAGCACGGGCACGGCGACCCGCTCCTCTTGATCATGGGTCTCGCCGCCGACTCGACGGCGTGGCTCTTTCAGGTGCCCGCGTTCGCGGAGCACTACCGGACGATCACGTTCGACAATCGCGGCGTCGGCCGCAGCGCCAAGCCGGCGGGCCCATACACGATCACCGCGATGGCGAAGGATGCCGTGGGGCTGCTCGACATGCTCGGCATCGCGCGCACCCACGTCGTCGGCGTCTCGATGGGCGGCATGATCGCGCAGGAGTTGGCGCTCCACCACCCCGAGCGCGTGCGCGGCCTCGTCCTCGCGTGCACCTTCCCGGAGCCCGACGAGGACGTCGCGCAGCAGCGCGAGGCGACGATCGCCCAGCTCGGCGGCACCGCCGACGCCGCCGGTGCGCTGCAGATCGATCCGTCGCGCCTCGACCCGATGATGTTGTTCCAGACGCTCCTGCCGCGCGTCTTCACCCCGACGTTCATGCAGGAGGAGATGCCGAAGCTGATGCAGCTCTTCGGCGGCGCGCTGCAGTGGGGCTTCAGCATGGACGCAATCCTCGCCCAGGTCGCGGCGGTCATGGGGCATTCGACGACCGACCGCTTGCACCAGATCGCGGCCCCGACGCTCGTCATCACCGGCGACGCCGATCTGCTGATCTCGCCCGCGAACTCGGACATTCTCGCGCGCGAGATCCCGAACGCGCGTCTCGTGAAGGTCCCCGGCGGCAGTCACGGCTTCAACTTCGAGACGCCCGACGCGTTCAATCGCGAGGTCCTCGCGTTCCTCCGCGGCGTCGACGGCTGAGGCAGCGTTTGCGAAAGCCTATATCGAACGCCCACCGTCGGCGAAGAGGGGATTGCATGATGCGGTGCCGCGCGTGTAGACACCCCCGAGCGTCGCCGCTGAGCTGATTCATGAGCGAACCCAAGCGCCGCATCCTGATCGTCGACGACGAACCCGACATCCTGTGGTCCTTGAGCTTGCTGCTCGAGCGCGACTACGACGTCACGACCGCCGAGGACGGGAAGACGGCGCTACAGGCGCTTGCCGATGGTCCATACCACGCGGTCATCTTGGATCTCATGATGCCCGGGATGGACGGTGCGGCGCTGAAGCGCGAGATGGACGCGCGCGGCGTCGACGTCCCGGTGGTGATCGTCTCGGCGTTCTCCGACGTCGCGGAGCGTGCCGCGGACCTGCGGGTCCGAGACTACATGACGAAGCCGATCGACATCCCGAAGCTCGAGACGATGTTGGCGCGGGTGACGGAGGCCGCGGCAGGTCGCGGTGGTGCGAGCGGCGACGGCGGCACCTCGCAGCGAGATCACTCGCGCCGCGACGGCGCGCCGATCGGCGTGCCCGGGGACAAAGGAGGCGACGGCCGCAAGACGAACGCCGTCGATGGCCCGGCGCAGGCGACGCGGTCGTTTGCGGACGGCCGCTCGCGGCTGACGATGCGATACGCGCTGACGATGCGATACGCGCTCCCGCGCGCCACGGAACCGCCCGCCCCGACGACGGTCTGGCCGGCGGCGGCATGGGACCACGCGCCCGTGCCTCGCGCGTCCACGCCCCGCCACGCGCGCCGCTGATTTCTCGACGCGCCCGTCGCCCCCGCGACCCTCGCTTCGCGTGCGCTTCGGGGTTTGTCGCTCGCCGCGCGGCGTCCGCTTCGTGCGTGGCGTTCGCGTTTGAACGACGTGACGGCGGCGCAACGCGCGTGTGCTTCAGCGGCTGCCGAGTGACTCGCCAAATCGGAGAGATCATTTGCGGCGCAAGGACGCGGAAGCGCGTCAACCGCGCGTCGGCGTCGGCGGCGGGCATGGAACCTGCTCGGTCGCTGCGTCGTCATCGCTGAACGCAGCACGCATTGCCCGCACAATTCGCCGTCGTGAGCCGACCGTAAGCAGCTGACGGGGAGCGATCGAACACGACGGGTAGACGAGGTCGCGGATCGCGCGTTGGGAGGTGGTGGGTGGTGCTCGCGGTGGAGGTGGCGTGCGTGGGCAGTGGGGCGCATCGCCCCACTGCCCCGCCGGGGGCCGCGCCGCCCGGAGCGCCGGCGCGCTTCAGGGCAAGAAGAACGAGCCCGGCAGCGTGATGTCGGCTCCCGCCGAGTGCCAATCGCTCGTGCAGTCCAGTATCGTGCAGCCGCCGGCGACCTGACACGTGAGGGTCAGCGTCTCGCTGCTGATCTCCGCGGGGACGGTCCACAGGTCGGGATCGAAGTTGACGTCGCAGAAGAAGAAGGTGGGCGGCTTGCCGCTGAGATCGAAAACGTTGCCGCTGAGGACCCCGTTGTCGGCGTCCAGAACGAGGACCCACTGCTCGGTGCCCACCGTCTTATTGACCATCAGCACCGTATCGCCGTTGTTGTCGGTCATCGGCGCGAGCTGGACGGGGGACTTGGCGTGGGTGACGCTCGCAGAGGCGAGCAGGGTTGCGAGAACCACGAGAACACGGATGCGCATGAGTGAGACTCCTTCGATAATGAGATAGTCGCGAGCCACCGCACGGCCGGCGATCGATGCTCCGACGGGATCGAGCAGAGCACGTCCCAGAGTGCCTGAAAAGCGGGGCGCCGTTCCACCGAAATTCGCGGCGCCGCTCAGCTTGCAATTCCGCTCGCCCTGGCTCACGCTCGGGGGGTGACGCCGGACGAGCGCATCACGCCGCCCTCGCCGTTCTTGCTGGCGCTCGAAGGACGCGCGTGGCTCGAGTTCGCAGCACTTCTTCCCGCGTGGCCGTTCCTCAATCGCGCGCCGCGCGGCGACGGCCATCCGGTCCTGGTGCTGCCGGGTTGGATGGCGACCGACGCCTCGACGCGCGCGCTGCGCTGGTTCCTCCGCGCCCGCGGCTATTGGGCGCACGGCTGGCGACTCGGCCGCAACATCGGCGGTGGCCGCACGACGATGGAGGCGCTCGGCGAACGCTTTCGTGAGCTGCGCGAACGTCACCAGCAGCCGCTCAGCATCATCGGCTGGAGCCTCGGCGGCATCTACGCGCGTGAGCTGGCGCGTCGCTTCGCGCCCGAGGTCCGGCGCGTGATCACGCTCGCGAGCCCCTTCCGCGATCTCGACGCAACCGCCGTCGCGCGTCTCTTCGGCGGGCGTTCCGACGTCCGTCGCGACGAGCTGCACCGCCGTCTCCGCACCCCACCGCCGGTTCCCTGCACGTCCTTTTACAGCCGCAGCGACGGCATCGTCGCGTGGCGGAGCTGTCTCGACGAGGAGGCGCCGCACGTCGAGAACGTCGAGGTGCGGACGAGCCATTGCGGCATGGGCCACCATCCGTCCGTCCTGCTCGCGATCGCCGATCGGCTCGCGCGTCCGGTCTGAGTCCGATGACCTCCCCTGCGTACACTCGCCTGACCGCGCTCGACAACTCGTTCCTCCTCTACGAGAGCCCGAAGGCGCACATGCACATCGCGGGCACGGCGACCTACGAAACGGGCCCGCTCCGCACGCCGGCCGGCGGCGTCGACATCGATCGGCTGCGCACGTACGTCGAGTCGCGCCTGCACTTGATCCCGCGCTATCGCCAGGTGCTCGCGTACGTGCCGCTCGAGCAGTGGCCGGTCTGGGTCGACGACCGGCACTTCAACATCCACTACCACGTCCGCCACACGAGCCTGCCGCGGCCGGGCGATGCGGGACAGCTGAAGCGGCTCGCCGGCCGCATCATGTCGCAGCAGCTCGACCGCTCGAAGCCGCTCTGGGAGATGTGGGTGGTCGAAGGGCTGCGCGGCGGCGATCACTTCGCCATCATCAGCAAGGTCCACCACTGCATGATCGACGGCATGTCGAGCGTCGATCTCCTGAACGTGCTGCTCTCAGTCACGCCGACGGACACGATCGAGGCGCCGCCGCGGTGGCTGCCGCGCCCCGCGCCGGACAGCTGGTCGCTGCTCGCCTCCGAGACATGGCGGCGGGTGTCGTTGCCGTTCGACGTCGTGCGCGGCTTACGGCGGCTGATCGAGTCGTCGACCGATCCGCGGTCCGACGTGCGCGTGATGCTGCGCGCGCTGCGCGACACGCTGCGGACGAGCTGGCGTTTCGTCTCCGATACCCCGATCAACCGCCCGATCAGCCCGCACCGACGCGTCGACTGGACGGCGATGTCGCTCGACAACGTGAAGGTAGTGAAGCGCGCCCTGGGCGGGACGCTGAACGACATCGTCCTCGCCACCGTCACCGGCGGGGTCCAGCGCTACCTCGAGGCGCGGCGGGTGAACGTCGATGTCCTCGACTTCCGCGTGATGGCGCCGGTGAGCGTGCGCAGCGAGAGCGAGCGCGGCACGCTCGGCAACCGCGTCTCGGCATGGATCCTCGAGCTGCCGCTCGCGGAGCGCGACCCGCGCCGGCGACTCGCGCGGATTTGCGAGCGGACGTCGCAGCTGAAGGAGACGAAGCAGGCGATGGGCGCCGAGGCGCTCACCCGCGCGGCCGAGTGGACGCCGTCGACGCTGATGTCGCTCGGCGCGCGCATGATGATGCGCGCGCTGCCGTTCAACATCGTCGTCACGAACGTCCCCGGCCCGCAGGTGCCGCTCTACATGCTGGGCGCGCGCATGGTCGACAACTACGGGCACATCCCGCTCATCGACTATCTCGGCGTCGGCATCGTCCTCTTCAGCTACGCCGGCACGCTCTGCTGGGGATTCACCGGCGACTGGGACTTGGTCCCCGACCTGCACGTGCTCGTCGAGAGCGTGCAGGACGCCTTTGCCGAGCTACGCGCGGCTGCAGGCATCGCGCCGGTCGCGTTCGTCGCGCCGCGGTCGCAGCATTCGCAGCCGACGGCCTGACGCGCCGTCAGCGGGCGCGAAGCGTCCTCAACCGACCGGACGCACGTTGCCGTCTTGCAGGACGCGCAGCAGCTTCGTCTGCAGCGCCGGGCTCGTGTCGCCGACCTCGTCGAGGAAGATCGAGCCGCCGTCGGCGAGCTGGAACATCCCGGCGCGCGCCGCGACCGCCCCCGTGAACGCCCCGCGGGCGTGGCCGAAGAGCTCCGACTCGAGCAACTCCGCCGGGATCGCGGCGCAGTTCACCGGGATGAGCGGCCGGCCCGCACGCGGCGAGCACAAGTGGACGGCGCGGGCGACGAGCTCCTTGCCGGTACCGCTCTCACCGGAGATCAGCACCGTCGCCGGCGTGGCGGCGACCTTCCAGACGAGCGCGGTGAGCGCCTGTATCGAGGGATGACCACCGACGACACAAGGCAAGTCTTCCATAGTCGACACGCAAGCATGCGTGGCGTTTCCGCCGCGTCCGTGTCACCCCGGAATACCGGAGGAAAAAACCCTGGGATGCTCAGCCGCTCGAAACGCGACCGCCGGTCAGCGCTCGGAGCTCACGAGGCCGTGACGAATCGCGTAGCGCACGAGACCGGCGATGTCGTGGATGTCGAGGCGCTCCATCAGCTGCGCGCGGTGGGTCTCCACGGTCTTGATGCCGAGATCGAGCTTCTGTGCGATCTCCTTCGTCGACGATCCCTCCGCGACGAGCTGCAGCACCTCGCGCTGCCGCGGCGTCAGCATCTCGAGCGGCGTCGATTCCTTCTCGCTGACGCGCCGGAGGTAGTCGTCGACGACTTGGCGCGAGATCGTCGGGCTCAAGTACGTCGCGCCGTTGGCGACCGCGTGGATCGCGATCTCGAGCTCCGACGGCGCCGCGTCTTTCAGCATGTAGCCGCAGGCGCCGGCGCGCAGCGCTTGCGACACGTACTCCTCATTGGAATGAATGGACAGGATGATGACGCGCACGCGCGGAAACGTCTTGACGGCGCGCCGAGTCGCCTCGAGGCCGTTCATACGCTCCATCGCGATGTCCATGAAGACGATGTCCGGATTGCGCTCCTTGATCAGGGTCAGCGCCTCCTGGCCGTCGGCCGCTTCGCCGACGACCTCGACGCCGGACACGTTCTCGAGAAGCGACCGGATGCCGGCTCGGACCAGCGTATGATTGTCGGCGAGCAGGACGCGCATCACAGTATGTTCGGGCACCGACGTATCCGACACTCGGACGGCGTCGCTGCACGGGTGACGACGCCCCTTTGTCGCCGTCTCGGGATCATGCATCCGGTGCTCTGCGCCGGCATGGGCGGCCTGATCGCCGGTCCCGCGCTCGCCGCCGCCGTGTCGAGTGCCGGCGGCCTAGGCGTGCTCGGCCTCTTGGGCGTTCCCGCACCGCTGATCGCCGACGCGATCCGCGCCGTCCGGGCGCTCACCGATCGCCCGTTCGGGGTCAACGTCGTACTCGCGGGAATGACCCGCGACGACATCGACATCTGTCTCGCGGAGCGCGTGCCCGTGATCGTGTCATTTTGGGGTGATCCGTCGTCGTACGTCGCCGCAGCGCACGAGCGTGGGACGATCGTGTTCGCGCAAGTGGGATCCGTGGCGGAGGCGATCGCGGCAGTGGAAGCCGGCGTCGACGGCGTCATCGCGCAAGGAGTCGAGGCCGGCGGTCACGTGCGCGGCACGACGGCGCTCTCCGTGCTCCTGCCGGCCGTGCGTGCCGCCGTGCATCCGATACCGGTGATCGCCGCCGGCGGCGTCGCCGACGGCCGCGGCGTCGCCGCTGCGCTCGCGCTCGGAGCGCAAGCGGTCTCGATGGGGACGCGCTTTCTCGCGAGCAACGAGGCCGCGGCGACCGACGCATACAAGGCGCGGATCGTCGCCGCGGTCGCCGAGGACACGGTGCTGACGAGCCTCTTCGACCTCGGCTGGCCGGACGCGCCGCACCGCGCGCTGCGCAATCGTACGGTCGCGCGCTGGGAAGCCGCCGGCCGGCCGCCGAGCGGCAGCCGCCCCGGCGAGGGCGACGTGATCGGACGCGCGCCCTTCGGCCGCGCCGTCGTCGATCTGCCGCGCTACTCGGTCGTACCGCCGATCGCCGGCTACGAAGGCGACGTCGAGGACGCGGTGCTCTATGCGGGCGAATCGTGCACGCTGGTACACGACGTGCGTCCCGCGGCGGAGATCGTGCGCGCCGTCGTCGAGGAGGCGGCGGCGATTCTCGGTCGTTGAGGCGCAGCCCTACGCGAGCGCGCGGGCGATCGCGGGCCAGCCCTCGCGGGCGCTGCGGTAGCGCGGCGTCCAGGCGGTGATCGACTTCAGCATGCCGTTCGCGACGCGCTGCGAGCGTAGCAACGCCGGCGCGCCGGCGCCGAGGATCACTCGCGCGACGGCGATCGGCACTCTGAACGGCGCACGGAAGCCGAACGCGCGCGTGAGCGCGAGCGCGTACTCCCGTTGCGGCAGCGGCTCGTCGTCGGCGACGTTGTAGATGCCGGCGGGAAGCGCGAGAGCGGCGACGACCGCCGCGGCCGCATCGTCGACGTGAATCGC
>VBKW01000040.1 GCA_005879405.1 Deltaproteobacteria bacterium
CCGCTCGGCAGTGACCAGCCGGCACGCGTCTACTTTCTGTCGAGGTGCCCCTGGTTCCATTTCCTGAGCGTACCGTTCAATCGGTTTCTCATCTGCCCGGACTTCTTCGCGCACAATCCAGTGCCCGGAATGCTCAATTTGCCGCTGTGGTCACTGCGCTACGAGCTACTCTGCTACGCGCTCGTTCCGATCTTGTGTATCGTGGCAGTACCGTACTGGAGAATCGGCATCCCCGCCGCGGTTGTCGTTGTGTCCTTCGTCCAACTGCCCGACGGGATCATCGGGACCGCCAATCAATTGCTGGCATGCTTCGCGTCGGGAATGTTTTTCTACGTCTTTCGTGACCGTGTGCCGCATCATCTCGGTGTCGCTATTGCCGCGGCCGCTATCATCGTCTTCTCGTACGGGCCGCTAGCATTTTTCCTCGCGCTGCCGATCGCCGGTGGGTATCTGGTTCTGTATCTCCTGTCGCGGTGTCCGTGCCTCCATTTCCTGAGCGTACCGTTCAGTCGGTTTCTCATCTGCCCGGATCGCAGGCAATCGTGCACTTCGCCGGAACGGGCATGTCGCTCACCACGTTCTTCGTCGCAGCGTTCGCGTCGACGTTGGTCGTGGCGGTCACATCGTGGCACTTCGTCGAGGCGCCCGCGCTCGCCTTGAAGCCTTACCCCACCCATCAGTCGGCGTCAGTGGCCGCGCTGCCTGCGGTCCCCGCCGCAGCTCGATAGCTCGTCCTCAGCT
>VBKW01000281.1 GCA_005879405.1 Deltaproteobacteria bacterium
AACACCGGCCGTCGCAGTCCGGCGGCGACCCTCCATTACCGTCGCGTCCTCCTGAAGATCAGCGGCGAAGCGCTCGCCGGCGATGCCGGATTCGGCATCGACCCGACGGCGATCGCCGCGTTCGCGCACGAGATCCAAGAGGTGCACGCGCTCGGCTGCGAGCTGGCGCTCGTGGTGGGGGGCGGCAACTTCTTTCGCGGCCTCTCCGGCGAGTCGTCGTTCGGCGTCGACCGCGCGACCGGCGACTACATGGGGATGCTCGCGACCGTGATCAACAGTCTCGCGCTGCAGAGCGCTCTCGAGGCGCTGGCGGTGAGCACCCGCGTCCTCTCCGCCATCGAGATTCACGAGGTCGCCGAACCCTACATCCGCCGGCGGGCGACGCGCCACCTCGAGAAGGGGCGCGTCGTCATCTTCGCCGCGGGTACCGGGAACCCGTACTTCTCGACGGACACGGCGGCGAGTCTCCGGGCGATGGAGATCGGCGCCGAGGTGATCCTCAAGGCGACGAAAGTCGACGGTGTCTACAGCGCCGACCCGAAGACACAGCCGGACGCCGTGCGCTATACGGAGCTCACGTACATCGACGTGCTGAATCGCGGTCTCAAAGTCATGGACTCGACGGCGATCTCGCTCTGCATGGACAACGGACTGCCGATCATCGTCTTCAACCTCCTCCAGCCCGGGAACATCCAGAAGGCCGTCTGCGGCGAGGCGATCGGCACGATCGTGCAGGCGCGGGTCACAAGCGGCGCGGCAAAGCGCGCGGTGCCGCGCGGCACGCAGGAGTGACGGATGGCGTCGGTATTCGATGATTGCAAGCAAGAGATGGAGCAGACGGTCGGGGCGTTCAAGCGTGAGCTCGCGCGCCTCAGGACGTCGCGTGCATCGACGGCGCTTCTCGACGGCATCGTCGTCGAGTACTACGGTGCGCGAACGCCGCTGAATCAGCTCTCGTCGATCACCGCGCCCGAGTCGCGCTTGCTCGTCATCCAGCCGTTCGATCGCAGCGCGATCGGCGAGATCGAGCGCGCGATCTTCCAATCCGACCTCGGCCTGACGCCCGTGAACGACGGCAAGATCATCCGCATCCCGATCCCCGAGCTCACCGAGCAGCGGCGCAAAGACCTCGTGAAGCACGTGAAGAAGACCGCCGAGGAGTTTCGCGTGTCCGTCCGCCAGCATCGCCACGACGGGATCGGCATGCTGAAGGAGCTCCACAAGGAGAAGGATCTCACCGACGACGATCTGAAGAAGCAGCAGGAGCGCGTCGAGCACCTCACCAAAGAGTACGTCGAGAAGATCGACAAGATCCTCAAGTCCAAAGAAGAGGAGATCATGGCCGTCTGATGGTCGCGATCGACAAAGAGCGCCTGCCGCGCCACGTCGCGATCATCATGGACGGAAACGGGCGTTGGGCTACCCAACGCGGGTTGACCCGTATCGTCGGGCATCGCCGTGGCAAGGACTCGGTGAAGGAGGTCGTCGAGACCGCGCGCCGGCTCGGCATCCCGTACTTGAGCCTCTACGCCTTCTCGAGCGAGAATTGGCACCGCCCGAAGGACGAAGTGTCGGCGCTGATGCGCTTTCTCCGCCACTACCTCGTGACCGAAGTGAAGCGGATGATGAAGAATGGCATCCGCCTCCTCACGATCGGCAACATCCGGAAGCTCCCCCGCGAGGTGCAGCTCGCGCTCCGCGACGTCGTCGAGCGCACCAAGCGGAACACCGGCATGACGGTCATCCTCGCCGTCAGCTACGGCGGCCGTGAGGAGCTGACGGAAGCCGTGCGCGCGATCGCTCGCCGTGTCGAGCGCGGCGATCTCGGACCCGAGGCGATCGATGAGGAGCTGGTTGCGTCGTCGCTCGGCACTGCCGGCATTCCAGATCCCGATCTCCTGATCCGCACGAGCGGTGAGATGCGGATCAGTAACTTCCTCCTGTGGCAGATCGCCTACACCGAGATCTACGTGACGGACACGCTCTGGCCGGACTTCCGCGAGCGGCAGTTCCTCGAGGCGATCACCGAGTTCCAGAGCCGGGAGCGCCGTTTCGGCCGCACCGGCGAGCAGACCGAGCGCGAACACCTGCGTGTTGCGCACTAGACTCGCGACCGCCGCGGTCGCGATTCCGTTGCTCGTCTGGATCATCGCCTGGAATCCCTGGTCGCTGTTCGCGTGGCTGGTGGGGAGCGCGGCGCTCGTCGGCGTCACCGAGTACTTCGCGATGGCGTTCCCCGACGATCGGATCGACCGTGCGTTCGGTATCGTCGCCGGGGCGTTGGTCGTCGTGGCGATGGTCGTGCCGAGCCACGAGCTCTCGGGGATGGCGCTCTCCGGCGTCGTCATGGCGGGGCTGATCCTCGCGCTCGCGCGGAACGACGATCTCCATCGCGGCGTCGTCGCCGTCGGCACGACCATGCTCGGCGTGCTGTACGTGGCGTTTCTGCTCCCGCATTACGTGTGGATGCACGGCCTCCCGGATCCCGAGAAGCTCGGCGGCGTCGCCGGCGCCGCCGGCGGCTGGCGATGGGTCGTGCTGACGGTCGTCATCGCGATGGCGGGCGACGTCGGCGGCTACTTCGGCGGTCGCTACTTCGGCAGACGGAAGCTCATGCCCGAGGTGAGTCCGGGAAAGACCGTCGAAGGCACGTTCGGTGCGTTCGCTGCCAACGTCGCCGGCGCCGTCTTCTGCAAGACGGTGTTTTTCCACGCGCTCACCGCAGGCGAGGTGCTCGGCTTCGCGGTCGGTGTCGGTTCTTTGGCACAGGTCGGCGATCTCTGCGAGTCGATGCTGAAGCGCGCCTTCGGCGCCAAAGACTCGGGATGGATCATTCCCGGCCACGGTGGAGTCCTCGATCGCATTGACAGTCTCGTTTTTCCCGCTCCACTCGTTTACTATTACGCGAGGTTCTTCTTTCATCACTGAGTCCGTGCGCAAAGGAAGCCATACATGATCTCGTCGGTGCTGCCCGCCATCATCGTTCTCGGTCTGCTGATCTTCCTCCACGAGCTCGGCCACTTCGCCGTCGCGAAATGGTCGGGGGTGATGGTGCAGCGCTTCTCGCTCGGCTTCGGGCCGCGGCTCTTCACGTGGACGCGAGGGGAAACCGAGTATGCGATCAGCGCCATCCCGCTCGGCGGCTACGTCAAGATGCTCGGCGAGGATCCCGAAGAAGAGGTGCCCGTCTACGAGGCGCACCGGGCGTTCTCGTTCCAGCCGCTCCTCAAACGGATCGCGATCGTCGTCGCCGGTCCGGGCATGAACCTGATCACCGCGTTCGCGGCGTTCACGATCGTCTTCGCGATCTACGGCGCCGGCACGCCGACCGACGCGCCGAAGATCGGCGGCGTGATGGAAGGAATGGCCGCGGAAAAAGCCGGCCTGGCGCGCGGCGACGTCGTCCTCGCGATCGACGGCAAGGAGATCGCCAACTGGGAGCAGCTCTCCGAGACGGTGCGCGCAAGCGGCGGCCGGCCGCTGCACTTCCGGGTGCGGCGCGCGAATAGCACGGAAGAAGAGGTTGTGGTCACGCCCGAGGAGAAGCCCGAGAGGTCGCCGTTCGGCGAGGAGATCGGCAAGGCCTATCTGATCGGCATCGAGCGCTTCGTCGAGCTCGAGCCGGTCTCGATGGTGAACGCGATCGGCCTCGGTGCGTACCAGACGTACTTCTGGGTGAAGATGACGCTGCTGAGCGTTGTGAAGATCTTCCAAGGGTCGGTGTCGGCGCGCGACCTCGGCGGTCCGATCCTCATCGTCCGCGCCGCCGGACAGCAGGCACAGCTCGGCCTCGAGTACCTGATCCGCTTCCTGGGATTGATCAGCGTCAACCTCGGCATCTTGAACCTGCTGCCGATCCCCGTCCTCGACGGTGGCCATCTTCTCTTCTTCGGCTTCGAAGCGGTACGTGGGCGACCGCTCGCGATGCGGCACCGCGAGATGGCGCAGCAGGTCGGGCTCTTCTTGCTGCTCGCACTGATGGTCTTCGTCGTCTACAACGACATCACCCGCATCGTCGCCGGCTGAGAGCGCCGATCTCTGCGCATTCTAGCGCTCGACACTGCGACCTGGATCTGCTCGGTCGCGCTCGTGCGCGACGGCGACGTCCGTGCAGAGCGGATCGAGCGAACGGTGGCGAGCCACGCCGGGACGCTGCCGCGGCTCGTCGACGAGGTGCTCGCCGAGGCGGGTGAGCGGCCGGAGCGCGGCGATGCGGTCGCGGTCGCGATCGGCCCCGGGTCGTTCACCGGCCTGCGCATCGGCTTGAGCTTCGCGAAGGGGCTGGCGTTCGCGAGCGGTCTCGCGATCGTCGGCGTGCCGACGCTCGATGCGCTCGCGCTCGCCGCGCTGCCGTGGACCGGCGTGCTCTGCGCCGCGCTCGACGCCCGCAAGCAGGAGATCTACGCCGCGCTCTTCACGCGCGATGATGGCATGTGCGAGGACGGCACGCACGACGGCGGCGCAATCGTCCGTCTCGGCGAGCCGGTCGCCGTGCGCGCCCGGGCCTTGGCGGAAGTCCTGACGCCGCCGTGCAGCGTCATCGGCGATGCCGTCGAGGCGTACGGCGGCGTCTTTCGCGAGGTCCTCGGCGCGGGGGTCGATCTGCTCGCGTCCGACGCGCATCCGCCGCGCGCGAGCGCGCTCGCGCGTCTCGCGGCGGCGCGGCTCGCGCGCGATCCCCGCGGCGACGATCTCGTCACGCTCGCGCCCGGGTACATCCGGCCGCCCGAGGCGGAGCTGACGCAAAGCGCGGGCGCGCCCTCGGCGCCGCTTCTCGCGTCGAGCTTCGTTGACAAGGTGCGCTTGCTGTACTAGAAGCTAAACTGCAGTGTTTCTGGGTACTTGCCACGCCTTCTCGGTTACTCGCCACATTCTCGTTGCACATCTCTTCCACCCGTCGAAAGGAGTCTCGCTATGGAGGCTAGGGACGAGCAGCTCATCCTCTCCGTCGTCGATCGAGACCCTGAGCTGAAGCGCCTGCACGAGGAGCACCTGCAGCTCGAGAGGCAGCTCGCGCAGTTGAACCACAAAGGGTTCTTGAACGCCGAGGAGGAGGTCGAGCGCAAGCGCCTCCAGAAAGTGAAGCTCGCCGGTAAGGACCGGATGATGGAGATCCTCAGCCGCTACCGCTGAGCGGACGCGGCGCGAGGCGCGGTTCCAGTCGATCAGCGCGGCCGATCTGCCGCGCGCGCTGGCGGTGTACTCGCCGGCATTCTTTCCGAGGAGCGATGCGACACACGATATCGGTACTGGTCGAAAACGAGTTCGGCGTCCTCTCGCGTGTCGCCGGTCTCTTCAGCGGGCGCGGCTTCAACATCGAGAGCCTCTCGGTCGCCGAGACGCTCGACGCGACCGTGTCGCGCATCACGCTGGTGACGACCGGTGACGACACGGTGCTCGAGCAGATCACCAAGCAGCTCAACAAGCTGGTCTCGATCATCCGCGTCTCCGATTTCAAAGACACGGAGCACGTCGAGCGCGAGCTCGTCCTCATCAAGGTGACAGCCGACGGCCGCACGCGCGGCGAGCTCATGAACATCGTCGACATCTTTCGCGGCAAGGTGATCGACGTCTCGCCGCACTCGTACATCGTGGAGATCACCGGCAATCAGGAGAAGATCGACGCCATCCTCGAGCTCTTGAAGCCGCTCGGGATCGTCGAGATCGTCCGCACGGGACGCGTCGCGATGTTCCGCGGACGCCGCACGCTTGCAGGCGGCGGCATCGACGAGAAGGAGAACGTGGCATGAAGGTCCATACCGAGCGCGACGCGGATCCGGCGTTCATCAAAGGGGAGAAGGTCGCCGTGATCGGCTACGGCAGCCAGGGGCACGCGCACGCGCAGAACCTCCGCGACAGCGGCGTCGAGGTCGTCGTCGGCCTCAAGCGCGACAGCGCGTCGTGGAAAAAGGCGGAAGGCGCGGGGCTCCGGGTCCTGCCGACGGCGGAAGCGGCGGCGTGGGGCGACGTCGTCATGATCCTCGTCCCCGACGAGCTCGCCGGCGACATGTACAGCGCCGAGATCGCCCCCGGCCTGAAAAAGGGCAAGTACCTGGCGTTCGGCCACGGCTTCAACATCCACTTCAAGCGCATCGTTCCGCCAGCCGACGTGAACGTCTTCATGATCGCGCCGAAGGGCCCCGGCCACCTCGTCCGCAGCGAGTACGAGCGCGGCCGCGGCGTGCCGTGCCTCCTCGCCGTCCATCAAGACCCGAGCGGCGACACGACGCAGGTCGGTCTCGCCTACGGCGCGGCGATCGGTGGCGCGCGCGCCGCGATCATCGAGACGACGTTCCGCGAGGAGACCGAGACCGACCTCTTCGGCGAGCAAGCGGTCCTGTGCGGCGGGCTCACCGAGCTCATCCGCGCCGGCTACGAGACGCTCGTCGAGGCCGGCTACGCGCCCGAGATGGCGTACTTCGAGTGCCTGCACGAGGTGAAGCTCATCGTGGACCTCATCTACGAGGGCGGCATCGCCAACATGCGCTACTCGATCAGCAACACCGCCGAGTACGGCGACATGACGCGCGGCAAGCGGGTCGTCGGCCCGGAGACGCGCGCCGCGATGAAGAAGATCCTCGCCGACATCCAGAGCGGCGCCTTCGCCGACGAGTGGATCACCGAGTACAAGTGCGGCACGCCGCACTTCCGCGAGCTGCGGAAAGAGGCCGAGCACCATCCGATCGAGGAGGTCGGCGCAAAGCTGCGCGGCCTCATGCCGTGGCTCGGCTCGAACCGCCTCGTCGACCGCGCGAAGAACTAGCGCCAGAGCCTTCGCGGCGCAGCGTTCCGCAGTCGCGCGCGCGGCGATCCCGGACCGCGTATCGACGCGCCGAGCGTCGGTAGCGGGAATGCCCTCCCGCTTCTCGGCCCGCCCGTGGCCGCGCCGAGCGTGCGCGCATAGCTATCCCGGCGTCAATTCCGCGCGGAGCGCGCGCGCGCGCCCATCACGTCACGCGTCGCGCGAGGGTGGCTTGTCGGTGGGATGGCGACACGACGTCTCCCCCTGACTGAGGATTGATGACCGCGGACTCGACGTCGACAACGGTCGGGAATCTTCGGTCCGCCATGGACAGAAAGCGAGGAACACGCATGGACGTTCGTCATTCGAGTACGGCGCTTTGCGCCGCCCTCTGTGCCGCCGTGCTGTGGGTGGCCGGCCCGGGAGTCTCGCACGCCGACGCTGCCACCGCTGGCGCGTGTCACCTGCAGGGACTAGCGAACATCAGTCCGCCGCTCGGCAGTAGCTCGGGGAGCTTCGCGTACAGCTTCACCGGTGCCCTGAGCAGCTGCGAGTCGAACGTCGCCGGGGCGCCGATGTCGGGCACTGTCTCGGCGGGTATCCAGCTGCCGGAGACGGTCACCCTCACCTGCGCGACGGGGACGACCACCGGCTCCGTGCTGTACCAGGAGCCGATCGCGCAAGGCACTGGGAGCTGCGGCAGCAGTACGACTGCCGGCGAGGCGCTCATCACCTGGGGCGACGGCCTGCACACCGTGGCCAACTACAGTACCACCGGGGCGCTCGCCGCCGTCGAGCTGGAGGGCACTGTCGCCCCCGGCATGACGCTCACGTTGGTCGCGAGCAGCGTACCTGCCGGATGCACGGCGCCCGCCTCGTTCACGATCGACAGCGACGAGCCCGTCTTCATGGACGGGCAGTCGGCGCTCGCCCTGCTCACGTTCAGCCCGAGCACGCAGGACCAGAACTGCGTGACGGTGGGCGTCAGCTCGGCGAACATCGACGGGGTCGTGGCCATCGGCAGCGCCAGCTAGCGTAGGCGTCGCTCGCGCCCGTCCCGGCGCGCGCGCCTCGCGACGGCGCGCGCCGGGCGGGCGGCTACTTCACGATGGCCTCGCGTACCAGCGCTCTCTGCTACAGCGCGGCCGCGACCGACTCCACCACCACCGGCTCGGCAGGAACACTGACGTAGAGCCGCGTGCCGGCGCCGACGCGCGAGGTCACGCGGAAGACGCCGCCGAAATGCGCGACGCGCTCGCGCATGCCGATCAGACCGAGGCCGGCAGACGCGGGTGGGCTCCGAAAGTAGGCGTGGGATTCGAATCCTTTACCGTCGTCGCTGATCTCGAGCACAAGGGCGTCCTCGTCGAGCGCCAAGCGCACCACCATCCGCCGCGCCCCCGAATGCTTGACGACGTTGATCAGCGCTTCCTGGAAGACACGGAAGAGCATGAGCTCCACCGGGGCGGCGCAGCGGATCGTCGGGTCCGGAGCCGTCAGCCGGATCTCGAGCTCCGACGCCGCACGATACTTCTCCGCGACCGACTCGATGGCCGCGACCACGCCGAAATCGTCGAGAGCGGGTGGATGGAGCAGATGCGACATGTGCCGAACGCTCTGCACGACGTCGATCACCTGTGCGCGAATGTCGTGGACCGTGTCGCGCAACTCGTCCGGCATGTTCCGGTGCAGCAGCGCGAGATCGAGCTTGATCGCCATCAGCGCCTGGCAGACGCCGTCGTGGAGCTCGCGCGAGATGCGGCGCATCCCTTCTTCAACGACGTCGATCCGCTTGTTCGACAACCGTTGCAACTCGGCACGGTGCGCGAGCACGATCGCGTGCAGGCGCGCGTTCGCGATGGCCATTGCCGCGCTGTTGCCGAGGGTCGCCGCGAGGTCCAGCAGGCTCGCCTCCGACGCGAAGCGCTGGACGTCGCCCGCGGCGAGGATCATCCCGACGAGCTCCGATTGCACGGTGAGCGGAATCCGTAGCACGCTACCGTGGGCATCACCGCGGCCGAGCGCCGCCTTGTGCTCGGCCGTCGCATCGAGAACGCCGGGCGTCGCGTTCGCTGCATTGTGGAACAGCGCCTCCCATCGCGACGCCTCACCCGCGAAGTCGCTCACCTCGATTCGTTCGCCGAGACGAACGGCCTCGAGTCCGCGCAGATCACGGTCGGGAGCCTCGCGCCAGAGAAGCCACAATCGGTCGAGCGCGAGCGCATCGAGCACCCGTTCGCACACGAGCCACAGCACCTGCTGGAGCTCGAGCGTCGCGGCGACGGTGCGTGTGACGTCGTACAGCACGGCCATCTGCTCGTCGCGCGTACGCGCGAGGAGCAACCGTTGATGGAAGATCGCGCGGCGGTGCCGGTCGAGGAACACCGCGCCGAGAATCGAGCTGCCGGCGGCGCCCGCGACGCTGGCAATTCCGTAGGGAGCCGGCAGCTCGCCGCGCACGCCGAGCGCGAGCGTGACGAGGTAGCCGCCGAACACGCAGAACGCGAGCGGCACCTGTCCGCGCGCGCCCCACGGATAGAGCAGCGGTACGCCCGTCAAATACACGATCAAGGCGAACGCGAGCGCATCCCCGCTGCCGCCGACGATCACCATGTAACCGCTGATCGAAAACGCGATGCCGATCGTCATGCAGGTGACGATCCCGACGATATATCGCTCCAACCTCGGGATACGCCGGGCGGCGAGACCGGTTACGCACAGCGCCACATCGAGCGCCAGGCTCCACGCCAGCGGTCGTGCGCGCTGGGGATAATACGCGAGCTCCATCAACCCCGCCGCACCGACGAGGCCCAGAAAGAACCCGATTCCGAACGGTCCCCGACGGACGATGACCCGCCGAGTCTCCGCACGGAACGCTTCGAGCACGTGGGGTTCGAGCGAGCGCATGAGCCCGAGTTGCGGTTCACGGTGCAGCGGACCCGGCGGCGAAGTCAAGCGTCCGCTGCCGTTGTCCGACCTATCATCGACTTCCCGCGACGGCGGGCCGCGCTTTCACGACGACGCGACGAGGGCGTTCTCCCGCTTGCCGGCTGTCTCTTGCCCCGGTAGGAGAATCGATCCGACACGGAACCTCTTTGCGACTGGCACCTGAAGGCCATCGACTGATCGTTGCTGCCGCGGCGGCGACGATCAGTCGATGGCCTTCAGGTGCCAGTCGCAAAGAGGTTCCGTGTCGGATCGATTCTCCTACCGGGGCAAGAGACAGCCGGCAAGCGGGAGAACCCCCTCGTCGCGTCGTCGTGAAAGCGTCGGCCCGCCGTCGCGGGAAGTCGATGATAGGTCGGAGAACGGCAGCGGACGC
>VBKW01000282.1 GCA_005879405.1 Deltaproteobacteria bacterium
CGGTGCGCGCGGCCGAGAAGGGCGTAGATGACGTGCCCGCCGTCGAGCTGCCCGACCGGCAGGAGGTTCAAGAACGTGACGAAGAGCCCGAACCACCCGGCGAGCGCGACCGGGTGGAGCACGATCGTCACGTCCTGCGGCGACACGTGGAGCGCGAGCTTCGTCAAAAGGGCGAAGACGACGGAGTTGCCGAGCGTGATGCCGACCGGCTCCGGTCCCACGAGCGGCCGCACCTCCGAGTGCGCGAGCCCGTACAGCACCGCCGGAATCGCGATCAGAAATCCCGCCCACGGTCCGGCGGCGCCGACGTCGAAGAGCGCCGTTCGGTTCGTCGGCGTGCGCATGCGGATGAAGGCGCCGAAGGTGCCGATCAGAAACGGCGGGCCGGGAATGAAATACGGCGGCGTCGCCTCGACGCCGTGCCAGCGCGACACGACGAAGTGGCCCATCTCGTGCACGAGCAGAATCGACATGAGCGTCATCGAGAACGGCAGTCCGCGCGCGAGGAGGCGCCAATCGGCGAACGGGTTCACGCCCGCTTGGAACGTGCCGGCGAGCGTCGTCGTGAGCAGCGTCGCGAGAAAAAGAATGACGTGGATCGGCCGGAGGCCACTGACCTGTACCGGGCGCCGCTGTGCCGCGAGCCAGCGCTGGTACTCGGCGGCACGGTCATGCTCCGGAGCGTCGGGATAGCTCGCGGCGCCGGGTACGCCGACACGCTCGGGGTAGTAGGGCTCGCTCACGTCAATCGCACCCGACGACGACACGCGCGCCGCGGCCGATGCCGAGGACGCTCGCTGCCGAGCCTCGGTTCACCGCCATCTCGACGAGGTCGTTGCTGTTCACGAGCGCGACCGGCTTTCCCGCGGGGACGTCGGCGTAGGAGTCGAGGAAGGGGAAAGCATGCCCGTCAATCGTAACGGAAAGCCGGCGACCGCGGAAGGCGCCACGCGCATTGCGACGCGAAGCGCGCGCCGCACTCGACGTACGCCGCGCGTGCGCATCGGCGCCTGCCGTGTGCGGCAGATCGTCGGCGCGGATGTTGCTGATGCAATTGCCGAAGCGATCGATCCATATGATCTCGCCGACCGTGCGCCGCGCCTCACGACGGACGCGCGGCAGTGTCAGCCGTTGCATCGTGCGCAGACGTGTCCCGAGCTCGTCGGGCGCGGCGCCGCGGGCGAGCGTGGCGGCGACCGGCGCGAAGACGTCGCGGCCGTGGAACGTGCGGCTCACGACCGGCAAGCGCGCGCGCGAGCGTGACACGTCCCAGATGCCGCGCACGGCTGCACGCTGCGCGACGAGGGTCGCAAGCCCGTTGTCCGGCGCGACGAAGAACGCGTCGCGCGTCGCGACGACGAGCGCGCGCCGCTTCGTCCCGACGCCGGGGTCGACGACCGCGACGTGGATCGTCCCGCGCGGGAAGTACGGCGCGGCGCCACGTAGGAGGTACGCGCCGGCGAGCACGTCCTGCGGCGGCACCTCGTGCGTGAGATCGACGATGCGCGCGTCGGGTGCGATGCCGAGGATCACGCCTTTCATCACGCCGACGAACGCGTCGCTCGTCCCGAAGTCGGTCGTGAGCGTGATGATCGGCGGCATCTGATGAGCGGTCGCGCCGTTGAGCGCTCGCGCCGCCGCGGCGGCGTCAGCCTCCGAGCTCCTCCAGCACCGCCGAGAAGAGCAGCGGGAACATGATCTCGTGATGACCGGTGAGTTGGATCGGCCGCCCGCCGTCCTCCGTCGGGCGCCGCAGCACATTCACGCCCGGGCGGTAGTGGCGGATGAAGTCCATGTCGATCGTCGTGAGGTCGCCGACCTTGTGGCCGAGATTGCGGGCGACGTTCAGCGCTTTCACGAAGACCTCGGGGATCACGACCGCGGATCCCAGGTTGACGAACACGCCGCGGTCGAGCGTCGCGACCGTCGCCGCGAGGCGATGGAAATCGCGCATCGTCGTCGCGCCGATCGCCGCGCCGTCGGCCTCGGGGTGCATGTGGATGATGTCGGTGCCGATCGCGACGTGCACCGTCACCGGCACGCCGAGGCGGTCGCCGGCGGCGAGGATGCTGAGCTTTCTGTACTTGAGCTTCGTCCCGGCGAGCACGTGCCCGAGGCCGTCGCCGAGCCCGGCGCCGGTCGGCGCCGCTTGGCGGATCGCGAGGTTCAGGAACCGTCCCGTCTCCTCCGCCATGCCGAAGCTGCCGTCGCGGAGCCCCGGCCCGACGTCCTCCGACGTGCTGCCGGCGTACGCGAGCTCGAAGTCGTGCACGACGCAGGCGCCGTTCATCGCGACGCCCGTGATCACCCCGCGCTCCATGAGGTCGATGATGAGCGGCGAGAGGCCGACCTTGATCGGATGCGCGCCCATGCCGAGGATGACGCCACGTCGCGCCCGCCGAGCCTCCGCGATCGCCATGACGGCGGCGCGCAGCTCGCGTCCGGCGAGGAGGTCGGGGAGACCTTGGAAGAAGCGGCCGAAGGTCGTGCCGGCGTGCAGCGGACGGCCGAGCGCGCCGTGCGCGACGAGGCTCTTCCGGGTCGCGAGGCGGTAGCGGCGGATCTTGCTGAAATCGAGCGCCGGCGCCGGCGTGCGGGCCGTGAGGCCTTTGTGGGAGCGTCGCGGCGTCGCGTCGGCGGCGTCGTCGGGCGCGTCGTCGCCGTTCGACGGCGGCGCGCCGTGTCCGTTGCCCGAGCGCGAGCGGCCCCCGTGCGAGCCGCGGCCCTTGCCCGCCGACGCCGCGGGCGATCGACCCTTACTGCTACTGTCGCGTTTTCCCGCCATAGAGCTTCTCGTCAACGAGCTGACAGAGCACGTGTCCCGCGAGGATGTGCGTCTCCTGAATGCGCGCCGTCTCCCGCGACGCCGCGACGTTCAGGAGGTGATCGACCTTGCCGCGCAGCTTCCCGCCGTCGCCGCCTGTCAAGCCGACGGTGTAGATGCGGAGCTTCTTGCACGCTTCGACCGCCCGCACGACGCTCGGCGACGTGCCGCTCGTCGAGATCGCGATCGCGACGTCGCCGCCGCGCCCGAGCGCCCGCACCTGCTTCGCGAAGACGTCGGCGTAGCCGTAGTCGTTGGCAATCGAGGTGAGCGCCGAGCTGTCGGTCGTGAGCGCGATCGCCGGCAGCGGCGGCCGCTCGATCACGAAGCGGTTCACGAACTCCGCCGCGATGTGCTGCGCATCGGCTGCGCTGCCGCCGTTCCCGAAGAGGAGGACCTTGCTGCCCGCGGCGAAGCGCTCCGCGAGGAGATCGCCGACGAGCGCCAGCGTCCTCGCGTGCTCGCGCACGAACGCCCGCTTGGCGGCGATGCTGTCCGCGAACGCGCGTCGAATGGCATTCGTCGATGGGGGCAAACGCGGCGCATTGAAGAGAATTGCGCGCGAGAGGTCAAGGCGTGAGCGCGTCACGCGGCCGCGGCTCGGTGTCCAACCGCGGCTTGACCCTCGCATTCAGGCGCCGTAGCAGAGCGCCATGGCCAATCGCTTCCAGCAGAAGGTCGTCGTCATCACCGGCGCATCATCCGGTATCGGCGCCGCCGCCGCACGAATGTTCGCCGCCGAGGGCGCCGCGGTCGTCGTCGCCGCGCGCAGCCAGCCCGCGCTCGAGCAGCTCGTCCGCGACATCACCGCAGCGGG
>VBKW01000283.1 GCA_005879405.1 Deltaproteobacteria bacterium
AAACCAGCGATCGTGGCTGATCACGAGCGCGCAGCCGGCGAATTGCACGAGGGCGTCCTCGAGGGCGCGGAGCGTGTCGACGTCGAGGTCGTTGGTCGGCTCGTCGAGCAGGAGGAGATTGCCGCCGCGCTTCAGGAGCTTCGCGAGATGCACCCGGTTGCGCTCGCCGCCCGAGAGGTCGCCGACGCGCTTCTGTTGATCGCTGCCCTTGAAGTTGAACGACGCAACGTACGCGCGTGACGCGATCTCGCGCCGGCCGACCTTCAGCTGCTCGGCGCCGTCACTGATCTCTTCCCACACGGTCTTCGTCGGCGCGAGCGCGTCGCGCGATTGGTCCACGTACGCGAGCTGCACGGTCTCGCCGATGCGCAGTGTGCCGCCGTCAGGCTGCTCGGCGCCGGTGATCATGCGAAAGAGCGTCGTCTTGCCGGCGCCGTTCGGGCCGATCACGCCGACGATGCCGCCGGGCGGCAAGGCGAACGAGAGATCGTCGATCAACAGCTGGTCGCCGTAGCCTTTGCGGAGCCCGCGTGCCTCGACGACGAGATCGCCGAGGCGCGGACCGGCGGGGATCGCGATCTCGACGCTCTCGCGCCGCTGCTCGCCCTCGGTTCCGAGGAGCGCCTCGTACGCAGACAGCCGCGCCTTGCTCTTCGCGTGCCGCGCGCGCGGCGCCATGCGTACCCACTCGAGCTCGCGCGCGAGCGTGCGGCGTCGCGCCGACTCCTGCTTCTCCTCGACCGCGAGCCGGCGCTCCTTCTGCTCGAGCCATGAGGAGTAGTTCCCCTCCCACGGGATGCCGGCGCCACGGTCGAGCTCGAGGATCCAGCCGGCGACGTTGTCGAGGAAGTAGCGGTCGTGCGTGATTGCGACGACCGTGCCGCGATACTCCTGCAGGTGGCGTTCGAGCCACGCGACCGACTCCGCGTCGAGGTGATTCGTCGGCTCGTCGAGCAGCAAGAGATCCGGCGCGCGCAGGAGCAGCCGGCAGAGCGCGACGCGACGCCGCTCGCCGCCCGACAGTGTCGCGACCGCCGCGTCTCCCGGCGGCACGCGGAGCGCATCCATCGCGATCTCCACCGTACGCTCGAGCTCCCACGCATTCGCGGCGTCGATGCGGTCTTGCAGTGCCGCCTGCTCGGCGAGAAGCTTCTCCATCGCGTCGTCGTCCATCGGCTCGCCGAGCGCCGCGCTCACCTCCTCGAAGCGCGCGAGGAGCGCGCGCGTCTCGGCGACGCCTTCCATGACGTTGGCGAGGACGTCCTTCGCCGGATCGAGCTGCGGCTCCTGCGGCAGGTACCCGGTCGTCGTCCCCTCGGCGGGAAACGCCTCGCCAGAAAACTCGCGCTCGACACCCGCCATGATGCGGAGGAGCGTGCTCTTGCCGGCCCCGTTCGCACCGAGGACGCCGATCTTCGCGCCGGGGAAAAAGGACAGCCAGATGCCGCGCAGGACCTCGCGGTCGGGCGGATACACCTTCCGCAGATCCTTCATCGTGAAGATGTACTGGTGTGCCATTGCGTGGAACGCTGCTATACGAGCGCGCCGCTCGGTTCAAACCGCATGCTGCACGGCTGCGTCCGCCACCGCACGCGATCGCTTTGCACAGCTCCGCTCGGCGGCTATCGTCGTGGCATGCTCGAGATTACTGCGATCTATCACCGCACCAAAGAGGTGAACATCTATCCGCTCACTGAGGACCGCTTTCTCATCGAGGCGTTTCTCCTCGACGAGGTGCACGACGTCCATGCCGAGGTCGAGATCGTCTATCCTGCCCTCGAGATCGTCGCGGCGCGCTCCGAGGTGCGGAGCGGCCCGTTCACGACGGTCTGCAACCTGACGCATCCGAACATGCAGAAGCTCGTCGGGATGCGCGTCGCGCGCGGCTTCACGCAAGCCGCGCGGACGGCGGTCGGCGGCAGCGCCGGCTGTCATCGCGTCTCGGAGCTCGTCGTGGAACTCGCGCAGGCGGCATACCAGCTGCACTTCGTGCGCTTCTTCGGGAGCTTGCCGCACGAGGTGCGCGAGGGCGAGGACGTTCCCACCGCGCGCCATGCCGCCGTGCTGCAGGCCGTTCCCGGCATGCGCAACACCTGCTTCTCGTACAACGACGCGCACCGGCAGCTGATCGTCGAGCGCGGGACGCCGCTCAAACGCCGATCGCAAACGATGCCGCGCCGTGAGATCGCGACGGACGCATCATCGTAATGGCGACGGGCGCCCGAAGCGCGCGACGCGCCGACTCATCGCCCGCGGCACCGAACGAAGGGCGGCGAGACCCGGAACAGCCTCCGGACCTCGCCGCTCCTCAGTGACGGGTGCGCCAGACGGACAGCGCTACGATTGTCGGGAAGTTGCGGGGGGAGGATTTGAACCTCCGACCTTCGGGTTATGAGCCCGACGAGCTACCAGACTGCTCCACCCCGCGACGAGCGCGCCTGAGCGCGATCTCGATTACCTAGCGGCTGCCGTACGAGGTGTCAACGCGACGCGTCCGGCGCGGATGACACATCGTCACCCGGTCGGCGGGCGTTTGCGACCGCGAGCCGCATAGAAATGCACCGTCACGCCGTGACGGCGGAGCCGTTTCATGCGCCGCGTGAACGCGCGCAACTCGGGGCTGTTGGCGACGGTGTCTGCGAGCTGCACGTCGACGCGGACATCGCCGCGCTCCGACCGGCCGAGGTTGGCGAACTGCTCGTACAGATTTTCGACGTCGTACGGGCTGAGCGTGCCCGAGACGTGAAAGGTGCCACGCTCGGTCGCCGCGGTCGCGGTCAGTGACGCTTTGCTCTTGCGGTCACTCATCTCCACTCCTCCGACCCCACCGACCTTCTTGTAGGAAGACTCGTCATCGTTTGCAATTCCACCTCGAGTGAATTTGAGGGGCTCGACGCCAGAGCGGCGCGTCATGGCGCGGTCGCGGTTCGCGGCCGCATGCACCACGATTCGTGCCACCGCGCGCACGTCGCAACGCGTGGAATTTCGGCGGCGACGACGACCCGCGTCGTGTTCAAACGTGGACACGAGGGCGGGAAATGTGACGGGCGCGGCGCATGTGCCGCGCCACCCGTCGCGACGAATCGCGTTCGCCGTGGACTATCGCATCGCGTCAGCGGCGACGTCGCCGCTTGGTCGCATGCGTCGGGATCGCTCGTGTCTCGTGTCGCGATCCGGGTGTGAGGCCGACCGCACGTCGCAGCGCCGCGACCTCTGCCGAGGTGAGCGGGCGCGCGGCACCGAGCTCCAGTCGGCCGAGCGTGAGCGGGCCGAGGGCGACCCGTTGCAGCTTCTCCGCCCCGTGCCCAATCGCATCGCAGAGCCGGCGTACGAGGTGCGTGCGCCCCTCGTGTACGACGATGCGCAACCACGTCTTCGTCGGCAGCTCCTTCTCGACCGTCGCCGCCGCCGGGGCACTTCTGCCGTCGGCGAGGCGGACGCCGCGACGCAAGCGCGCGAGCGCCCGCTCGTCCGGTCGGCCGCGCACCTTCACCCGGTACGTGCGCGGCACGTGGTGCCGGGGGTGGAGGAGACGTGCCGCCAGCTCGCCGTCGTTCGTCAGCAGGAGCAGCCCCGTCGATTGCACGTCGAGACGACCGACGGGAAACACGCGCGGCAGCGCGCGCGGCAGCAGCGCGCGCACCGTCGGCCGGCCTTCGGGGTCGTGCAACGTCGTGACGACGCCGGCCGGCTTGTGGAGCAGGACGTAGAGCGGCTCGCGTCCGCGCGTGACCGGCTTGCCGTCGACGGCGATGCGATCACGCGCCGTCGCGCGGGTGCCGAGCTCCGTCACGCTGCGGCCGTTCAGCGTCACCCTGCCCTGCCGGATCAGCGTCTCCGCCGCCCGTCGCGAGCAGACCCCCGCGTCCGCCAGCCACTTCTGCAGTCGGATCCCCGTCGTCTTCGCTTCCGCTGTCATCGCCGCTCCACGTCGCGTCGGTCGCCGCCGCGCCGGCGCCGACGGCCTCGGGCGCCGCCACCGCGACCTCCGTCAGCGCCGGGAGGCCGGCGAGATCCCGCAACCCGAACACCTCGAGGAATTGCCGGGTCGTTCCATAGAGGAGCGGACGGCCGATGACATCCTTGCGGCCGACGATCTTCACCAACTTCCGGGAGAGCAGCGAGGCGAGCACGCCGTCGACGTCGACGCCGCGGATCTCCTCGATCTCGGCACGTGTGATCGGCTGCTTGTAGGCGACGATCGCCAACGTCTCGAGGGTCGCGCGTGTGAGGCGCCATGGCTTCTGCTGAAAGAGGCGCCGCACCCATTCCGCGTACGCCGGGTCGGTGCGGAACTGATAGCCGTTCGCCACCTCGACGAGCCGGACGCCGCGGCGCTCCCGCTCGCCGCGCGCGGTCAGCTCGCCGAGTGCGGCACGCAGCTCGGCGCGGCTCGGCCCCGGGACGATCTCCGCGAGGCGCACGAGCGAGAGCGGCTCGCCCGCCGCGAAGAGCACGCTCTCGAGAATGCCGAGGAGCCGCTCGTCCGCCGCAGACGCCGCCGCACCGTTACCCGTGTCGCTCTCCTCCACGACGTCGTCATCGTTGGCCATGGCCGTCCTCCTCCACCGCGTACTCGCCGGCCACGGGCCCGGGCAGGAGCAGAATTTCGCCGCATTCCTCTTCCTGACAGGCACGCACGGCTTGCGCCCTCACCAGCTCGAGCAGCGCCAGAAACGTCGCGACCAGCCGCCGCCGCGTCGGCGCACCCGCGAAGAGGTCGCGGAAGCGGAGCGCACCGTCGATCTCGAGCCGGCCGAGGATCACCTGGACGCACTCGGCGATCGAGACCTCCTCGTGCACGATCTCGTGGAAGCTCTCGCGCGTCGCGCGCTCGAGCACTTCGCGAAAAGCCTCGAGGAGATCGGCCAACGTGACGTCGCGCAAGTGAACCCCCTCGCCATTGTCACGGCTCGGCGTCTCCGGCTCGCGGCGAAAGACGTCGCGCAACAGGAGGGCGCGCGTGCCGAGGGCGAGCGCGGCCTCGCGATAGCGCTGATATTCCAGCAGCTGATGGACGAGATCTGCGCGTGGATCTTCGTCCGGCTCCTCGGCGTCGGTCTCCGACGGCGGCAGGAGCATGCGCGACTTGATGTGCGTCAGCGTCGCCGCCATCACGAGATATTCGCCGGCGACGTCGAGATTCATGTCACGCATCAGCTCCAGGTACTTGAGGTACTGATCGGTGATGCGCGCGACCGGGATGTCGTAGACGTCGACCTCTTCTTTCTTGATGAGGTGCAACAAGAGATCCAGCGGGCCCTCGAACACCTCGAGCTTCACTTGATAGCTCATACGCCCCCTCTCAGCCCGACGCGCTCGCGCACGACCGTCATCATTTCCGCCGCCGCGGCGCGGGCGCGCGCCGTGCCGCCGGCGAGGAGATCACGGACGTCGTCCAGATGCTCCGCGAGTCGCGCGCGGCGCTCGCGAATCGGCGCCAGCTCCTCCTCGGCGCGCGCGATCATGATCTGCTTGCACTCGAGGCAGCCGATGCCCGCGGTCCGGCAGCCGTGCGCGGTGTACGCCAGCTCCTCCGGCGTGCAGTAGACGCGGTGCAGGTTGTACGCCGGGCAATCGTCGGGATCGCCCGGATCGTGCCGACGGGCGCGGCGCGGGTCCGTCATCATGCGCGAGAGCTTGGATTTCACCTCTGCCGCCGAGTCCGCCAGGTACACGGCGTTGCCGTAGCTCTTGCTCATCTTGCGGCCGTCGAGACCGGGCACGCGCGGCATCTCGGTGAGCAGCGCTTGCGGCTCGACGAACGTGTCGCCGAAGAGATGATTGAACCGGCGCGCGATCTCGCGCGTCAGCTCGACGTGCGGCACCTGATCGGCACCGACAGGAACCCCGGTCGCGCGATACATCAGGATGTCGGCCGCCTGCAGCACCGGATAGCCGAGAAAGCCGTACGTCGAGAGATCGCGATCCTCGAGCTGCTGCTGCATCTCTTTGTACGTCGGCACGCGCTCGAGCCAGCCGACCGGCGTGATCATGGAGAGCAAGAGATGCAGCTCCGCGTGCTCGGGCAGCGCCGACTGGACGAAGATCGTCGCGCGCGCCGGATCGATGCCGGCCGCGAGCCAGTCGATCACCATCTCGAGCACGTTCGCGGCGACGCCCTCGCTGCGGTCGTAGTCGGTCGTGAGCGCGTGCCAGTCGGCGACGAAGAAGAAGCAGTCGGCGCGCTCTTGCAGCCGCCTCCAGTTGTGCAGCGTCCCGATCAAATGGCCGAGGTGCAGCCGCCCGGTCGGTCGCATCCCGCTCACGATGCGCATCGGCGTCGCGCTCACAGGAGCACCTGCAGGAGGAAACGCACCGGCGCGTCGAGCACGGCGCCGAGGGAGTGCGTCATGAGCAATACCATGAGGATGAGAAACCCGAACGGCTCGAGCGACGCGACGAGCCGCGCATACGCGTACGGTAGGATTCCGGTCAACACGCGGCCGCCGTCGAGCGGCGGGATCGGCAGCAAGTTGAACACCGCGAGAACGACGTTCAGGAGGACGCTGATCTTGGCCATGGTCGCCAGCGGCACCAGCACGAGGGTCGCGAAGTGGACGTCGGCGGGGCGCTCGCCGCGGGCGAAGGGCTGCAGATACGCGAGCAGCTGCCGCAGCACGAAGGCGCTCGTCGCCGCGAGGACGAGATTCGTGAGCGGACCCGCGAGCGCGACGAGCACCATGCTGCGTCGCGGGTCACGCAGCCTGGCATAGTTCACCGGCACCGGCTTGGCGTACCCGAAGACAGGTGCACCGGCGACGAGCAAGAGCGCCGGCAGCAGCACGGTGCCGATCGGATCGATGTGCGGCAGCGGGTTCAATGTCAGTCGCCCCGCCCGCTGCGCGGTATCGTCGCCCAACCGCAGCGCCACCACCCCATGCGCAACCTCGTGAAAGATGACCGCCGCCAAGAGCGGTACCGACCACAGCGCGAGCTGGCGAATCAGCTCGCTCGCGTGCGTCGGGCTTTCCATGCCTGTTCCTAACAAGGTCTTTCCGTGCGCGCAATGAAATCCGCCGCGCACGGCGCGCGGAAGAACGCGGTCGCGACGCGGCGGCGGGCGAGAGCGGGGTGCGCGGGGCCGGCACGCGCGCAGGTTGGCGGCGCACGCGTAATCGTCGCGGGCGCATGCGGGCGTCGGCGTTCGCGCGCACGGCCACGCTCGCTTTGCAAATTCTACGGCGCCGCGCACCCCGCTCTCGCCCGCCGCCGCTGCGTCGTCGCGTTACTCGCTCCCAGTGCGCGGCGCATCGCGCGTGCGGCAGCGGGAGCGCCGGCTAACTCGTAGCGGCGGACGCTCGCCGTGGCGCGCTCGATGCATTCAATCGGGCGCGCGACGTGTGTCGCCGGGCGGGTGCTCGGGCGTGCGCGGTGTGTCGCGCGGCGGGCGCGGGGCGTCGCGGGGGTGGTAGCGACGGTGGACCTCGCGCAGACGCTTGGGGGCGACATGGGTGTAGATTTGCGTCGTCGCGACGTCGGCGTGGCCAAGCATGGCTTGGACGGCGCGGAGGTCGGCGCCGCCGTCTAGCAGGTGGGTGGCGAAGGCGTGGCGGAGGCTGTGAGGGGAGAAGCGTGGGTCGAGCGACGCCACTCGCACGTAGCGTTTCAGGAGCTTCCACACCATTTGCCGCGAGAGCGGCGTGCCGCGGCGCGAGACGAAGAGCTCGGGGCGGGCGCGGGCGCCGGCGACGAGCGTCGGGCGCGCATCCGCCTGGTACTCGCTGAGCCGTTGGCGCGCGATCCGGCCGAGCGGGACGACGCGTTCGCGGCCGCCCTTGCCCACCAGGCGGACGCAGTTCGCGTCGAGGTCGACGTTCGTGGGACGCAGGCGCACGAGCTCGGAGACGCGCAGGCCGGCGCCGTAGAGCAGCTCGAGCATCGCGCGATCGCGGCGACCGAGCGCGGTGTCGACGGGTGGCGCGTCGAGGAGCGCACGCATGTCCTCGCGTCCGGGCGCGTGCGGCAGCGCGGGCACGCCGGAACGGACCTGCAGCTCGGCGGCCGCGGACACGCCGACGACCCGCTCGAGGACGAGAAACCGGCCGAAGCTGCGGAGCGCCGCGGCGACGCGCGCTTGGCTGCGCGGCGCGAGACCGCGGCGACGCTCGCCGGCGAGGAAGCGTTGCAGCGCGGTCGCGTCGAGCGCACGCGCGTCGCGGATGCCATGCGACTCCGCGAATGCCGCCAGCCGTCCGAGGTCGCGCGCGTACGCGGCGACGGTATGCGGCGAGAACCCGCGCTCGGCGGCGGCGAAGGCGAGAAAGCGGTCGATCCAGTCGTCGAGCGTCGTCATGTCGCCGCCGCGCCGCGATCGTCGACGATCGTCACGTCACCGCCGCGCCGCTGCCGTCGAGCGCGGCCAACCGCTCGGTGATCGCGCTGCTCACACGCTGCAACTGATCGGCGTCGGTGATCTTCTCGCCGCCGGTGTCAGTCACGTAGAAGACGTCGAACACCTGGTGCACCTGGGTCGTGATCTTCGCCAGGTGAATGACGAGGCCGAGACGGTGGAGCGTGTGCGTGATCGTGAAGAGCACGCCGACGCGATCGCGGGTGATCACGTCGAGGACCGTGTAGTCCGCCGCGACCTCGTTGTCGGCGATCACCTCGGTCGTGACGTCGCCGCGCGCCGGCGGCTCGAGAATCGACGGGCGCCGCGACGAGGCGACGAGGGTCTCGACGTCGAGCTCGCGGCGCAGCACCTTCCCGAGCACCTGCTGCACGCGCTCCCAGCGCGCGTCCTCGAGGACCATCTCGCGGGCGTCGATGTGCCCGAGGCGGAAGCTGTCGAGGGCGATGCCGCCGCGCGACGTGGTGATGCGGGCGCCGACGATGTTCATACCGTGCGCGGTGAGGACGCCGGTGATCATCGCGAAGAGCCCGGGCCGGTCCTGGGTGCAGATCGTGAACTCGCTGTACTCCGACTCCTCGACGTGCCGCAGCGTCGTCACGAAAAGATCGGAATGCTCCGCTTCGGGGCGGACGCTCCACTCCTCGCGGAGCCGGTTCATGAGCTCGAGGTGGGCGACGATCTGCGGCTCCTGCGTCGTCGTGACGTAGGAGTCGGGCATGCTCCCGAGGAAGCGCTCGAGCGCGGGCCGTCGCGCCGGATCGACGCTCGCGAGCACGCGCTGACGGATCCGCGCCGCGTGCGCCCCGGCCTCCTCTTCGACGAGCTGCCCCTGCTCGAAGAGGGCGCGCGCCTGCATGTAGAGCTCGCCGAGGAGCATGTCGCGCCAGTTGTTCCACACCTTCGGCCCGACGGCGCGCATGTCGGCGAACGTCAAGACGTAGAGGAGCTGCAGGTTTTCGAGGCTGCCCACCGTGCGCGCGAACTCGCTGATCAAGCGCGGGTCGTGGGTGTCGCGGTGCTGCGCCAGGTGCGACATGTACAGATGCTGGCGGACGAGGTACTCCCACTGCGCGGCGTCGTCCTCGTTCAACCGCAGCCGTTCGGCGATCCCGCGAATGTATCTGGCGCCGCGCTCGGGGTGACCCTCGCCGTGGCCCTTGCCGACATCGTGGAACAGCATCGCGAGATACAGGATTTCTGTGCGGTCGGCCTCGCGCATGACGTCGGTGAGCAGCGGCGCCAGTTGCTTGTACGCGCCGCGCCGCAGGCGCTCGAGCTCGCGGATGCCCATGAGCGAGTGCTCGTCGACGGTGAAGATGTGGTACAGATCGCGCTGCACGAGGCGGTCGACGCGGGCGAACTCCGGGAAGAGCCGGCAGAGCACGCCGACGCTGTGCATCTCGCGCAGCGTCTCCCACACGTCGTGCTTCCAGGCGAGGATGTCGCGGAACGGAGCGGTGAACGCGGGATCGTGCCGCTCGGCCTCGCCGATCAAGTCGAGATGCTCGCGCATGAGGCGCTTCGTACCCTCGGTGAGCTGCACCCCGTGGCGCTGCGCATCGCCGAAGAGCGTCACCATGTTGGCGGGCGTGCGCCGCAGGACCTCGGCGCCGCTCGCCGAGATCGTGCGATTGAGGATCAGGATGCCGTCGCGGATCTCGCGGCCGCGCACCCGCCCGATCAGGCGGTACGGGTTCGGCCGCTCGGTGCAGCGCTCGATCACGGTGTCCGAGAAGCGCCGGACCGTCGTCGCGTGGCCGTAGTACGTTCGCATGAAGTCGACGACCGCATTCCGCCGCCCGTCGTCGCGAAACCCGAGCTCGGCGGCGATGTGATCCTGGAACTCGAACGTCAGCTGGTCTTGGTGCGCGCCGGTCAGGAAGTGGAGCGCGTTCCGCACCCGGAAGATGAAATCCTGCGACGCCTCGATCTCGAGCCGCTCGCGGTCGCTGATGACGCCTTTCACGACCAGCTCGCGCAAGCTCTTCACCTTGTACTTCACCTTCGCGAGCCACATCGCGGTGTGGATGTCGCGCAGCCCGCCGGGGCCGTCCTTCAACTGCGGCTCCAGCAGGTAGACCGAGTCGCCGTAGCGGCCGTGGCGCTCGGCGCTCTCCGCGAGCTTCTCGCGATAGAATTTCGCGGGATTCTTCTTCAGTACGTCCGCTTCCATCGCCTTCTCGAAGTCGCCGTAGAGCGCCCGGTCGCCGGCGAGATAGCGCGCGTCGAGGAGCGCCGTCTTCACCTTCAGGTCTTGCTGCGCCAGCCGCGTGCACGCATCGACGGTCCGGCTCGCATGGCCGACGACCATGCCGGCGTCCCACAGCGCGTAGAGGATGCGCTCGGCGACCGTCTCGACGTAGGCGTTCACCTTCCACGGGTAGAGGACGAGCAGATCGATGTCCGAGCCGGGGTTGAGCTCCGAGCGGCCGTAGCCGCCTTGCGCCGCGACGGTGCAACGGTGATCGAGCATCACCGAGCGTCGCGTGTACTCCGCGGTCGCCGAGTTGAACAGAAACCCGACCAGCCGATCGACGGCACCCGTGTACGCGGCGACGACCGCGCTGCCGCTGGCGCCTGCGCGGTGGCGGTCGGCGAGGACTCCGCGCACGTCGGCGAGATATTGCTTCGCGATCGCGCTCAAGTCGCCGCCACCCTGATCGACGGTGGGCAGCTCCGGAAGCGCGCCGATCACCGGCTGCGCGAGTGCCATGGACCCGATTGTGCGCGACTCAGAGCGTCTTCGCCAGGCGCTGATCGCCGAGGAACTCCGCCATGCCGAGATAGAGACCCTCGACGATCTCGCTCTGATACTCGCTCGACGCCAAGCGCCGCCCCTCGACGGGATGGCTCAAGAACGAGGTCTCGACGAGCACGCACGGCATGTAGGCGCCGACCAGAACGTAGAACGGGCCCTTCTTCACCCCGAGGCCGCGCACGTCCGGATAGCGGCCGCGGAGCCGTGAGACGAGGCTCTGCTGCAGCCGGTTCGCGAGCGCGATCGACTCCTCCTCCTTCCCCGACTGCACCATGTCGCTCAGAATGAACGACAGATCGCCGCGCCCGGTCCGCACGCCGGGTCCGTTCTCCATCTTCGCGAGCCGGATCGCCGCGCGATCATCGGTGTTGTTGAGCGTGTAGGTCTCGATGCCGTGCAGCTCGCCGGTCGCGTCGGCGTTGGCGTGAATCGAGACGAAGACGTCGGCATTGCTGGCGTTGGCGAACGCCGTGCGCTGGGCGAGTGAGCGCGTGACGTCGCGGTCGCGAGTCACAAGCACCTGCGCGCCGAGGCCCTCCTCGAGCCGGCGCTTGAGGCGCTTGGCGATCGCCAAGGTCACGTCCTTCTCGGTGACGCCGTCGAAGCCGTGCGTGCCGGGATCGTTGCCGCCGTGGCCGGGATCGAGCACGATCCGCCACGGTGTCGACCGCGCCGGCGGCACGCGCGGCGGCTCCGGCGCCGGCGCCGGCTCCACGCGCGCGGTCCGCTCGGGCGCGCGCTCCTCGTGGCCGTGGCGCGTCGTGCGCCCGGCGTCCGATGGCACCGATTCTTGGACCGGTGCCGGCGGCGGCGCCGACGCGGCGTCCTCCGCAGCACGCTGCGCCGTCGGGCGCGCAGCGTCCTGCGCGCCCGCTGGAGGGCCTGCTTGTTCGCCGCCCGCCGCGCGCGGCGTACCCTCGCGACGCGGTTTGCCGTCGGCGCCCGCGCTCCCGGCGCTGCTGCCGCCGTCCTCCGCCGTGCGCGTACTCTCCGCGTGCTCCGGCGAGCGCGCCTCGCCGCGGCGGCGGCGCTCCGCCGTGTCGACGTCCTGGCCCGGCTTGTCCGCCTCGACGCTGCGGCGGCGCTCCGCGCTCGCAACCACGTGTCCCGGCTTATCCGACTGGCCGCGCTGAGTGCGGGGCGACGTCTCCGCGCTGGCCGCGTTGTCGTGTGGGTGCTCGATCTCCGGGCCGCGGGCGCTCTCCGCTGCCGGCGGCGACGAGGGCGGTGGCGGCGCTGCGTGGACCGCGTCGCGGTCGGTGTCGCGCGTCGACGATGCCGCGCTCGTCGGCTTGCCCTCGATGTCGACGACGATACGTGGTGGGTCGTCGAACGCCTCGACGTGATGCCCGGTGACACTGGCGAGATCGAGCACGACGCGGGCAGTCCGCGCCGTGAACTGCCCGGTGCGGATCTGCTTCAGAAGTCCGTCCTCGACGCCGATCGGCGCCTGCGCCTCGGCGCCGAGCTTGGCGTTCGAGAAGTCGACTACCACGCGCCGCTCGCTGCCGCGCGATTTCTCGCCCGGGAGTACCGTCACCTCGTAGGGGACCGTACGCGAGAGCAGCACGACGACCCGCGTCGAGTGCTCGTCCGCGAAGTACCGGACGCGCTCGACCGTCGCCGCGTCGGCCGCGGACGCGGCGACCCGTTCCGCTCCCGCCCCGCCCCGCTTCGGCGCCGGCTTGAACGGCGACGACGCGTCGCTCCGAGCCGCCATCGCGACCACCATCGCGAGCGCGACGAGCACGGCGCTCGCGCGCCGGCCACCCGCGCGCGCACCGCTCACGAGCACGCGTCGCGCTTGATGCACCTGCTCGACCTCAGCATTTGCGTTCCTGGGCATGGTCGCCTCCACCCCGCACCGCCTCCACCAGGCCATGTAACTCATTCAATGCATCGATCGGGGTCATCCGTGCAACATCCAGCTCCCGGAGCCGGCGCTCGACGGCCGAGAGCTGGGACCCGAAAAGGCCGAGCTGGCGGGGCTCGCCGGCCTCGGATCCGGTGGTCGCCGCCCGGCGGTCTTCGGCGAGCATCTCGCCGCGCTCGAGGGCCGCGAGAAGGCCACGCGCCCGCTCCAGCACTGCGGTCGGGAGGCCGGCGAGGCGCGCCACCTCGATACCATAGCTCCGGCTCGCCGGACCCGGGACGATGCGACGGAGAAAAATGATCTCCCCCTGCCACTCCCGCACCGCAACCGAGTAGTTGCGGATGCGCGCCTTTTCCCGGGCGAGCGCGGTGAGCTCGTAGTAGTGGGTCGCGAACAGCGTCTTCGCGCCGGCGCCGCGCTCGTGCAGATGCTCTGCGACCGCCCAGGCGATCGCGATCCCGTCGAAGGTGCTCGTCCCGCGCCCGATTTCATCGAGGACGACGAGGCTGCGGTCGGTCAGCTCGCGCAGGATGTGCGCCGTCTCCCGCATCTCCACCATGAACGTCGAATCGCCGGCGGCGAGATCGTCCGAGGCGCCGACGCGGGTGAAGATCCGGTCCACGACACCGACGCGCGCCTCCACCGCCGGCACGAAGCTCCCCATCTGCGCCATGACGACGATGAGCGCGACTTGGCGGAGATAGGTCGACTTGCCCGCCATGTTCGGGCCGGTGATGAGCAGGATCTGCTGCGTCTCGTCGAGGACGCAGTCGTTCGGCACAAAGCGGTCCGCGCCGCGCACCGTTTCGACGATCGGATGGCGGCCGTCGCGGATGACGACGGCGTCGCCGCGGTCGAGGAAAGGACGCACGTACCCGCGATCGTGCGCCAGCTCGGCGAGCGCGGCGACGGTGTCGAGGACGCCGAGGGCACGCGCGTTCTCGGCGAGCGCACGCTGCTCGGCGCGTGCGTCGGTCACGAGCGCCGCGAAGAGCTCGGTCTCGAGCTGCCGCAACCGCTCCTCGGCGCCGAGGAGCCGGCGCTCGTGGTCTTTCAGCTCCTGGGTGACGAAGCGCTCGGCGCCGGCGAGGGTCTGCTTGCGGACGTAATCCGCCGGCACGAGCGCGAGGTTCGGCTTCGTTACCTCGATCGCGTAGCCGAAGACGCGGTTGTAGCGGATCTTCAGCGACCCGATGCCGGTCCGCGCCCGCTCGCGCGCTTCGAAGGCCGCGACCCAGCCGCGACCGTCGCGTGCCGCCGCGCGCAGCTCGTCGACTTCCGGATGAAACCCGTCGCGCACGACCGGCCCGCCGCGCAGCGCCGCGGGCGGATCGTCGACGAGGAGGGCCGCGATCCGCACGCGCAGCCCCGGAAGTGGCGAGAGCGCCGCGCCGACCTCGCCGAGGAGATCGGTTGCGTCCGCGAGCCGCGCGCGCAGATTCTCGACGCGCTCGAGCGCGGACGCGAGCCGCGCCATGTCGCGCGGCGTCGCCGTCGCCGTGCCGATGCGGCCGACGAGACGCTCGACGTCGCCCATGCCGGCGAGCCCCGCCCGCACGTCGGCGCGCACACCCGGCTGCTCGACCAACGTCTCGACGGCGTCGAGCCGCCGCCCGATGGCGGCGCAGCTCGTGAGCGGCGCGAGGAGCCAGCGCCGGAGGGTGCGGCTGCCCATCGGCGTCGTCGTCCGATCGAGCACTGCGAGGAGTGACCCGCGCGTCTCCCCCGATGCGCCGTGGGTGAGCGCGAGGTTCGTGCGCGTCACGTGATCGAGGACGAGGGTCTCACGCGGGTGATACAGCTCGGGGGGGCGCAGATGATCGAGCGTCCCGCGATAGGTCTCGCGCAAATACGCGCGCAGCGCGCCGAGCGCGGCGAGCGCGCCGGGACGGGCGACGGTCTCGGCGGCGCCGACGCCGGCGAGCCACGCCGTCGCATCGCCGGCGTCGTACCACTCGTCGGGAATGAGGCTGCGGAAGACGCCGGGAGCACGCGCCGTCAGACGCTCCACGATCGGCTGCGCCGCGGCCGAGAGCACGAGCTCCTTCACGCCGAGGCGCGCGATCTCCTCGCCGACGGCCTCGACGAGATCGTCGTGCGGCGCGCCGTCCGCGGCCGCATCGCCGCCGAACTCGGCGACGCGCACCTCGCCCGTCGAGATGTCGGCGATCGCCAGCGCGTAGCCGCGGTCGTCCGTCCCGAGCACGGCGAGAAAGCTCGCGGTGCGCGGATCGAGGCTCTCCTCCTCGACGATCGTACCGGGAGTGATGACGCGGACGACATCGCGGTCGACGAGGCCCTTCGCGGCGCGCGGGTCCTCGACCTGCTCGCAGATCGCGACCTTGAGCCCCGCGCCGAGGAGCTTCTGGATGTACGGCTCGACGGAGTGGAACGGCACGCCGCAGAGCGGGATCGGCGTCGCGTCGTGCTTGTTGCGGGCGGTGAGCGTGATGTCGAGGATCGCGGATGCCCGCTCGGCGTCCTCGAAGAACATCTCGTAGAAGTCACCGAGACGGAACATCAGGATGGCGTCCCGATGCCGCTCCTTGAGACGCAGATACTGCGCCAGCATCGGCGTCAGCTTCACCCCACCCTCCGCCGCCACGGCTGCCCGCGCCTCAGATCTTCTTCCGCTTGTGGCCGATGTAGTCGACGAGGAGGTATTCGCCCAGGCGATCCGGACGGGTGTAGAGGGCGCGGCCGCGATTGATGCGTGTCATCTTCTCGACGAATGCCCTGAGACTCGGGCTGTCGTCGAGCATGAACGTGTTGATCGTGATCCCCATGCGCGTGATCCGCTCCACCTCCTTCAGCGTCTCCTGCGCGGCGCGCATGCTGATGCCGCCGAAGCTGAGCGGCCACTCACAGTAGAGGCGCCCGCGCGAGAAGTACGCGGTCGGCTGGCCGTCGGTGATGACGATCACGTGCTGGTTCGTGCTCTGATGGCGCGCGAGCAACTCGCCGGCGAGTCGCAGCCCGTCCTGCAAGTTCGTGAACGGGTCGCCCATGTTCCAGCTCGCCTCGGGAAGATCGCGCGCCTTGAGTTCCACGGCACGGGTGAAGAAACCGACGATCGCGAAGTAGTCGCGCGGATAGCGCGAGCGAATCAGGCTCTCGAGCGCGAGCGCGACTTTCTTGGCGGCGGCGAAGCGCCCTTCCCAGCTCATCGACCAGCTCATGTCGAGGAGCAGCACCGTGGAGGTACTGGTCGCGTCGTCGCACTCGTACACGCGGAAGTCGTCGGGAACCAGCTGGAGCGGCGTCGTCGCGCGACGGGTGAGCGCCTGCTTCAGCGTGCCGACGAGATCGAGGTGCAGCGGATCGCCGTGGCGGAAGCGCTTCGTCGCCTCGGGCCTGAGTGTCGCCGCGCCGCGGAGATCCGTCGCGTGGCCGCCCGGACGGTCGCGCAAGAGGCCTTGGTAGATGTCGCGGAGCGCGAGCTGGCCGATCTTGCGAACGCCCTTCGGCGACAGCGTGGCGTGGCCGCCGCGCTGCATGAGATAGCCGGACTCGTGGAGGAGCGCCATCATCTCGCGTAACGTGCGAAAGTCGCGCGCCGCGTCGGGCCCGAGGAGGCGCTCGAGCTCCTCGGCGTCTATACCCTGCATCGCTCCGGTGAGCAGCTGCTGCTCGACGCGCTTCAAGCGCTCCATCTCGTCGATCAACTCGAGCGCGCGCTCGTAATCGAGCGACTTCGGCCCCTGGAAGAGGTCGCCGTGGCGGCGAATGAAGTCCTCGAGTCGGCGAACGTTGTCCAGGTCCTCGAGTAGGTTCTGGAAGTCGCCGGCGGCATCGACGTCCTCGAATTCGTACTCGCGCAGCCGCTCGATAGCGTCCGAGAGCCGCCGCGGCAGGCGGTCGAGAAACTCGCGTTTCTCGTCGAGCTCGGGGCGGTCGCCACGCCGCTCATCGAGCGCGGCACGCTCGAGGTCGAGCAGCTCGTCGAGCTTGCGCTGCACGTCGTCGAGGGCATGCGCGAAGTTGAACTCGTGATAGCGGCGCCGCATCTGCTCGCGCAGCTCCTCGAGGACCTCGTCGAGCCCGACGACGCGCACGCTGTCCTCGAGATCGAGACCGTGGCGCAGCAGCCAGTCGAGCGCCTGCCGGAGGTCATCAGTGTACGAGAGGTACTCGCCGAGCTTCGCGAAGATCTGATCGGCGTCGAGGCGGAGGCGCTGACTCCCGTCCCAACGGGTATAGCGGTGGGTCAGCATTTCAGCTGCGGTACGTGAACCGGCCTCCGTGACGGTCTTTGTTGAGCTTCTGGTGCACGTGCAGCCCCTCGAGGATGAACTCGGTCGCCGCCGCGACGAGCGCCGGACTTTCGAACGGCCCGAGCGCGACGATCGCCTCGCGGAGCCCGGGAATCCCGCGTACCCCCTCGAGGTAGTCGACGGCCGGCATGCGGTCGGAAACCTCGACGCCGCCGCCGCCCTCGAAGTAGTCGATGACCTTCTTCAACGACTCGACCGTGATCGCGCGGTCGAACACCTTCATGACCGCACGGCCGAGGAGCCGGTCGATCAGGTCGCCTTCCTTCTTCTCCTCGCCGGCGTACTCGAGCTCGATCTTCCCCGCCGTCGACGCGAGCACCGCATGCAGATCGGTGATGCGCGGCACGATCTCGCGCTCGCCGCAGCGCACCGCGCGCTTCTCGGCGTTGGCGATGACGCTCTCGTAGTTGTTGATCGTGACGCGCACGCTCACGCCCGACGACTGGTTGATCTCGTTCGAGCCGCGCGCTTCCATCGTGAGCTGCGCGATCAGCTGCTTCACGAAGTCCGGCACGCGCAGTTCGCGGCCGGCGCGGTCGCGCGGCGGCACCTCCTGCTCCATGATCGCGATCTCGTCGTCGAGGGTCGTCGGATAGTGGGTGCGGATCTGGACGTCGAAGCGGTCTTTCAGCGGCGTAATGATGCGGCCGCGGCTCGTGTAGTCCTCGGGGTTGGCGCTGGCGACGATCACGACGTCGAGCGGCAGGCGGATCTTGTAGCCTTTGATCTGGACGTCCTTCTCCTCCATCAAGTTGAAGAGCCCGACCTGGACCTTTTCCGTCAGGTCCGGCAGCTCGTTGATGGCGAAGATGCCGCGGTGGGTGCGCGGCACCAGGCCGTAGTGGATCGTCTCCTCGTCGGCGAGATAGCGGCCCTCGGCGACCTTGATCGGATCGATCTCGCCGATCAGGTCCGCCATCGAGACGTCGGGGGTCGCGAGCTTCTCGCCATAGCGATGATCGCGGCCGATCCAGGCGAGCGGCAGCGCGTCGCCTTCGTCGAGCGCGCGCCGGCGGCAGCCGCGGCAGATCGGATGGAACGGGTCGTCGTTGATCTCGCAGCCGGCGACAGCCGGGACGCGCTCGTCGAGAAGCGCGATGAGCCCGCGCATGATCCGCGACTTCGCCTGGCCGCGCTCGCCGAGGAAGACGATGTGATGCCCCGAGAGAATCGCGTTCTCGATGTCGGGCACGACGGTCTCGTCGTAGCCGACGATGCCGGGGAGGATGCGCTCGCCGTGCGCCAGCATCCCGAGGAGGTTGCGGCGCATCTCTTCGCGGACGGGCGCTGCCTGATACCCACTCCCCTTCAGCTCCCCGAGCGTGCGCGCCTCGTCCATGCGTGTGCCACCTCCCTCTTGGCGACGAATCCGCGGCATTATATGCGCCCGCTTTGCGCCGAGTAAACGAGGCGGGCGTACCGCGCATGCTCGCCGCGAATGCTCGCCGCGCATGCGCTCCGCTGTGCGCGCCCGACCATCGCACCATGCCGCCCGCAATCTCGATTCTGCTGCCCGCGTTCGACGCTGCGACGACGCTCGACGCGTGCCTGCGCAGCATCGTTCGCCAGCGGGAGCGCGACTGGGAATGCGTGCTGGTCGACGACGGGTCGACCGACGACACGCTCGCCCGCGCGCGCGCCTTCGCACGCGACGAGCCGCGACTCGTGGTCGTCGCGGCGCCGCATCGAGGCATCGTCGGCGCGCTGGAGACGGGTCTCGCGCGCTGCAGCGGCGCGCTCGTCGCCCGCATGGACGCCGACGACGTCATGCACCGCGATCGTCTGCGCGCGCAGCGCCGCCTCCTCGACGACGAACCCGCGCTCGCCGCCGTCGGCTGCCGCGTCCGGCTGTTCCCGCGCGCCGTGCTGCGCGACGGCCGGCGCGCGTACGAGCGCTGGCTGAACGCGATCGCGACTGCGGACCACGTTCGCACGGAGGCCTACGTCGAGTGCCCCGTCGCGCACCCCGCGCTCACGATTCGCCGCGCGGTGCTCGAACGCCACGGCTACCGCGACGTCGGCTGGCCGGAGGACTACGACCTCCTGCTGCGCCTGCTTGCGACTGGCGCGGCCGTCGCGAGCGTGCCGCGCCGCCTCGTCTGCTGGCGCGACGGCGCGCACCGCCTGTCGCGTCGCGATCCGCGCTACGCGCAGGACCGGTTCACCGCCTGCAAGGCCGCGTTTCTCGCCGGCGGCGCCCTCGCGACGACCGACCGCTACGTCCTCTGGGGCTACGGCGACACCGGCCGGGCGCTCCATCGCGCGCTTGTGGCGCACGGCAAGCGGCCGTCGCACGTCGTCGAGGTCCACCCGGGACGACTCGGCAACGTCATCCACGGCGCGCCGGTCATCGCGCCGGCGGCGCTCGCCGACGTAGCGCAGCGTCCGATCATCGTCTCCGTCGCCGGTGCCGCCGCGCGCGCGCAAGTGCGTGCCGCGATGGCGGCGCTCGGCCTACATGAGCTGCGTGATTTCATCTGCGCCGCGTGACGCGGTTTCAGGCCCGCGCCCGACGCCTTCGGCTTCGGCCGGAACGCACCGGAGACGCTCACGCGAAGTGCGGCCGCAAGCGATCGTACGTCGCGTCGAGGTGCTCGGACATCACCCTCACCTCGGCGATGAGCGGCATGAAATTCGTGTCGGCGCCCCAGCGCGGCAAGAGGTGCCAGTGGCAATGATCGGCGACCCCGGCGCCGGCGATGCGGCCGACGTTCATGCCGATGTTCATGCCTTCGGGCGCGAAGGCGGCGCGGAGCGCGACCGCGGAGCGGCGCACCATGTTCGCGAGCGCGATGTGCGCCGGGTCGGGCAGCTCCTCGGGGCGGCCGATGTGCGCCCGCGGCGCGACCAAGAGATGCCCCGAGCCGTACGGAAACTTGTTGAGCAGCACGATCGCTTCGGGGTCGCGCGCGAGGACGAGATGCGCGCGATCGTCGTCGCTCGCGAGCGCGGCGCACGGCGCCTGCGGCACCGTCGCCCAGAACTCCGCATCGTGACCGAAGAAGATACGCGCGCCCGCGGCGCGCCATTCCCGAAATCGCCGCAGCACGTCGAGCATCGCGTCGCGGTCGTACGCGTAGCGCGGCAGATGGAGATCCTCGAGAGTCCGCCGCATATAACACGCGTCGGCGGTGAGGACGATCGTCGACCCGTCGTCGAGCCGCACCCGCAACGATTGATGGCCGGGTGTATGACCGTACGTCGGCACGCACACGACGCGGCCGTCGCCGAAGAGGTCGTGCTCGCCGTCGAGGAGATGGACCTGGTGACCGAGGTCTGCACGACGACACGCGCGTTCGGGATCTGCGCGTTCCCGCCGGTGTGGTCGAAATGGAGGTGTGAGTTGACGAGGTGGGTGACGGTTGCGGGATCGATGTCGACCGCCGCGAGCCGCGCGCCGATCTCCTCGCCAGGCGTGAACTCGACGGCGAAGAGCGGCCCGACGACCGGACCGAGACGCGTCATCGGGTCGGTCTGCAGATCCGGATGCATGCCCGAATCGAAGAGCACCGTGCCGCGCGGATGCTGGATCAGGTACGCAGGAATCGGCAGGCGCGCCGTCCCCGACTCACCGCCGAGGATGAGGCCGAGATCGGAGGACAGCCAACCACAGGTGAACGCGAAGACGCGCACGAGGACCTCCCTTCCGTCACTGCCGCGCGACGAGCCGCCGCACGCCCGTCACATAGCGCTGCACGCGCCGCCACTCCAGCCGTGCGGTCCCACGACATCGGACGATCGTCGCGTCGCGCGCGTGCTCCTGCTAGGAGAGACGGCCGGAGGCCATCGTATGCGTCGCTGGACCGTTCTCGTGCTGCTCGCGGTCGCGTTCGTCGTCGGCGAGCTGAATCCGCTCGGCTGGATCTACTGGAAAGCCGCGGAGTGGAAGCTGCCACGGATGAAGGAGGACTCGCTCGCGGCGGCGAGCCCGTTCGAATCCATTCCGCCCGCCCGATGGCTGGCGCAATCCGAGCACGCGTTCGTCATCGACGCCGCCGATCCGCAAGCGCCGGTCCACATGCTGGTGATCCCGAAGCAGCGGGTGACGTCGCTGCTCGAGGCGCCGCCGGAGGTGTTGTCGGAGATGCTCGTCCTCGCGCGCGACGCGGCGCGCACCCGCAGGATCGCCGAGGACGGCTTTCGGGTGGTGATCAACACGAATCCGCGCGGCGCGCAGAGCGTCTATCATCTGCACATGCACGTGCTCGGCGGAAGGCAGATGCGCTGGCCGCCGGGGTGAATCCTCCGAGGATGTAGACAACCTGGCCAGATCCATCGCGACAATCGGAGGCGCGTCCGAATCGTTCGAGGAAGTGGCCACCGCAGCCGCTTCCTCGAACCGCGCCTGCGATTTCAATGGGATCGCGTCGGCGTAGCGAAGGCGAAAATGTCCGAATCCTTCGATTCTTCGGCCACGACGCGCATTGCGGCCGTGGCCGAGATTGGGATGAGTTCGGACAGCGGCGGAGTGAAGGCGAAGAGCCCCTCAGCGTCGTTGCATGGCGCGTCGCCGGGCGACGGGAAAACCTCGACGCCGACCGGCATAGCCGCCGTGTCGGGGGCCGCCCTTCACTCTTCGATGGTCGCTCCCTCCGGCAGCACCTGCACCGTCCGACACCACTGGTGGCTGTAGAGCGTACGCCCCGATTCCCCAACGCGCAGCAGGCCACACGCCTCGGCCTGGTCGGTTGCCGAGAAGTTGTCGGAGTCCTGGACGATGGCGTCCACCACCAGGGGTTCGGAACTTCCCGTGCATGCGGTCCCCTGGAGGTGGCCCTTTGCCAGAGCGCCGGAATTGGGCTGGGTCACGGTGACCCCCAGCCACTTGATGCTGAGGCCCTCAGTGCAGGTGACCGGCAAGGTGAGCGCGAGGTGGCGGCCATTCGCGCTCAGCACCGCGGTGTCGTTGATTTCGCTGGTCGCCTGGACGCCGCAGATGAACGCGCAATAGGCAAGGTTGGACTGGCAGGTGGAGAGGCAAGGCCCTGAGCAGACGTTATACTTGCCGCCGCTCGTGGTGTCGAAGAGGCAACAGCCGTTGGCGCATGTGTGGAAGCTCGAGTCGCAGCTGCTGCTGCAGGCGCCGAAGGTGAGCTTCGAGTCGAAGGCGTCGGCCTCGCGAGTGCACGGGACAATTGCCAGCATGGCGCTAGCGACCAGGGCGGAGGCAACGAGGATCAAGCGAGTGAGGCGGGGCATGGGACGATTCCTCCTTGGAGCGGTGGGTGTGGGTCGGTGAGTTCAGCGCGCGAAGTTTCGCGTAGAGACGGCCGGGTCGTCAAGATAATCCTTCGGCAGAAGGCGGAAGCGGCCACGTTGCCCGGAATGGGGACGCTTCCGGCCACCGCAGGCGGCGTCCCCAGAAGGCTGAAATGCGCCACTTTGGGGCAGATGCCGACCCGGTAGCGTCATCCTGCTTACATGCTGCATAGAGCTGCTCACAGAATGACCTTTGAGCTGGACAGGCTGCCCGGGGAGGCCGCGCGAGGCGGGCCTTCCCGCTTGGTGCACGGATGCCGCAGCTTGTTACCCGGCCGGCGGCAAACGTGTTACCGAGGCGGCAACGATCGAGCCGTCTAGCTGATGGAGCGCACAGACATCGACGTTGTCGCCGACGCGGAAGTCGGCGAGCGAAACGGGGTTGCCGTCCCCACCGTAGACGGTGTTGTTTGTCGTTGGCACCCTCGTGGGTCCGACAATCAGCGCGTCTGAACCGATTCCCGTGATTGCACCGCGAATGTCGTCGGGCGTAAACACGCAGGCCCCGTTCGCCAAGTTGCAGGTATCGGTGGTGCAGGCGTTCCTGTCATCACAACTCTTGCGCGCGTTCACGCACGTCCCGTCGAGCGGGTTGCACGTTGCTTCCGTGCACAAGTCAGGGGCTGTGCAGGTAGCCGGCGGGTTGTTGCATGTGTGATTGGTGCAGACATCGCTCGTGCACAGATTCCCGTCGCCGCAATCGCCGTTAGTGTTACAGCAGCCTGTGATTGGCGTCCCGTGACACGTCCCGGTGCTGGTGCAGGTGTCGGGGGATGTACAATCGTTCCCATCATCGCAATATGTGAGGCCAGTCTTGGGCGTGTTCACGCAGGCCCCGGTGACCGGATCGCACGAGTCGGTGGTGCAGACGTTGCCGTCGTCGCAGTTCTTCGGCGTGTGCGCGCACGTCCCGTCGGGATTGCAGGTATCGGTGTTGCAGGGATTCCCGTCGTCACACACCGAGCCGAACAGCTTGCAATCGTTGGCACACGAGCCTGGAAAATCGCCATGCGCCAGATGGGCTGGCAGCGCCACCGCGCCGATCGTGATCGTCTGAAAATTTGCCGGGTTGCCTGGCGGGAAATGGCAAATCGTGACTTTGTCGTTGGTCGCGGCGTTGCTCAGGCTCGCCAGCGTCAGCGATCCGGCAAGCGCCAGCACGAACACCAGGCGTGAAACCCCACTTACTAGAGACGTCATACACAGCCCTCCTTCACTGAATGCGCTGGGCTACACCGGAACACGCGTTCAGTGTTGCGTGGCTGGGTGCAGTAACGGTCAGCGTCGATAGAACGGCCACAAACAACAGCTTGAGGCGATGAATCGGAGAACCTCCAACGTTGGGGCGCTGAGTGCCGGGTGGACTGTCGGGGGCCAGCGTCCCACAAGTTGCGCGCTGCCGTCTAGAGCGCGTGCGTGAAACCTTCGGAGGTCGCGCCGGATGGGATTCGGACGCCTGAGGAAGTCGGTCAGGGTGGCGGGATTCGGGACGCTTTTGGACAGCCGGCGGCGCGTCAAGGTGTGTCATCGTGATGAAGTCTCCTGATCGACGCCGGACTGTCACGACCCGACGCTCCCTCGCCGGGAGCGTCGGGTATCTTCAAAGAGTCAGTTACACTGGCCTCCGGAGCAAATGCCGCTCGTGCAGTCCGCGCCGGTGGCGCACATCTTACCCGTCGCGCATGTCGGGCAGGTGCCGCCGCCGCAGTCGATGTCAGTCTCGGTGCCGTCCTTGATGCCGTCGGTGCAGCTCGGTTGGCACTGCCCGAACATGCAGACGTTCGAGCAGCACTGAAAATTACCGGCGCACGATTGACCCACGGTCCCGCAACCGGGCGTCGGCGTCGCGGTCGGCACTTGCGGAGTGGGCGTTGGCGTCGCGGGACAAGTGCCTGATCCCGCGTCCAGCGCGCACACCACGTCGTCGACGAACGCATCGACCTTCGTCTCCAGGGTTGCCGTGTCGCCGGTCGTTAGACATCCGCCGGGAAACTTCGCTTGGAGCTTCAGGAAGCAGCCCTTCGTCGGATCGGCGCCGCCATCAAATTTATCCTTCGCTTTTTGAATGCACGCGGCGAAGGCTGCCGGAGTGAGGCCGGCGGGCGGCTTCTCGTTCTTGCTGTGGCACTTCAACATCGCCGCTGCCTTTTTGGCGACGCACTTTTTCTTGCCTGCTGAGCAGGCGTTGAGTGTGGCGTGTGACGGCGTCGCGAGTGTGAGGGCGATCAAAACACCAGCAAGAGCGAGCGCGATGCGTTGCATGGACGAATCCTCCTAGTTGAAGGGGCCAGAGGCGCCGGGTTCGCGAAATAGGGGCAACACAGGTTGTCACGACGCGCGTCGCGCCGTCGAGCGAATTCCGAAGGAAGCCACCGTGGCCGAGATTGGGACGTAAGCGGCCAACGATTTACTGCGCCAGATTGGAGCAGCTTTGCCGCCCGTTCCCCGAACGTACTCGATGGCACATCGCCATCAGCTCGTGCCGCTCGCAGAGCGGAACGGCTGGACGCTCGGGGTAGACGGACGCGGTTCGCCACCGTTGCAGGGTGGTGGGAGACAGGGTGCGGGAGGCTTACGCACCCGCCTCCACGGCTGGTTGCGGCGCGCTGCCGCGTCGTCGACCGCAGCCGAAATGGACCACCGGATTGCACCACGTACCCGCAAGCCATGCGGGACGCTCGTGGGCGACGCGAGACGCGCCAGTGTACGGTTGACGGCCGGCATTTTTCGATGGTCGCCACCATGCGGCGGTACCCAAACGCGTCTGCAATGCATCGTGCGTAGGCTGCGCATCACATTGCAACATATAAATATGATTGAACTATATGCCGTTATAAACGGTCAATGATACAGTTTCATTTGACGGATTGTTCTCTTCGCCTATTGTTCGCCTCATG
>VBKW01000284.1 GCA_005879405.1 Deltaproteobacteria bacterium
CTCGCAGTCCTCTTCGACACGATCGTCGGACACCTGCCCGGGCCGCCGTGCGATCCCGACGCGACGACGCAGTTCCAGGTGAACAACCTCGACTACAACGACTACGTCGGGCGGCTCGCGATCGGCCGCTTGGTCGCGGGCGAGCTCGTCGCCGGCGGGCAGTACACGCACTGTCACGGCGACGGGCGCCAGGAGCCGTGCAAGGTGACGTTGCTGTACTCCTGGCACGGTCTCGAGCGGCTAGAGGTCGCAAGCGCGCGCGCCGGCGACATCGTCGCGATCGGCGGCATCGAGGACCTCGCGATCGGCGACACGATCGCGGACCGCGAGCGGCCCGTTGCGCTGCCGCCGATCCGCATCGAGGAGCCGACGATCGCGATGATCTTCGGCGTCAACACCTCGCCGTGGGGCGGGCGCGAAGGCCAGTACGTGACGTCGCGAAAGATCCACGAGCGTCTCTTCGCCGAAGGTCGGCGCAACGTCAGCTTGCGCGTGGAAGAAACCGGCCAGCCGGATGCGCTGCGCGTCGCCGGCCGCGGCGAGCTTCAGCTGGCGATCCTCATCGAGACCATGCGCCGTGAAGGCTACGAGCTGCAGGTCTCGAAACCGACGATCATCACCCGCGAGGAGAACGGCCAGACTCTCGAGCCGATGGAGCTCCTCTACGTCGACGTGCCGGAGGACTTCATCGGCATCGTCTCGCAGCTGCTCGCCGTCCGCAAAGGCATCATGACGGGCATGGAGCACGAGGACTCGGGACGCGTACGTCTCGAGTTCACTGTCCCGTCGCGTGGTCTCATCGGCTTCCGCTCGTATTTTCTCACCGCCACGCGTGGCACCGGCGTCATGAACGTCCTCTTCAAGGGCTACGCGCCCTGGCTCGGCCCGATCCGCGGCCGTACGAACGGCGCCATGGTCGCCGATCGCGAGGGTGCCGCGACGCCGTACGCGATCTTCCACCTCCAGGAGCGCGGCACGATCTTCGTCAAGGCCGGTACGCCGGTCTACGAAGGCATGATCGTCGGCGAGTACTCACGCGACAACGACCTCGACGTGAATCTCACCAAGGAAAAGAAGCTCACCAACATGCGCGCGAGCGGCCACGACGAGGCGACGATCCTGACGCCGCCGCGCGAGATGGGCCTCGATGCCGCGCTGGAGTGGATTGGCGAGGACGAGCTCGTCGAGGTGACGCCGGCGAGCGTCCGCATGCGGAAGAAGGTGCTGCAGAAGGGCCTGCGCCCGAAGGGTCAGCAGCTCTAGCCTTGGCTAGTTTCACGCTTGTGCGACGCCTCACGCAGCGGCTGCGTGATCGCGTGGAAGCGTCGCCTCAGCCGAGGTGGCGCACGACGTCGCGCAGGAAGTCGCGCTCGAAGTCCGCGTACGGCAACGACAGCGCCTGGCGGAATGCGTCGTCGATGGATGGCGCCGTGGCCATCGTCTCGAGCAGCCGGCGCACGTTGTAGGCGCCTTTCTTGCGCAAGAGATAATCGGCGGCGAAATACGCCTCGGCGTAGGCGAGGCTCGCGTCGTCGCGGCCGAGCCGCGTGAACCCGCCCTCGAGGGCCGAGAGCGGGACGAGGCCGTCTTGGCCGAGCGCGAGGCGCAGCCGGCCGGCGCGGCCCGGCTCGTCGGTCTCCTCGGCGACTTGCGCGAGGCCTTCGTTCAACCAGACCGGCACCTTGCCGCGGCTGAGCGTGACGATCGCCGCATGCGCGTACTCGTGGCGCAGCGTGCGGGCGACGCGCTCGTTGCCGCGCGCCAGCCCGCCGACCGGGAGCTTGATGCGACCGTCGTACACGGCGCCGCTCCAATGCGGCGAGTTGGTGATCTCGCGGAACTCCTGGTCGGGGTAGAGGATCACCTCCAGGCGCTCGAGCGGATAGTAGGCGAAGCGGGCGCCGACGCGGCGATACGCGTCCTCGAGCTCGTTCAGGACGATGCGCCCGGCGGCGATGTTCTCGCGCCCCTCGAACTTGAGGACGAAGTGCGAGCTCGCGAGCGACTGGAAATTGCGCTCGGCCTCGGCGTCGCGCCGCAGCCGCTCCACCGTCGCGGCGAGACCGGGACGATCGGCGCCGGCCGCGACCGCGCGATCGAACATCGCGAGCGCGCGCTCCTGATCGTGGCGCTCGAGGTAGATGCGGCCGAGCGTGAGGTAGGTCTCGACGTCGTCGCCGCCGCTCGCGAGCGCTTGCTCGAGGGTCGTGCGGGCGAGGTCGATGTTGCCGAGGCGATAGTAGGCGTAGCCGAGGCCGCGGCCGATCTCGGGACGGTCCCCGAGCCGGCGCGCCTCGACGAAGCGCGCGACCGCCTGATCGAAGTGCGCGGCGGCGATCTCCGCGAATCCCGCGTTGATGAGCGCCGCTTGCAGATTCTTGCCGTAGAGCTCATTGCCGGGCTCGAGCGTGTGCGCCTCGCGCAAGAGCGCGATCGCCTGGGCGGTCTCACCGCGTGCCGCGAGCTCGACCGCGGTGCGGTTCTTCGCCTCGGCGGGGGACGGCGGCTCGTCGGAAAGCTGACGGTCCGACAGCTCGTCACTCGGCTCTTCAGCGTGCGTCGCGGCCGGATTCGGCGCGGGCGGCGGCTCGTCGAGCGCCGCTCGCGGCGCGCCGGAGCCCACCGTGTCGGGTCTCGCCGGGGGAGGAGTAGTGGTGTCCGTGGCGGCGCCGCGCGTGCCGCGGACGGAGCGCACGCCCCACGCGAGCGCGAGGCCGAGCAGGAGCACGAGCGTGAGTTGAGAAGCGGCCGTTCGCACGGCGACAGGCCCGAAGCGACCCTTAGTGGACGAGTGTCCCGGGACGGGACACTAGTGCACGTTGCGCGGCAGGTCGGTCGCCTCGGCGGTTACGCCGAACGCGGCCTCGTAGCGCTGAATGTTCTCTTGCAACGCGCGCACGATGCGCTTCGCGTGCTCCGGGGTCGTGACGATCCGCGACCGCAGCGTGGCGAGCGTCTCCGCAGGCGTCGCCTGCTGCGGCTGGACGAAGAGGAAATCGAGGACGAACTCTTCCTTGCGGTGGCTGACCATCATGAGATTGGCGTAGACGCCGAGGCTCGTCACCGGGTCGGCGTGGATCGTCATCTGATGCTGATGTTGGTGCCCGTGACGTTGCGCGTTGGCGGCGTCGTGGTCATCGCTCATGCAGGCGCTCCTTCGGCGCCGACCAGCGCCGTGAACTCGGCGGCGAATCGCGGCCCAGTGCCGCGCTCCTCGTGCTTGAAGTAGACGAACGCCTGCTCCCAGCCGGCGCCGGCGATGCGCTCCGCCCAGCCGCGCAGCGTCGCTTCATCGTAATCGCTGCGCCGCAGGCGGAAGTAGCCGAACGGCGCCGTCACCTCGAAGGGCGTCGTGCGCTCGTCGGTGTCGGCGATGCAGAGCGCGACGCCGAAACGGCGCAAAACCTCGTAGGTGTCGTCGGCGTGCCACGACGGGTGGCGGAACTCCATCGTCGCCATCAAGCCCGTCGGCAGGTCGTGTAGGAAGACCTCGAGCAGCTCGACGTCCTTTTTCAGGAACGGCGGCAGTTGAAAGAGGAGCGGGCCGAGCTTGGCACCGAGCGTCTCGGCGATCTCGCAAAAGGATGCGAGCGTGTCCTCGATGCTGCGCAGCCGCTGATCGTGGGTGATCCGGCGCGGCGCCTTCAGCGCGAAGCGGAAGCCTTCAGGCGTCTCGCGTCCCCAGTTCGCGAGGATACGTACGGTCGGCATGCGGTAGAACGTGTAGTTGATCTCGACCGTCGTGAACCGCTGCGCGTAAAACGGCAGCATCTGCTTCTCGGCGATCTGCTCCGGATAAAACGATCCCTTCCACTCTTGGTAGTTGTATCCGGAGGTGCCGATCCAGTAGTGCGCCATGCGTATTGACCCGTGCTCGCGTCACGAACGATCCGCCACGCTCGCGTCATTATCGACGGCGTCTGTCCCCTCGGCAAGCGGCCACTGGTAATGGGGCGATTTGCGTCGCGATACTTCGTTGCTCGGTCGTTCCGCTGCTCGGCGTAGCGCTGCTACGCCTGCGCTGCTCACTTCCCTCGCGCCTCGTCTCGCTCGCAACTCGCCCCATTACCAGCGGCGCCTTCGCCGGGCGCAATGCCGGTCGGGCCGAACTGACCGACTACTTCGGGCGGCCGCACGCCGACAGGTCAGCGATTGAGGAGGGGCCGCGGCGGCGGCGGG
>VBKW01000285.1 GCA_005879405.1 Deltaproteobacteria bacterium
ATCGAAGCTCGCGGCGCCCATGCGGACCGCCGCTTTCAGGAACGACTCGTCGAAGAGGTTGCGCGGGGCGTTGTACGAGTAGCGCGTGCGGGCTTTGCGGACGTCCTGGAAGCGAAAGCTCACGACGTCGTCCGGCTGCAGCACCCAGGTCGCGCCCGGCTTGTACGTGCTGTAGCTGCGCACCTCGTCCTCGATGCCGAGCTCGCGCAGGAAGGGTACGATCGCGGGCACCAACGACTCGCCGATCACGAGCGGCGGTCGCTTGCGCCTGGTGAAGATCGCAACCCGTCGTCCCGCGCGCGCGAGCAGCGCCGCCGCGAGCGAACCGGCAGGGCCGCCGCCGACGACCGCGATCGTCTCGATCGGACGTGTCATGGCCTCGGCCGCACGATAGACGAACGCACGCAGACGGCAAAGTCCGCCGTGCGGCGGTTTGACAACGAATTTTCGACCTGACAAAAACCTCCGTCGGCGGCGTGCCAGCGCTGCCGCAGCGACCCGACCTCGACACTTCACGTGCGCATGGTCATCACGGTGGACTTCGATGCCGGCGCGACTTCGTGAACCGGCGGTTCGGTGACGACGAACGACTGGACTCGCGCCCAGCTCGTCGAGTGCGTGCTCGAGAGCGTGCGGCAGCTGCTCGCGGTCGGCGCCGACTTCAATCCACAGTCGGATCTGGTGGCGGCCGGTCTCGACTCGCTGGCAGTGACGCAACTCATGCTCGCGATCGAGGAGCGCACCGGCATTTGGGTCGACGAGAGCCGCCTCACGCCCGACAACCTCCGCAGTGCCGAGACCCTCGCGGCGTGCGTCTATGAGCAGCTGGCGGACGGGTGACGCGCCGCTCACCGGTGCCGACTGCTTCCTGCGGTCGTTCGACGACGAGGCGCGTCGCTTCCACGGCGCGAGCCATCTTTCCCAGCTCGTGCTCCGCCTCGGGCCGAATTTCGACGCCGACCGTTTTCGCGTGCTGATCAGGGCGGTCGTCGAGGCGACGCCGATTCTGCGCGCGCCGATTCGCCGTCGTTTCGGCGTCGGTCCGCCTGTGTATCGTCTCGCGCGCGCCGGCGCCGCGCCCTTCCCGCCGGTCGCCGTCGAGCACGCACCGCTCGCCGCGTACGACGACACCGCGCTGCCGGCGCTCTTCGCGGCGCGTCTCAGCGCGCGCGTCGCGATGGAGCGCGGCGAGCTCGTCCGCTTCGACGTCGTCCGCTACGGCGATGGACAGCGTACGGATCTCGCGATGACGTGGGCGCACCTCCTCTTCGACGGCGCCGGCAGCGAGCTCTTCATCCGTCGCCTCGACGAGTGCTTTCACGGGCGGCGCGCGATCGCGGATCTCACCGCCGATGACCCCGCGCCGGCACGGCCGCGCGGCACGCTGCGCGAGCGCGCGCGCCGCGCGCAGTGGTGGCAGGCGCAGATGATCGGGTACGGCGCGGCGCCGCCGCGCTCCCTCGGCGGTCCGCGGCGGCGCGTACGGCAGGCGCTCGCGTACGACGTTGTGACACTGTCACCGGCCGAGACGGCGCTCGTGACCGAGCGCGCGGCCGCGGTTGCCGGGTATCTGACGCCCGTCCTCTTCTATCTCGCCGCCGCGATCCGCGCCCACGACGCGGTCTTCACGACGCGCGGCGAGGATCCCGGGCACTATCTCGTGCCGCTGCCGGTGAACCGGCGCGCGAAGGGCGGCGACTGCGTCGTGTTCCGCACCAACGTCTCGCTGCTGTGGTTCCACGTCGCCCGCGAGCACGTCGGCGACCTCGCGGGTCTCGTCGCCGAGCTGATGCGGCAGCGCCGCGACGGCATTCGTGACGGCGCGATCGAGGCGGCGACGGCGGCGATGGAGTTCGTGCGGCTCGCTCCCGCGCGGCTGCACTCGTGGCTGGCGCGCAACAATCTCGGCGGCGAGCTGGCCTCGTTTTACTTCGCGTTCACCAACGAGTTTCTTCCCGGCATGGCGACGTTCCTCGACGCCGAGATCGCGAACGGGTTTCACGTGCCGTCGGTGCTGCCGTCTCCGGGGACGAGCCTCATCATGAGCATCCGCGATGGGCGGCTGAACGTGACGCTGATTTGGCAACGCGGCGTGATCAGCGACGACGAGCGGCTGCGGCTGCGCGAGCACCTGCTCGACGATCTCGTCGGGCGCGCATCGGGCGCCGAGCCGCTGCGGTCGTCGGGATGACGACGGCAGCGGCGTCGCCGGCCCGCCGCGAGCGCTTCGACGTGGTCGTCGCCGGGGGTGGGACGGCCGGGATCGCGGCGGCGGTGAGCGCGGCCCGTCTCGGCGCGCGCGTCCTCCTCGTCGAGCGCGGCGAGGCGCTCGGCGGCAACGCGGCGCACGCGCTCGTCCACACGTTCTGCGGACTCTACCTGCCGCCCGATCCCGATCCCGCCGCCGCGGCCGTGGAAGCGCATCGCGGATTCCCGTCGTCGTTCGCGCGCGGGCTCCAGCATGCGGGTGGGGCGGGCGCCGTCGAGCGTGCGGGAAACGTGTTCGTGCTGCCGATCCATCCCCACGTGCTCGAGCGCCACGCACGCGCCGTGTGCGCCGCCGCGGTGACGCTCACGTGCCGGCTCGAGACCAGCGTGACGGCGGCGCGGCTCGGCACGGCGGCAGGCGATGCGAGCACGCTCACGCTCGCGGGCCGTGACGGCGAGGTCGCCGTCGAGAGCGCGATCGTCGTCGACGCGACCGGCGACGGCGCGGTCGCGGCGCTCGGCGGCGCCGCGGTGACGATGGCGGCACCGGACGAGCTCCAATGCCCGTCGTTCATCTTCCGCGTCGGCGGCACCGAGCCCGGATGCGCGGCGGGTTTTGCGCGCCTGAAGCTCAGCGTCGCCGCCGCCGGTGCCGTGCGCAGCGGCGCCTTGCCGCCCGACTGCGAATCGGTGCTGCTGCGGCCCGGGCCGGCGCCCGACGAGGTGTACGTCACGCTGAACGTCGCGCGCCCCCGGGGCTTCGATCCGCTCGACCCGGTGGTAGTGGCGCGGCTCGAGGCGGGCGCACGTGCCGCTGCCGAGCAGCTCGTCGCCCATCTCCGCGCGACGCGACCGGCCTTTCGCGACGCCGCCGTACGCGTCTGGCCGCGGCGTCTCGGGATCCGCGAGACGCGGCGGGTCGAGGGACGAGACGTCGTGACCGCCGACGACGTCCGCCGCGGCCGGCGTCGCGACGACGACGAGGTCGCGCTCTCGACGTGGCCGATCGAGCTCTGGCGCGATCACCGGCGCGCCCACTTCGAGTATCCGGCGGGGCCGAGCTCGATCCCGCTCGGCGCCCTCGTCAGCCGCACGCACCCGCGCCTCGGCATGGCGGGACGCTGCGTCTCGGCGACGCACGAGGCGCTCGGCGCGCTGCGCGTGATCGGCACCGCGATGGCAACCGGGCAGGCGATCGGCATCGCCGCCGCGCTCGCGGCCGATGCCGGCGTCGCACTCGACGCCGTGACACCTGCGGCCGTGCGCGCGCGCATCTTGGCCGAGGCATGACGGTCGTCGACGCGATTCGCGTCCACGCACGGGAGCGGCCGGATCACGCCGCGCTCGTCGTCGACGGCGCGACGCCGGAGCTGGTCGGCTACGCGGCGCTCGTCGAGCGCGTCGACGCGCATGCCAGCCGGCTGCGGGCGCACGGCGTCGCGCCGGCGGCGCGCTGTGGGCTCGTCGCGCGCCAGGGTCGCGGCTTCATCGAGGCGGCGCTCGGCATCATGGCTAGCGGCGCCTGTCTCGTTCCGATCGGCGACGAGCCGGCACCGGCGGCGCTCGAGCGCCTTGCCGCGGATGCGTGCCTGCACCACGTCGTGCGTGAGGCCGACGACTTCGCGTGCATCGACGTCGCGTCGCCGGCGCGCTTTGCGCCCGATGTCGAGGCGGCGTTCGCCGCGCTCCGACCCGCGTATCTGCGCTTCACGTCCGGCACCACCGCCCGCCACAAAGGCGTCGTGATCTCCCACGACGCGATCCTCGCGCGCGTCGCGCACGCCAACGCCGGCCTCGCCATCACCCCTGACGACCGCGTCCTATGGCTCCTGCCGATGGCATATCACTTCGTCGTCTCGATCCTGCTCTATCTGCGCTTCGGGGCGACGATCCTCTTGCCGGCGAGCGCGCTCGCGCGTCCGCTCCTCGCATTCGCACGCCGCGCGCGCGCGACGGTGCTCTACGCGTCGCCGTACCACTACGACTTGCTCGCGAAGGACGCGTCCGACGCGATGCTCGCCGACGTCCGGCTCGCCGTCGCGACCGCCGACGGTCTCCGCACCGACGTCGCGGAGCGGTTCACGCGTCGCTTCGGGCACGCCCTCGTCCAGGCGCTCGGCATCATCGAGGTCGGCTTGCCGGTGATGAACCTCGCGAGCGCCGCCGCCAAGCCGACGGCGCTCGGTCGCGCGCTGCCGGGCTACGACGTGTGGCTGCGCGGCGACGACGGCGCGCCGGTCGTGGCGACCGGCGGTCCCGACGCGGCCGGCGAGGTCTGCATTCGCGGCCCCGGCACGTTCGACGCGTATCTCAATCCGTGGACGCCGGCGGCACAGGTGCTCGTGCCCGACGGCTTTCGGACGGGCGACCACGGCTGGGTCGACGCCGACGGCGATCTCCACTTGGCCGGCCGTCACGCGAATCGCATCAGCATGGCCGGGTACAAGTTCTTCAGCGAGGAGGTCGAGGTGGTCCTCGAGACGCACGCGGAGGTCCGCGCGGCACGCGTGTCGGCGCGGCCGCACGCGCATGTCGGCGAGGTGCCGGTCGCCGAGATCGTCGCCCGCG
>VBKW01000286.1:0-5356 GCA_005879405.1 Deltaproteobacteria bacterium
CACCTGTTCGCGCGCCACCGCGACCGGCTCGCGTGCGGGTGCGGGCGCGGGTGGCGGCGCGGGCGCGGATGCGGTTTCCGCGCAGCCTGCAATCGCCACGACCATCGCGGCGACCGTCATCGTGTACATCGTCCTCGACCTCATGAGACCTCCTTGTGCGTGTGCCGCATGTCGATGATCGACAGCGTTTTCGCGGCATGGGTGACATAGACCCGTCCATCGTCGCTCACCGCGACGCCATGGGCGGGGTTTCGAAGTGCGACGCGCGCGACACGCTGTCGTGTCGCCGGATCGACGACGACGAGGCTCGCGCTCGCGAAGCTCGGGACGTAGAGCAGCCCGTCGCGTCCCACCGCGACGTCGACCGGATGGGGATCGACCGCCAGCGTCGCGATGCTACTGCCCGCCAGATCGATGACTGAGACGGTCGCCTCGCGCCCGTGCGGCACGTAGGCATAGCGTCCGTCGCGCGAGAGCGCCAGGCCCGACGGCGCGCTCGGCAGTCGCACGCGCTTGGTCACGGCGGCGCTCGCCGCCTCGACGATCAACACCTCGCCGTCGACGCACGAGAGCCGACAGCCGGCGACATATACCAGTCGCCCGTCGCGGCTGGCCGCGACGCCGCCCGGATGGATGTCGAGGAACTGATCGTGCAGGACGCGCTGGTCAGCCGCGTCGACGACGAGCAGATTTTCCTTGGCCCCGTCGATCGCGTAGACGCGCGCGCCGTCGCCGCTCACCGCGACCGACGGTGTCAGCACCGGACGCCGCGGGCCGCCGAGCGAAATCCGCGCCGTCGCTGCATCGGTCCGGAGGTCGAGCTCGGTCAGATTGCGCGAGAGCAGGTCCGCGACCCACGCGTGCCGCCCGTCGGGCGCGACGGCGATCGCACACGGGGCGTCGCCGGCGTCGATCTTCTCCGCGACGCGACCGGCGTCGACGTCGACGACGAGGACGCCGCCGACGGTCGCCACGAGCGCGCGCCGCCCGTCGGGCGTGAGCGCGATCCCCGTACCCTGCGCCGGCAGATCGACCGACGTGACCGCCGCGGACGGGCCGCTGGTCTCGCCCGTCGGCGCGGGAACGATCGCCCTCGCCGACGGCCGCCCGCACGCCGTCGCCGCGAGCGCGAGGAGAATCACGACACGGCCGACGGCCACTGGAGGTCTCAGCCCTTCGTGCGCAACGTGACGAGGCGCACGCGCAGGCGCTCGGCCCAATAGGCGAACGCGTCCTTCACGTCCTGCCAGCTGTTTTTCTTGAACTGCAGCGTATGCGCGCCCGCGCGACGGTCGACCGCCGCCAGCAAGCGCTCTCCGGTGAGCGAGTCGAGCACCTCACCCTCGACACCGGCCCGGCCGACGAAGTCGCGTGTCTCGGTCGACGGCTCGGACGGCATCGTCGCGCGCAGCTCCGTGTCGTAACGCGACGCGATCCGGTCCTCGACGTGCCACGACCCTGCCGCTTCCGTGATCGCCGATCGCAGCCGCAGCACGTCCGGACCAGCTCGCTCGACGAGCTTGAAGTCCGCCCTGAGCGTGAATCGCAGGGCGTCGTCGAGCTCGTCGGCGAGCAGCTGCGCCTCGTCGCGCGGTATCGTGCGGAAGTCGGCCTGCGGATTCACGTACACCAACTGCGCCTCGCCCTCCTTGCCCTTGGCGAGCTGGGAGTAGTCGCGCAGGAACCCGGACGGTCTCGCCGTGCCGCTCTGCTTCGCCGCGCATCCCGACGACACCAGCAGCGCGAGCGACACTACGATCCACCATGACCGTTTGACGTCCCGCCGTCGCATCGACCCCCCTTCCGTTGCGCAGCGCGCTCGCTAGCTCGATCTGCGCTCAGCTGCAAGCGGCCGTATGGGGCACGATGCCTCATTGGCCTAAAGTCCAATTTACAGTCGCGGCTCCATCGTGACAGAGCGACCTCCAGTCGCTCGCTCGTGATGAAGCGCATTCCCCTTACCCGGATCGCGTCGATCGTTCCGATTCGCGATTTCCTCCTCCGCGCCGGCGCCGATGTCGACGACGTCATGCGCAGCGCCGCGCTCCCCTCCGCGGTGTTCGCCGATCCCGAGTTGCTCGTGCCGTATCCGGTCGTGACACGGTTCCTCGATCGCGCCGGGGACACGCTCGGCGGCGAGACGCTGGGCGCGCGGGCCGGCCACGCGACGCCGCTCGAGTCGCTCGGGATCTTCGGCCGTCGCGTCGCGACCAGCACGACCCTCGCCGACGCGTTGATGACGGCGATGGACGGCGCGCCGGCGTACTCCGGGGAGAGCTTTTGGCTGACGCACGTCGGCAACGACGTTCGCCTGCACCACCGCTTCCCGCTCCGGCTCGATGACCGGCATCAGCAGGCGGAGCAGCTATCGCTGTGCATTGCTCTGCGATTCCTGAAGTCGATCGCCGCCCCGGCATGGCAGCCGCGCGTCCATCTGAAGAAGGGCATGCCGCGCGCGATCGCGGACCTGCCGATGCTGCGCACGAGCGCGATCGTCTTCGATCAGCCGACGTGGGCGATCACCTTTCCGCGTACGCTGCTGCCGCGGCGGCTTCCCGCGCCGAAGACGGCCGCGCCGCGCCCGGCGGTGCTCGAGCGCTGGCTGGCGTCGGCACCCGGCAGCGATCTCGTCACGACCCTCACACAGGTGATCGGGACGGCGCTCGTCACCGGCGACGCCGGCATCGGTCGTGTGGCTGGCTGGGTCGGCACGAGCACGCGCACGTTGCAGCGCCGTTTGGAGGGGGCCGGGACCAGCTACGCGGAGATCCTCGCGCGCACGCGGTTCGCCGCCGCCACGCGGCTTCTCGACGAGTCGGCGTGGACGGTGCAGGACATCTCACGCATGGTCGGTTACTCGGACCCGGCGCATTTCACGCGCGCGTTCCGCCGTTGGACCGGATCCCCACCGCGCGCCTTTCGTGACGTCCGCATGTGCGATGCGAACCGGCTTGTGGCGAACAGCGCTAGTGTCCCGTCTCGGAAATTCGTTGCATAAGTCTGCTGAAAAGACCCGCAGAGTTATACAACGAATTTCCGGGACGGGACACTAGCGAGCGGTGAACGCCGTCTTAGAGATCGCCCAGGACACCGGATCCATCACGCGCAACGCGTAGCCGAGAATCGACCCGGCGAGCGTCGCGGCGACGGACAACGCGAGCGGCCACCTCATCAGCACCGCGTCGGAGTCCCATATCGCCCAGATGGAGAAGACGCTCATCCCCGCCCACATGGACGAATACCATCCGCGCAGCGGGGCACGTTGCTCCCATGTCGGCGTCATCGGCGGCGAGCGCATCATCGGCCTGGTCGCGGCGCAAGCGCGCAATTGCCTTTTCACGCCAGCGTCGTGTCTTACGGAACGCGGTGGCTCGCCGGCACGCAGCGGAGATTCATGGCCTCGAGGGCATCGCCATGCAAGTGGAGGATGCGGCGCACCTCTTGAATCGTCGCCGGGTTGGCTTGCGTCGAGTGCGGCGAGCGCACGACGAGCTCGGATTGCGCGCCGTCGAGATGCGCGCTCGTGTACGCGACGACGCCGTCGTTGCCTTCGGCGAACGGCCCGGTCCCCTTCACCGCGACGATCGAGTGATACGGCACCGTGTCGACGACGGGAATCGCGGCGAGACCCTCGAGGAATGGGTTCCCCGCCGTCATGTTCTCCGCGGCGGTCGGCAGCCGGCCCACTATGCGCGCGGAGCGGAACACGTCGCGACTGTTCAGCAGCGTGTCGCGCGACATCGTGAGCAGATTCCGCGGCATCCTGATGAACCTGCCGGCGAGATTGCTGAACCACTTGCCGGCGATGAAACTCCCCCGATGCGGCGTCGCAACGAAGATCAACCGGTGCACGAAGGGCAGCGGCTCGACGAACAAGGCACGCCGCAGGAGGTCGCGGAGCTCCGGCGATGCGCGTAGGTCTTCTAGCGGGACCCGGCTGACCGCGTTCCACAGGCGCGGCCCGGTATCGACGGCCGTGAGCTTCGTCAAAAGCCCGCCCTGGCTGTGCCCGATCACGACCATCTGCCGCAGGCACGGGTCGCGTCCGTCCGGGTCGAGGCGCCCGACCATGTCGGTGAGCTTCTCGCGCAGAAGCATCGCCGAGTACGCGATCGGGTTCCCCGTGTCGTACATGAAGAACCAGAACTGGAAGTGGCGGCGTATCCACGGGTCGGCCTGGAGGTCGTTCAGCATGTCGGCCCAGCGCCCGGGGCTGGAAGCCGTCCCGTGCACGAACACGACGGGGATCCGCCCCGGATCGTACGGCATCGTCGTCACGAGGATCGGAAGCTTCGCCCCTTGCGGACCCCGGCCGAGATAGCCCCAGATCTCGTTCGACCACATGAACGACGCCGCCCCGAGCTGCGAGGCGATCGTCGCGGTCACTTCGATCTCGAGCGGCACGTCGCGTCCGTTCACCCTGACGGTCTCGTCGTCGCTCGCCTTGTAGAGCTCCAGGTTGCCTCGCAGCTGGCCGGATGCGATCCCGTCGTGCACGTTCTCCAGCCGTAGGAACGCGGTCGTTGCGACGCGCATGTTCGGTGCGAGGAAACTCGAGGACACGTCGACGCCGGGACGCGGCACCGCGCGCGCGGCGAGCGGCGCACCCACGCCCGGGAACCGATAGCGGTTGCGCATGCCGTGGACGGCGTACTCCGCGATCGGTTGGAAGTCGGTCAGCCGGCGATCACCCCAATCGAACGAGTCGGAGTCGATCGTGACGTCGACGGCGCCGAACGGCAGCGGGTACCGTCCGGAGGCCAGCTCGACGGTGCCCGACGGTCCCTTGAACGCCTGCGTAATAGCGCGATTGTAGAGGTCGGCCGCGAGGCGCACGCGCGGATCGATCGCGCGCGGCAGGTCCTCCGGGTGCCTCGGGATCAGAAACGCGTACGCGTACACCGCAGTCGCGAGGTAGTGCGGTTTCTCCTTCGACTTCTCCGCGTAGAGGAACGACAGCTCGGAGAGCGCGAAAAGCTCGTCGCCGCCGCCGCGGCCGCTCACGACGATCTCGCGCAGCTCCGACAGCGCCGCGGTGGGCTCTTTCGCGTAGCGATCGAGGAGTCCCCACCCGTTCGCCGTGTTGCGGCTCCACTCGCTCGCGTGCCCCGTCGAGAGCGCGCTCTCGGTGAGCGAGCGCTGGACTCTCTTGGCGTCGACGTGCACGACGCCGATCGGCGGACCGCAGGCGGACACGCCGATGACGGCGCAGACGAGCGCCACCGCCGCGCGCCGCCGGGAGGTCCACGTGCTCACCCGTCGCTCGGCCACCATGCGCGTCTCACTTCTGCAACCTTTCGCGCACGAGGTGCAACGCCTGATCCGCAGCAATCGGGTGTCGCTCACCTGCTGGTCC
>VBKW01000286.1:5652-17854 GCA_005879405.1 Deltaproteobacteria bacterium
CCCCCACGCCGTGCGCAGGATATTGCCGACCGCGTACGGCACCGTGTAGCCGAGCGCGGGCAGCTTGCTGTCGGCTTCGTCTTGCAGCGCGCGCAGCGCCGCCGGTCACGAACGTCGGGCCGGCTCCGAGGCCGACGATGCCGATGAAGATGCTGAGGCCGACCGTGTCCGAGCGCGATCGTGAGAAAGATCGCGAGCTCTGGATTGTCGCGGAGGGCGGCGGCGAGCGATTCCACCATTCGTCAGTACGTCATGAAGAACGTCTGCAGCTTCGAGGGGTCGTTCGTGCGCATCAGCCCGAGCATCAGGAGGATGCGCGCCTTCTGCGGATTCAGCTCCATCGCGGCGATGAACCCGAGCTTGTCGTCATCGACCTCGACGTTGCGGACGACGAGCCCGCTGCCGACGCGCGACGAGCGCACCACCGCGACGCCGCGTTTCGCGGCGTCGGCGAGGGCGGCGATCGCGTCGTCGGTCGTGTTGCCGTCGCCGACGCCGGCGAGCACGATGCCTCTCACCCCCCGGCTCACGAGGCAATCGATCTCGTCGCGGCCGAGGTTCGCGTAGGAGTAGACGACCTCGACGCGCGGCAGGTCGGCCGCCGTCTTACCGGCGACCGAGAACTCGCTCTTGGTCGTGTGACGCACCGTGTTCGCCGAGAAGAAGTACGCCTTCCCGGTGCTCATCACCCCGGCACGGCCGCGATTCGGCGATTGGAACGTGTCGAGCGAGGTGGTGTTCGTCTTGGTCGTCTCGCGCGCGTAGTGGATCTCGTCGTTCAGGACGACGAGCGGACCGCGCCCCTTCGCCTCCGGGTTCGCCGCCAGCGCGACCGCGTTGTAGAGGTTCGCCGGCCCGTCGGCGCTGGTCGCCGTCGCCGGACGCATCGAGCCGACCAGCACGACGGGCTTGTCGCTCTTCACGACGAGGCTCAGGAAGTACGCGGTCTCCTCCATCGTGTCGGTGCCGTGTGTGGCGACCTGCTCGCCGGAGATGTCCGCGAGATCGCCGAGATGCGGCACGGCCCGGATGAGATCGTCGACCGAGAACGTGCCCGACTTGTAGCCGGCTTCCGTCGTGCTCGCCTGGGCGCCAGCGATCGTGCCGCCGGTCGCAAGGATCACGATCTTCGGCTTGGCGTGCGCCGGCGCGGCGACGAGCGTCACCAGCATTGCGACTGCTACGCCTCCCACGGCGAGTCTTCTCAGACGGGTTCTCCCGACGCGGAACGACTGGTATCCCATGGCTTCCTCCATTCCGTTCGAGCGCTCGCGCGCTACTTGCTCTTTCTCGACGCGCTCCACTCTTCGACGTAGGCCTGCGCCGCATTGCGCAGGAGCTCGCCGATCTTCGGATAGGTGTCCTCGGGCAGGTTCGCGAGCGACACGCGCACCGACCACTCCGGCCCGCCGAAGCCGCCGCCGGGCATGAGAACGACGCCCGACTGCTCGGCGAGGCGGAAGAGGATATCGGTGCACTCGTAGTTGTCACGCAGGAAGCGCGCGAAGTCGGGTCCGTGCGTGTGCTCCGCCCACGCCATCACGTCGAGGCCGACGTAATAGGACGCGCGCAGCTCGTCGATCGGCGGCGGCAACCCGAGGCCGTCGAAGAGCGCCTTGAAGCGCCGGCGGACGACGAGCTGCGCAAGCGTCTTGTAGCTGTTCTCGGTGTCGAGCAGCGCAAACAGCGAGAAGAGCGCCATCTGAATCTGCTGCGGCAGCGAGAGCCCGGCCGTGTGGTTCAACGCGACTTGGCGGCTGTCGGCGACCATGCGGTCGATGAACTTCAGCTTCGATGGTTTGAGCGTGATGCTCGAGTAGCGGCGGTCGAGCGCCGCCCGCTCCTTGACGGGCAGCTTCGCGATCATCGCATCGAAGATGTTCTTCTCGTGAATTGCAACGACGCCGAGACGCCAGCCGGTGCAGCCGAAATGCTTGGAGTAGGAGTAGACGCCGATCGTGTTCTGCGGCAGCTCCGCCATCAGCGAGCGAAAGCCAGGAACGAACGTGCCGTACACGTCGTCGGTGATGACGATGAGATCCGGTCGCTTCTTCTTCACGATGCCGACGAGCCGCCTCATCGAGCTCGCGCGCATCGCGTACGACGGCGGGTTGCTCGGGTTCACGAGGAAGAACGCTTTGATGCGCTTGTCGGCGAGCTTGTCGATCTCGGCGTCGGTGTATTGCCACGAGTGCGTGCCGTCGGCGCGGCGCTCGAGGCTCGCGTCGATGGTCACGACCTTGAACGCGTAGCGGTCGAAGTGCGGAATCTCGATGTACGGGGTGAAGGTCGGGACGCCGAGCGCGATCGTGTCGCCGCGCCGTAGCAGGTGATTCAGCATCAACGAGTCGAAGATGTAACACATCGCCGCCGTGCCCCCTTCGACCGCGAAGATGTCGAAGCGGCCGGGCGGCGGCTTGCCGTCGCACATCTCGCGCGCGAGGTACTCGTGGACGATACGCTCGGTGCAGACGAGCATGCGGCTCGGCACCGGGTACATGCAGCCGATGATCCCCTCGGCGAGCTCGTGCACGAACGTGTCGGCATCGAACTGCAGCGCGCCGACGCCATACGCCACGGCCGCGCGCAGCAGCTTCGCGCCGGGCGCGTCGGGGTTCGCGTGCAGAAAATCGGCGAAGCGGTCGGCGATCCCGTCTTTCGTCGGCATGAGGCCGGCGTCGGGGATCTGGATCGTGCGTCGCGACTCGCCGATCGCGAACGTGAGCAAGGTGCCGAACGCCTCGCGCGGCGTCGTGCAGATCCAGTTGGGGTTGCCGCGCCCGGCGTTCAGCATCTGGGCGGCGCTCGCTTGCACGCTTTCCGTCGCGAGCGAGATGAGCTTGTCCTTGAGCTCGAACGGGCTGAGCGCGAGGAGCGCCTTCTGCTCGGCACGCGACGTTCGCTTCTTCTCGACTTTCGTGGCCATACGGTCGGTTCCTTTCCGCGGCGTCATTGCATCAGCAGGACGATCACCAGGCCCCAGATCGTGAGCAGCGTGTTGCCGACGGCGTACGGCACCGTGTAACCGAGCGCCGGCACCTTGCTGTGTGCCGCATCCTCGATCAGGCCCAACGCCGCGGTCGTCGTCCGCGCACCGGCCGCGGCGCCGAGCGCGATTCCGGGATGCATGCCGAAGAGATGCCGCGCCACGAGGACGCCGACGATGAGCGGCACTGACGTGACGACCACGCCGGCCACGAAGAGGCTCATCCCGGCCTCCTTCAACCCGGCGACGAAGCTCGGGCCGGCGCTGATGCCAACGACCGCGATGAACGCCGTGAGTCCGAGGTTGTTCAGGACCCAGAGCGCCGGCGCCGGAATCCGTCCGAATCGTCGGTCCACCGCCCGCAGCCATCCGAAGACGAGACCCGCGATGAGCGCGCCGCCGCTCGTGCTGAGGCTGAGCGGAATCCCGCGCACGGTGACCGCAAGCGCTCCGAGCAGCCCGCCGAGCACGATGCCGGCACCCACGATCACCATGTCGGTCACGTCCGTCTGCCGGTCGGCGTACCCGATCGTCGCGGCCGCGCGCTCGACGTTGCGCTTGGCGCCGACGATCTGCAGCACGTCGCCGCGGTCGACCACGGTCCCGGGCGTGAACGGCATCTCCTGGCCCGCGCGCGTGAGACTTCGTAGATAGACGCCGCGCACCTGTGCGCGCCCGGAGGCGGACTCCGCCAAGTCCTGTATCGTCCGTCCCGCGAACTCCTTGTTGGTGACGACGACGTCGAGGATCTCCGCAGGGAAGTCGAGGAGCTCGCGATCTTCGACCTCCGATCCGAGGCCGAGCGCGCCCTCGACCAACACCTCGCGCCGGCCGACGACGGCGAGCACGTCGCCGACGTGAATGACGGTCGTCGGCTCCGCCGCGACGATCTTCCCGTCGTGACGGATGCGTTCCACGGACGTCCGCGTCGCCGCGAGCCGCGCTTCCAGGTCGGCGACGGTCGTTCCGTCCAGGCTCCGCTCGGTGATGCGATACGCGCGCACGTCGAAGCGGCGCGCCGCCGAGATGACGCCGGGCTCGTGCTCGGTTTGCCCCATCTGTGCCTCGAGCGCTTTGCATTCCGCGGCGAGGTCGACGCGCAGGAGGCGCGGTCCCAGCGACGCGAGGAGCCACGCCGATCCGGCCGTCCCGAAGAGATACGTGACAGCGTAGGCGACCGGCATATGGTTGATCATCGCCGCCCGTTGCTCCGCCGGCATGTCGATGCGGTTGATGGCGTCGGTCGCGACGCCGAGCACGGCCGAGATCGTCTGCGAGCCCGAGAGCAGTCCCGCCGCGCCGCCCGCGTCGTAGCGCAGTAGCTTGGCGATGACGTACGCGCTGAGGAGCGACACCACGCACTGGAGCACCGCGAACATCGCCTGCGGCAGCCCATCGCTCCCGAGACCTTTGAAGAATTGCGGCCCGACGCCGTAGCCGACCGCGAACAAGAACATCAAGAAGAAGATCGACTTCACGTTCGGCGAGATCGTGATGTCGAGCTGGCCGACGACGACGCCCATGAGAAGAACGCCGGTCACCGACCCGAGGCTGAAACTGCCGGCCTTGAGGCCGCCGACCCAGTAGCCCAAGGCGAGCGTCAAGAAGACCGCGAGCTCGGGGTAGTGCCGGAACGTCTCCGCGATCCATTGCATCGTGCCCCTCCCGCCGTCGCCGTCAGCCGGCGACGCGCCCGCGGCTCCGTTCGAGCGCCTCGGGCCGCAGGAGCTTCAGACCGTGGGCGGCGTGGTACCCGTGGATCTCCTTGACGTCGAGCTTCCGCATGAACGTGACGACGTCGTGGGTGAGCACTTGGCCCGGCACCATGATCGGGAACCCCGGCGGGTACGGGATGACGAAGTTCGCCGACACGAGCTCGGGGCCGGTCTTCAGCCGTTCGTCGATCGCACCGCTCGCGAGCGGCACGTACTCGCAATTGGCGTCGTCGTAGGCAGCGAAGAACGCTGCGCGCATGTGACCCTCGTTGGCGGCGCTCTTCGGATCGTCGCGGAAGACGTCGTGAAAGCGGCTGAAGTTCGGCAAGTCCGGGACGTCCGTCATGAGCGAGCGGACGCGCGCGGCGAACGCGGCCTGCTCCGTCGGACCGCCTTGCGCGAGCTGGCGCTCGATCTCGCGCGACAAGTCGCTCAGCACCTTGATCAGCAGCGCGACGTCGCTGCGCGTGTTGTTGATGTTGGTCTGGACGAGGACGCTGTTGCGTGACGTCTTGTTGATCTGCACGTCGAAGCGATCGGCAAGGAGGTTCTTGAACTCCGTACCATCGAATCCGGCGGTGCCGCAGACGAGCGTCAACCGGGTCGGATCGAGCGCGAACTCGTCGTCGTCCCACGCGGCGACGACCTCGCGCCATGTCGAATGCGGGCGCCCGTACTCCGCCACCCCCGACGCGCGAAACTCGGCGGGGATCATGTCGCCCGGCGTCGCGATGCGGAAATACTTGGCGATCAGCGGATGCCCGTTCACCTCCCGGCGCAGCTTGAGCGCGAGCTCGGTGGCGCGCATCGTCAGCTCGTAGCCCTCGAGCTCCATCTGGCGCCGCGCGACGTCGAGCGAGGCGATGATCTGCTGGTTCGGCGACGTCGACGTGTGGGTGAAGAACGCCTCCTCGAACGTGCCCTCGACCCGGTGGAAGTCCTCGTCCCAGACGAGGATCATCGAGCCCTGGCGCAGCGCCGACATCGACTTGTGGGTCGAGTTCGTCTCGTAGACGCGGATGCGAACCTTCTCGGGGTCCGGCAGCAGGTGGAGATCGAGACGCTTCACGCTTCCCGGCCCGAGCGCTCCCGCCTTCGCCGTAAACGCCTCGTACTCCGCGCGGTACGCCGGGTCGCGATAGCGCTCGGCGAGTGCCGCGGCGGCGCCCATCGCCGTCCGACGGCGATGAAACGGGTTGAAGCGCGCGAACCCGAACCACGCCTCGTCCCAGAGAAACACGAGGTCCGGCTTGATCGCGAGGCACTCCTCCATCACCCGCGCCGGGTTGTACATGTGGCCGTCGAAAGTGCAGTTCGTGAGATCGACGGCTTTGACGCGGTCGAGCTTGCCTTCGGCGGCGCAATCGAGGAGCGCTTGCTTGATCGTCCGCAGCGGGACCGCGCCGTACATCGAGTACTGCGTCAGCGGAAATGCCTCGACGTAGTACGGCTGCGCGCCCGTGAGCACGAAGCCGTAGTGGTGCGACTTGTGGCAATTGCGATCGACGATGACGATGTCGCCGGGCTCGCAGATCGCCTGGACGACGATCTTGTTCGACGTCGACGTGCCGTTGGTGACGAAATACGCGCGCTCCGCGCCGAACGCGCGCGCCGCGAGCTCCTGCGCTTTCTTGATGTTGCCGGTCGGCTCGAGCAGGCTGTCGAGGCCGCCGGTCGTCGCCGACGACTCGGCGAGAAACAGGTTCGTGCCGTAGAACTGGCCCATGTCGCGGATCCAGTTCGAGCGGAAAACGGATTTCCCGCGCGCGAGCGGCAGCGCGTGGAAGGTGCCTATCGGCCGTTGCGCGTAGTGCTTGAGATTCGAGAAGAACGGGGTCTCGTACCGCTCGCCGACGCCCTCGAGAATCGCCAAGTGCAGCTCCATCAGCTCGTCGACGGCGTGGAAGATCCGCCGGAACGCGCCGCTCTCCTCGCTGCCGGCGATCTTCTCGACCGCGCGATCGGTGAGGAGATACACGTCCAGCTCCGGTCGATAGCGCTGGATCATGCGCGCGAGTGTCGTCGCGAGCGCCCCCGGCATCACGTTCGACGTCTCGGTGCGTCGGTCGCGGAGGAGGAAATCACGGAGGCTCGGCAGGTCGTAGCGCGAGCGGAAGCGAAAGCCGTCGTACAGCACGACCGCCTCGACGTTGTTGTTGAAGATCGCCCCCAGCAGCGCGTCCTCGAGGCTGCCAACCTGCACGATCTCGTAGTTGAAGGCGTCGTCGGCGCGCCGGAGCCGGCGCAGCTCGGCGCGCGCGCGGTCCCACGTCGCCGGATCGCTCGGCGTGACGACGAGCACCTCGAAGTACGACTTGTGCTGCTCGCCGTCACGGAGATCGGGCGGCAGCACGTCGACCGCGAAGTGATCGCTCTCCTGTAACGGATCCCAGGCGCTCGTGTCGTAGCGATACGCGCCCGTCAGGATCGCGGCGGAGATCCGCTGCGCCAGCGTCGCGAAGAGGGCGGCGCGACGCTCCTCGACCGCCTCCGCGATGGCGCCGACGAGACGCGGGCCCGGGTACGCCCAGTAGCTCTCGAGCGGTCGCAGCTCCGCGAAGAGGCGCTCGACCTCGTCGTGGAAGACGTCGTCCCCCTGTCCCGTCGCGACGGCGGACTCCCACGCCCGGCCGGCAGCTGTCAGCTGTCGCCAGCGGTCGGATCGCGCCTCGGCGGCGACGAAGAAATCACCAAGATCGAGTGATTGCTGCTGCGGGGGTTGTGCCATGGCGTCGCTCCCGTCGTGTGGCGCGGCCACACCACGTCAATCGCGAAACGCTACCGAGCATCGCCACGACGGCCAACACGCCTCTTGCCATCTCGCGCCAGCGAATGGCGCTGGCGCGCGGCGCGCTTTACGCGACTGACTGGTCGCGCGGCGCGTCCGCGATCCATTCAGCGAGGACCGTGTACGCGACCGCGAGCACGACCGGCCCGACGAAGAGCCCGAGGATGCCGAACGCGACCAGGCCGCCGATCACGCCGGCGAAGATGAGCAGCAGCGGCAGGTTCGCCCCGCGTCGAATCAACACGGGACGTACGAGGTTGTCGATCGTCGAGCAGAACACGGCCCAGACGAGAAAGCCCGTCCCCCAGATGGCGCCGCTGTACGTGTACACCCAGATCGTCGCCCCGATCAGCACCGGCGCGGCTCCGATCTGCGCGATGCCGAGAATGAACATCGCGGCGGTGAGCAACGTGGCGAAGGGAACGCCGGCGACGAAGAGCCCGATACCGCCGAGGGCGGACTGGAGCACGGCGGTGACGACGACGCCCATCGCGACGGCGCGGATCGCTTGCCCGGCCAAGCGGACGGCATCCTCCCCGCGCGCACCCGCGAGTCGCGCCGCGAAGAGATCCGCGCCGTTCGCCGCGCGCTCACCGTTGGCGTAGAGGATCGCACTGAAGACGATCGTCACCAGGAACTGGGCGAACACCGCCGCGAGGCTGCCGATCTGGCTGACGAACCAGACGCCGAGCACGCGCGCGAACGGCATCAGGCGTGCCGACCACTCGGACGCTCCGGCCTCCGCGAGCTCTCGCCAGTGCTCCGTGAGCGTTCCGCCGACGATCGGCAGCGCCTCGAGCCAACTCGGCGGCGGCGGCGGCTTCATCGTCGCGACCGCCTTCGCCCACTCTTCGATGCGATCCGCATTCTCCAGGATCGTCGTGATCGAAAAAAAGAGCGGCAGCACGAGGATCAAGATCAGCGCCGCCGTCATGACCGTGACGGCGAGCGCGCGACGGCCGCCGAGGACGCGCTGGACGCCGAGAAGCACCGGCCACGTCGAGATCACGATCGTCGTCGCCCAGGTGAACGCGACGAGAAACGGCCGTAGGATCCAGAAGCTGCTCACGATCAGCGTGCCGATCGCCAGCACCTGGAGCGTCACGCGGGTCACGTCGAGAGGTCGCGCTCGATCCATCGGTTCGTCCCGGCCCATGCCAAACCCGGAGCGGAAGCGGAACGCAAGGATGCGGACCCCTTCTTGGCATCAAATGGCAAGCTCCACCTTGTCCGAATCGCTGCTTGCGTTAGGGTCGCGGCCAGGCTGTCCCGGTGATATCCGAGTGCTACCGGCCGCGATATGTCGAGGAATCGCCGCGCCGATACGGATTCAGTCTTAGGGAAGAGGCCGTCGAAAAGATCGACGACGATACGAAAGGAGTGGAGCATGCGAAAGGTTGCGATGGCAGTGACGATGGTTGCGGTGCTGGCGCTGGTTGGCATCGTACGCGCCGAGGAGGCGACGCCGGACGCTACGATCCAGTTGAAAGCGGGCTCGATCGCCGCCGGTGTCGGCGTGAGCTGGGGAAGCGGGACGCTCACCTACAAAGGCAAAAGTCATCCGATCTCGGTGAACGGCCTCTCCGTCGGTGACGTCGGCGCCACGAAGATCTCGGCATCGGGTAAGGTCTACAACCTCAAGAAGCTCGAGGATTTCGACGGCAACTACACGGCCGTCGGAACGGGCGCGACCGTCGCCGGCGGCGCGGGCGCGCTCACCGCGCAAAATCAGAATGGCGTGAAAGTGAACCTCGTCTCGACCACCCAGGGCGTGAAATTCGCGCTGGGCACGGCCGGCATCGACATGAAGATCAAGAAGTAACCACGGCGTGAGGCCGGATCGCGCGGCGCGCGCGGTCCGGCCTCACCGCAGTCGCTGCCAGAGCGGACTACCGGCAGGGGACCGTCGCCTCTGCCTGGCAGCGAAAGAGGACTGCGCCATTCGTATCCCGCGTCGATTGCCATGTGCAGAAACCTCGCCGTTGAACCCCGCCGCGCATCGGGCTCGGCCGCCCTCCCGAGACTCGACATGCGTCCGCGCTGTACTGCTGCGCCAGTGCGATGGCACCGTCGCAGCACTCGCGCTTGCTCGCGTAGACCCAGTCGGTGTCGGACCGTGCCGGGTACTGAGCGGCTCCCGCTGGTGCGACGAGCAGCACGACCATGACGATTGCGAGGGCCGAAGGTGGAATGGTGTTCATGCGCACGCCGCCTCCGCCCGCGGCTTGTATCCCGCACAACGGTCGCGGTACAAGCCTCGCCCCGAACCATGCGCCGCTCATGGATGATGGTCGCCGTCGTCGCGCTGCTCGCGACGGCGTGTGCCGCACGACGCGCACCCGATGCGCGCGAGATGTCGGGCTTCCTCGACGACTACTCGCGACTTCGCCCCGGCGGCGCGGGCGACCTGCCGTTCATCTATCGGAATCCCGACGCGCAATGGGGCCAGTATCAGAACGTGCTCCTCGAGCCGGTGACCCTCTGGCGCAGCGGAGCGCACTCGCTCGATGCCGTGCCGGAGCAGGATCTATTGCGGCTGGTGTCGGACTTCGAGGCCACGGTCCGGCGACGCCTGGGCGCGGGGTTCCGGTTCGTCAACGAGCCGTCGCGCGGCACCCTGCGGCTGCGTCTCGCGATCACCGCGGTGCGCGCGGCCGATCCGGCGCTCGATGTCCTGACCGCGGTTGGCGAGACGTGGCCTGCTCGTCCAGACGGTCCGCTCTCGTCCGGGCTGCGGCAATTCATCGACGCGGCGTCGATCGAAGGCGAGATCCGCGACGCCGAGACGAATGCGCTGCTCGCGGAGGGCGTCGATCGCAGACGCACGGATGCGCCGCCGATCGCGACCTGGGCGCAGCTCGATCAGGCGCTGCAATTCTGGGCCGACCGCACGTGCGCCCGCTTGGAGGCTCGAACCGGCCGTCGCTGACGCGACGCGATTACGTCCGACGAGTTGGCCTAAAGTCCACCTTGACCCGAGCGATCGGGGACGCGCATGGTTCCCGCCGACCCGTTTGCGAGGGAGGAGTGTGATCCGCATGAAGCGCAAACCGCTGATGACGTTCCTGCGCAGCGCCGTCGCAACCATCTGCGCCGCGCTACTCGTCGTCCCCGTGGGCTCGCGCTCCTACGCGCAGAGCGCACCGCCGCCGCCGGGCTCCGCCGACGACCAGGCCGCGAAGATTCCCGACGACCAATTGGACGCGCTCGTCGCGCCGATCGCGCTCTATCCCGACCCGCTCCTCGCCCAGGTGCTGGCGGCGTCGACGTACCCACTCGAGATCGTGCAGCTCCAGCAGTGGCTCCAAAGGAACAAGGGCTTGAAGGACAAAGCATTGGTGGACGCGGTGGAGAAACAACCCTGGGATGCGAGCGTCCAGGCCATGGCAGCGTTGCCGGACGTCGCGAAGCGATTGGCGGACGACATCCAATGGACGACCGACCTCGGCAACGCGTTCCTCGCGCAGCAAAGCGACGTGATGGATGCCGTCCAGCGCATGCGCAAGAAGGCGCAGGACAAGGGCAACCTCCAGACGACGACGCAGCAGAAAGTGGAGACGAAAGTCGTCGAGAACAAGACCGTGATCGTCGTCGAGCAGGCGGATCCACAGGTCGTATACGTGCCTTCCTACAATCCCACCGTCGTCTATGGTGCACCCGCGTATCCGTATCCACCGATCTCCTATCCGCCCGTCGGCTATTACGCGGCGGGGATGGCGGTTTCGTTCGGGATCGGCGTCGCGATGGGCGCCGCGTGGGGCGGAGGCTGGGGATATGGTTGCGGGTGGGGCGGCAACAACGAGGTCAACATCAACAACAACAACAACTTCAATCGCAATAGCAACGTCAATCGCGGCGACATCAATCGTGGTGATCGCGGCAATCGCGGCCAAGCCGGCGGCGGGAAGTGGCAGCACAACCCGCAGCACCGCGGCGGTGCACCGTATGGTGACCGCGCGACCGCGAACCGGTTCGGCGGCAACGCCCGCGGCGACTCGCTGCAGAGCCGCCAGGGGGGCGCGCGTCAGCAGGTCGGCCGGCAAGGCGGCAACATGGCGAGCGCGCGCCAAACTGGCGCCGGCGGTGCCGGTGCCGGATCGGGCGGCGCACGCGGCGGTGGTCAAGGTGCGGGTGGCGGCGCGCGCGGCGGCGGCGGTCAAGGTCCCGGCGGCGGCGCACAGGGCATCGGCGGCGGTGGCGGTGGCGGTCGCGGCGGCGCGGATCGCGTCGGCAGCCGCGACATGTCGGGCGGCTACGGCGGAGGGAGCCGAGGCGGCGGCCTCGACGGCGGCTCGCGCGGCTACAGCGGCAGCAGTGCGCGGGCGAGCAGCAACCGTGGCGCGTCGAGCTACGGGTCACGCGGCGGCGGCGGCGGCGGTGGCAGCCGCGGCGGCGGCGGCAGTTTCGGCGGCGGCGGCGGGCGTGGTGGTGGTGGCGGCGGCGGCGGACGTGGTGGCGGAGGTGGCCGCGGCGGCGGCGGCGGCGGCCGGCGACGGTAGAGAGGGCGAGTCATGGACACCGCACGGAGAACGACGATGGGTCCGCTCCGAAGAGATTCGAGTCTCGCGATGAGGACGCGATGGGCGCTCGCAGGGTTGTGCCTGTGTGCATTGACGCTGCCCGTTTGGGGCGCGCGCCAACCGGCCGCGGCGACGGCCGCAGCCCCGGCGGCGAAACGATTCGACTCGCCGCAAGCGGCCGTCGACGCGCTCC
>VBKW01000287.1 GCA_005879405.1 Deltaproteobacteria bacterium
CGGTGGTGGCCCTTGCGCTCCGCTGGTTCGCTGAAGGACGGCTTTGTGCAGCGCGACGCCGAGGATCCGAGCCTCAACGGTGCTCGGCGGTTGGTCCGCGGCCACAGGCGCCACACCGAGGTAAAGCACCGCGACACCGAGGGAGGCCTCGGCCGCGAGCGTTGCCACGATGCCGGCGAGAAACCGCTTCACGTTACTCCACCACCACGAGGGTTCCGGCCATGCCCTCGTGACCCGAGCCGCAGAAGAGGTCGCAATGAAAGTTGAACGTGCCGGTCTTGTCGGGAGTGAAGCGGACGATATTTTTGCCGCCGGGCTTCACATCACTGCGAACCTTGAGATCAGGGATCGTGAAGCCGTGCTTGCGGTCGAGCGAGACGATCTCGATCACCACCGGCTGTCCCTTCTTCACGGTGATCTCGCTCGGGCTGTACTCGAACTTCTTGGCGGTCAGGTGAATCACCTGTTCAGCCGCTGCAGCGCCCGACCGCACCCGCACACCGAAGATCAGCGTGACGACCGCCGTCGCGCCGAGTAGCTGTAAGAGTCTTTTGCGATTCATGTTCATCCCTACGCCTTCACCACCGGCAGCTCGGTGATCTCGTATTCGGCCTTCTTCACGTCCGCCTCGATGTCGCGGAAGCCCAAGCCCTTGTACGGAGCCGCCGCGTCCCACGGGATCGGCGCCTTCTTCGCAACCGACATGGGGGCGGGGAGCGCGAACATCAGCCCCTTCGCCGAGTGATGCGCGATGTGGCCGGTCATGTGGTGGTTCTCTTGATGGATGTGGCCATAGAAGACGGTCACGTTCGCATACGGCATGAGGGCATCGACAACCTTCGAGCCGTCGCGCGTCGCCCAGTCCCAGTCGGGAGCGAGATCGAAAAGCGGGCGGTGCGTGAGGACGACGATCGGCGCGTCGTGGCGGAGCTTCTTCAGATCAGCCTTCAGCCACACGAGCTGCGCGTCACCGACGATTGCGCTCGGATCCGAGACGTTGTCGAGCACGATGAAGTGCACGCCCTTGTGATCGAAGGTGTAATGCAGCTTGCCGAAGAATTTCTGGAACGCCGCGCCCTCGTCGAGCGAGGCGTCGTGCTCGCCGGCCAGATAGCGCACCGTCTTCACCTTGAGCCGGCTGGCGATGTCCTGGAAGCGCTTCATGCGTTCTTCCCGTTCCTTGTCGTCGTCGGTCGTATGCGTGAGGTCGCCGGTGAAGACGACGAAGTCCGGTTGGTCCTCGAGCCCGTTGACGGCGGCCACGGCCTTCTCGAGCGTGCCTTGGGCGTCGGGATTCACCGCCGGTCCCTCGAATCCCCAATGGGTGTCCGAGAGCTGGACGAAGTAGAACTCCTGCGCCGTTTCGGTCGCCTTCTTCCCCATCGCACCAATCCGCGGGGCGCCGTAGTCGTCGGCGGCGTACGAGCGCACGCCGAGGCCCGAGACGAGCACGACGCCGCCGAGTCCTGCGAGCTTCATGAAGTCGCGTCGGCGTAGCGATGTATCTTTCTGATCGCTGTCGGAATCGGATTTGCCCATAGTCCCTCCTTTGTTGCCGCGCGCTGCGCGGGTGGCCTTCGGGATATTGACCGCGTGCGACGCGGATATATTCCCTCGCCGCTACTTACCGATCAGGCGGATCAGCGTTTCACTGATGAAATACAGAATGGTGAATGCGACGCCGACGATGAGCGGGCTGTAGGGATCCGCTCCAGGCGTCACGAAACACGACGCGATCCACAAGCCGACCACAATGTGTGCGCGGTGCGCCTTCAGACTGCCAGACGAGACGACGTCGATGAGCGCCAAGAACGTCAGCACCAGCGGCAGCTCGAACGTGAGACCGAACCCCAGCATGAAATACGCGACGAAGGTGAAGTAGTTGTCGGCGGTGATGACCTGAACGAAGTGACCGTCATCGAAGCTGAGCAACCAGTTGATCGGATAGCGCAGGGTGACGAAGCCGACGACGAGCCCGGCAAGGAAGAGTCCGATGCCCACGAACGTCGCCGGCACCGCATACTTCCTCTCGTGCGGCTTCAGCGCGGGCGAAGTGAAGCTCCAGAGCTGCTGCACCCATACGGGAGTCGCCAACGCGATGCCGGCGGCGATGGAGAGCTTCATGAGAACGGAAAATCCTTCGCCGATGGCGGTCACCGCGATCCGCCGCGCGCCGTCATGGCCGACCAGAGTACTGGCTTCGATCGGGAGAGGACGCAGCAACAACCCGAGGATCGCGTCCCGGAATAGGAACCCAACGATCGTTCCCACGGAGACTGCGGCGACGCACACGAACGTCCGTCGGCGCAGCTCTTCCAGGTGCCCGACGAGAGACATTTCGGCCCCGGCCGCCGCGCGCGGCACGAGCCCGTCCTCGCAAATGTCCACGGCGATGCCCTGCTGATCAGGTGCGCGACGGGGCGGCGTCACGGATCGTCCGATCCGCGGTGTCTGCCTCATGCGCGGCAGTCGCGGCGGGAAGTTGACGCTCCGGGGGCGTGAGCTCGCTCGTCGCCAGCTCCGAGATTTCGCCGACCGACTTCCTGAACTCCCGATACGTCCGGCCGACGGCGCCGCCGATCTCAGGCAGGCGCTTCGGGCCGAAGATCAGTAGCGCGACGAACGCGACGACGATGAGCTCTGTCCAATGGATTCCCATGATCTCTCCTTCTGGAGAGCTCTACCGATCATGGAGCGCGGATATTCCCCACGCGCGAAACGTCCGGGCGGGAATAAACTTCGAGCTCGGGTAGTCTCTGACGGAAGGTCGATTACGCCTCCCGTGCGTGGATATCGCGCCGGCGGCGACGGCTTCCGGGAATGTCACCTCACACAACTATGAGGATTCCGGCGGCGTATGCGGGGGATTAGTATCGTCCGGGCATGCCCGCGCTCGACCTCGACCCGACTACGATGGCGCTCAACTTCCTCTTCGGAGGGATCGGCTTCGTCGCGTTCCGCTACGGGCGGAAGATGCAGCAAATTCCGCCGGTCGTGCTGGGGATGGCGCTCATGACCTATCCGCTGTTCGTCAGCAGCGCGCTGTGGCTCGTGGCGATCGGCGCGTGTCTCACGGGCGGGCTTTGGCTCTGGCGGGATTGAGGCGGAGTCGGCTTCACCGACGCAACATGTCCGCGTAGGACGCGCGGAGAAGATCCATCTCGCCGACGCCGAGGTCACGCAGGAGGTCCGTCACCTGTCGCCGGCAACACTCCTCGTCGTGGACGTCGTCGACCACTGCTTCCAGCTCGAGGAAGGTGCCGAGGCTCTCGACCGAGTCGAGGTGGATACGGACGTTGTCGAGCAGCAGCACCTCGCGGCGCTTGCGCACGACGACGAGTGGCGGTCCCTTGGGAACGCGACAGACGCCCACCGCCTCGTCGCGCACCGGCGTGACCTCGTAGTCACTCTGGCGTACGCCCTCGTCCTCGGGCCGGCAGTACTGGATCAGCTCGGCGCGGACGCCGGCGACGGTGCGCAACTTCACGCGGCGAGCACCGTCGAGCTCGTAGTAACGATCCTCCTG
>VBKW01000288.1 GCA_005879405.1 Deltaproteobacteria bacterium
GAGATGAAACAGCGGCATGTGGTTGTCGAACACGTCGCGGTATTGGACGAGCCCATGCGCCCATCCCCATGCGACGTGTAGATGCTGCGGCTCGTCGGTATCGACGCGGTAACGAAAGGCGTAGACGACGCGCAGCAGGAACGCCGATACGAACGCCACAGCCGCCAGGCGCCGTTCTGCGCGCTCCGTCATCGCTCTTCGTCGGTACCACACCGGCACGGCGTGGCTAGCCAGCCTCCGTTCTTCGCTGCGGAGTCGGACATGTCCTCGCCGCCCGCCGCGTGCGCACCCGCTGACGGTCGTCACACACGAGAACGCGTCGGCGGCGGCGGCGTCTCAGACGAGACCGCCCTCCGCGGTGTGGCTGGCGGGGGGAAGCTCGGCCGTCGCCGGCCCCTCGCGGTTGATGCGGTCGATCATCACGCGCAGCCGTCCGAAGCTCAGGCGGTTGAAGCGGAACACGAGACGCGGCAGGTGGGCGATCTCGGGCTCGCCCTCCTCCTCGGGAAGGGCCGCGCCGACCTCGAAGACGCCGTCCTTCAGGATGTCTTGGAACTCGTCGTTGAGCTCGGCGACGATCGCCGGCGACAGTGGCGCGCTCAGGCGAATGACGAAACGGTCGCCGACGTACCGCGACGAATGGTAGACGCGGTAGAAGGTCCGGATCTCGTCGATCGCGACGTCGATGCGATCGGTCACTTTGAAGAGGCGCATGTCGACGGGCGAGATGAGACCGCAGCGCAGCAGGTGGTCCTGTACGTAGCGCTTCCACGTCTTCCAGTACGTCCCGCGCGGGGCGTCGAGAAATACGATCGGCATCGGCCGCGACTTGCCGGTCTGCACGAGCGTCAACGACTCGAACCCCTCGTCGTGGGTGCCGAAGCCGCCCGGGAAGAGCACGATCGCGTCCGCTTCCTTGATGAACATCAGCTTGCGCGTGAAGAAGTACTTGAACGAGATCAGCTTCGGATCACGCGAGATGAACTCGTTCGGCTCCTGCTCGAAGGGCAAACGGATGTTGACCCCGAAGCTGCGGTCGCGCCCGGACCCCTCCTGACAGGCGCGCATGATGCCGTTGCCGGCGCCGGTCAGCAGCATGTACCCCTCGCGGCAGATCCGCTGCGCGAACTCCTTCGCCTGACGATAGACGGGCGACGTCTCCTCGGTACGAGCCGAGCCGAAGGTGCTGACCTTGCGGACGTGGCGGTACGGCGCGAATACCTTGAAGGCGTAGCGCATCTCCTTCAGCGCCGTGTTGATGAGCTTCAGGTCGCCGAGCGATGCCTGGTCGCGGACGAGGCGCATGACGGTGATGAGAATCTCGCGCACGTATTGCTCTTGGCGCGGGTGGGCGAGCTCGCCCGCGTGCTCCAGAAACTGCGTGATCAGGGCGTCGGTCGCGGAGCTACGAGAAGAACGGAGTCGGGCCATGCATCCATCATACCGGACGTTGCATGGCCGAACAGCAACGAACGCGCATCCGGTGGCGACGCCGCACCGGTGAACGCGCGGCGCGTCGAACCATACTTGCCTCCCTCGGGGACGCCGAGTAGGCATGACGAACGTGATGCGCGTCTCCATCCGATCGTTCGCGCTCGCATCACTCGCGCTCCCGCTCCTCGTCGCCGTCCGAGCTCCACAACGGGCGCGGGCAGCGGTGCCGTCGGGCGATGCGCTAATCCTCGACGACTTCGACGGCGAGGCCGCTGCATGCTTCCCGACCGGGTGGAAGTCGCGGTCGGACGGCGCGAGCGCGGCGCGTGTGTACCAAGTCGTGCGCGAGAGCGGCGGCCAGTACCTGCACGCGGTCGCGCAAGCGGACTCGGTGCAGATCGGGCTGCCGGTGACGTTCTGCTTGCACGACTACCCGCTCCTCTCCTGGCGCTGGCGCGTCACCGAGCTGCCGACGGGCGGCGACGAGCGCGCGGCCGCCACCAACGACTCCGCGGCCGGCGTGTACGTCGTCTTCAAAGGCGGTCTCGGCGGCCTGCTGCCGCGCGCGCTGAAGTACGTGTGGAGCACCGCCGAGCCGGCGGGAACCGCGCTTCCGAGCCCCCTCTACCCGAACGCGCGGATCATCGTTCTCGAGAGCGGAAGCGCGGAACGCGGCACGTGGAAAACGGAGACGGTGAACGTCGCCGACGACTACCGCCGGCTCTTCCAATCGGAGCCGCCGGAGCCGCAAGGCATCGCGCTACTCACCGACGCCGACAACACGCGGTCGCGCGCGGTCGCCGACTACGACGACTTTCGCGTCCTGGCGGCGACCAGTCCGGAGGCGGTCGCTTCCGACATGGCACGCCAGGCACGCTGAGGAGCAACGGGATGGCACGACTCGCACAAGCGGAGATCCAGGAGCGCCTGGCGAAAGCTCCCGGGTGGGCGCTCGCCGGTGACGCGATCGAGCGCACGTTTCGCTTCCCGACGTTCGCCGCTGCGATCGCGTTCGTCGACAAGGTCGCGGCGATCGCCGGGGCTCACCGAGCGCGACTTCGCGCTCGCGGGCGAGATCGAGACGGTCGCGCCGTAACGCTGCGGCCCGTTTGACGCGCGCGGCCGCGGAGCCGCGGTGCCTCGCCGAGCGCGGCTGCGATTGCGGGATCGTGCGCGAGCGCATCGGCCGAGCACCGCATCTTGCGGCTCCAGCTCGGATAGACGTCGAGCGTGACCCCGGGCAAGTTGACCGGGTCGACCTCGCCCGTGAGGTCGTCGAGCGACACGCCGACGAGCACCGCCGGCGTGCGCGCGAGAAACGTGTGCACAGCGGCGCACAGCTCGCCGGTAGACAGCGCCGCGACTGTCGATTCCTCGTCCACCAATTCGCCGGCCGACGGCGCCGCGGCGCAGCGAT
>VBKW01000290.1 GCA_005879405.1 Deltaproteobacteria bacterium
GCGCTCGTGCCGCTCGCGGTGCACGTGGCGCTGCTCGTGCGCGGGGTCGCGGCGCTCCGCCGCCTCGGCGTCGGCGACCATCGCCGCGTGCTGCCGTCGTTCGTGCTTCTCGACCTCCTCGGGCGTGCGATCAAGGTCGGCGCGTTCGCCGAGCGTCTCGTCGGCCGCGACGCGCGGCGGGCGTACCGCGGGGGGCGGCCGGAGGAGCTGCGGGCGCGCCGCGTCGGAGGCGCGGCGTGACCGACGCGAGCGGCGGCCGGCACGCACGCGACGTCGATCTGGCCGCGATCGAGGCCGTCCAGCCGCGGGAGGGCACCGGTCTCACGCAACGGTTCTGCCGTCCGGTGTCGAAGCACCTCACGCGCTTCTTCCTCGCGCGCGGGGTTCCGGCGGCGGCGGTGAGCGCGATGAACATCGCGGTCGGCGTCGCCGCCGCGGCATGTCTCGCGTGCCCGCGCCTCGGCGTCGCGCTGCTCTTCATCCCGCTCACGTACGTGGCGGAGGTGCTCGATTGCTCGGACGGCGAGGTCGCGCGCGCGAGCGGCACGAGCGACGCGACGTTCTTCTTCGCCGACGTCGCCGCGCACTACTTCATCATCCCGCTCGTCGTCCTTGCGCTCGGCATCCGCGCGGCTGCGCAGCAGCAGGCGTCGTGGCCGCTCGCGCTCGGCGCCGTCGGCGCGATCTTCTGCACGCCGACGATCACCCTGTACCGCGTGCGCGCCTCGATCGTGCTGGAGGAGCTGCTGGCGCGCGCCGCGCGCGAGCCGGTGCGCGTCCATCCGCTCCTCTCGTCGCGTACAGGGCGCTTGGCCGGCGATTTCGGCTTCGAGCGGCCGACGCATCGCTGGCGCATCCCGCTCGGTACCGGGCTCTCCGTCATCGTGTCCGTCGGGCTTCTCGTCGAGCTCGTGACGGGGCTGCGCGTCCTCCAGGCGGTGTCGATCGCGACCGCGGTCGCGTTCCCGCTGGCGCGCGCCGCCGACTACGCGCTCGCCATTCGTCACGGCAAGCCCGCCGACGAGCTCCGTCGCATCCTCGGCGCGCCGTGAGCTGGCTCACGATCACGCTCGCGCTCTACCGGCGCGCGCTGCGCCGCGCTGCCGAGCTGACGCTCCGTAACTGGCCGGTGCTGGGGTCGCTCTTCGTCTATGCGGCGGTGATGAGCGCCGCGACGGTGCTCGCGGCGGCGCTCGGCATCGTCGGCGGCTTTCTCCTGAGCCTCGTCTGGGCCGCGTGCGTCGGCTCGTTTCTCTCCCTCGTCGAGATGATCGTGCGCAGCGGCCGGGTCACCCTCGACGACTTCCGGCGCAGCGCGGGCGTGTATCTCTGGGACGTCGTCGGCGTGACGTTCGTCCTCTGGATTGCGTTTCAACTGCTCACGCCGGCGCTCGCGACGATCCCGCAAGGTCGGATGCTGCTGCTCGGGCTCATGCTGATCGTGCTGGTGTTTTTCAATGCGGTGCCGGAGCTCATCTACCTCGGCCGCTGCTCGTCGCTCGAGCTGCTCGGCGAGAGCTACGCGTTCATCGGCGAGAACTGGATCGAGTGGTTCCCGCTGACCGTCGTGCTCGGCGCGCTCGTGCTGGCGCTCGACGCGCTGCCGGTCACTCCGCTGCTCGAGTGGCCGAAGCTAGCCGCCGTCGCGCTGCTCGTCTACTACACGATGGTCGTGCGCGGGCTGCTCTTCCTCGAGCTGCACGGATCGACGCGCCGGTCGCGCGCTTTTCGCCACCGCATGGGGTAACTGGATCGATTTGCGGGACTGGGCCGATTTGCTTCGCGATACTTCGTTGCTCGGTCGCTCCGCTGCTCGGCGTAGCGCTGTTACGCCTGCGCTGCTCGCTTCCGTCGCGCCTCGTCTCGCTCGCAACTCGACCCCGGTCCCAGCCGTGCTCATCTCGATCGCAACTCGACCCAGTCCCAGCTGTGCTCATCTCGATCGCAACTCGACCCCGGTCCCAGCTGTGCTCATCTCGATCGCAACTCGACCCAGTTACCGCCGGAGCAAGCTGGCGGCGATGAGCCGTGGACGACGCGGTCGACACGGCGGCGCGAGTCGACACGGGGGTGGGAGTCGCGTATCGATCAGAGCTCGATGCGATTTCCGCGACAGGTGCCGGGGATTCCGGGGCGCTCCGACGTTCACGAGCTGCGGGAAGACGTCGTCTATGCCGAGGTCGGCGGCGAGCCGCTGCGGTACGATCACTACCGGCCGCTGCCGGCGGACGGGCCGGCGCCGGCGGTCGTGTTCGTGCATGGCGGCGGGTGGATGCACGGCGACCCGAGCCAAGCGGCCGGCAACGCGCTGCACTTCGCGCGTCGTGGCATCGCGACGATCGCGATCTCGTATCGCTTCGCGCCGGCGCACCGTTTTCCTGCGCAGCTCGACGACGTGCGCCGCGGGCTGCGCTACGTGCGGGCGCACGCGGCCGAGCTCGGGATCGACCCGGAACGCGTCGCGCTCCTGGGACTCTCGGCCGGCGCGCACTTGGCGATGCTCGCGCACCTCGCGCGCGACGTGCCGGCGCTGGCCCCGGTGCTCGACGACCCGACCCTCGACCGGGTGTCGGAGGATGTCCGTGCGGTCATCGCGCACTACGGGCCGTACGATCTCAGCCGGCGAGCGGTGCTGCCACCCGAGCTCGACATGATCGGCGCGCTCCTCGGGCCGCGCGCTGACGACCCGGCGTGGGTGCGGCTCGCATCACCGCTCCATCAGGTCGAGAGCGCCGCCACGACGGCGCCGGCGCTGCTCGTGCACGGGATGCGCGACACGCTCGTGTCGTATCGGGAATCGGAGCGCCTCCATCGCGCGCTCACCGCCGCCGGGCGCGCGAGCGAGCTGGTCCTCCTCGAGGACGCGCCGCACGCGTTCCAGGTCGACTGGCGGGGACGCGCGAATCAGCGCGCGAACGCGGCGATGGACGTCTTCCTCGCGCGCCACCTCGGCTGAATACCGTCGCGCGTCGGCGATCGGGCGCGCGACTCACTGCCGGTGCGGGTGGTTCGGCGCAGCGTCGTCGAGATCGTCGTCATCGTCATCGTCGTCGATGACCGTAGGATGCTCGATCTCGTGCTGCTGCCGCCGCTCCTCGCGGCGCTCGATGCGCTGCTGGATCTCCTGCATCTCGGCACGACGCGCCGCGTGTTGCTGCTTCTCCTGGACGGCGAAGACGTCGACGCTGTGAGCCGCCGCCGGCGAGCACGGTGCGACCATCGCGCCCGCGAGGACGATGGTGCAAAGGGCGCGCATGCCTTGGTCATGGCGTACGGCCGCGTGGTACGCAAGAGGAAAATACTGGTGAAGATCGTGATTCTGTTACGTGTCTATATCGATTTCTGCGCCAAGATGGCGCAGGTACGACGTCTGCTGTGCGGTTCGCCTCTTCAATCGCCCAGCGTGTCCCAATGGATCGTCCAGAAGCGCGGTACGGGCGGCGCGAGCTCGACGTGGCCACCGAAGCATTCGAAGCTCGGCTTGTGCGACAGCCGCTCCGAGACGAGATGCAAGAACTCCTCGACGGGACTGCCACCCGGGTCGCCGAGGTCGAGCCGCCGGCGCTGCCCACATTTTGAGCAGCTCACGTCGACGTGCATCGATCGCCGGCGTCAGGCCGAGACGGGCGGCCGTCGCGACGCCCACGGGCGCGCCGCCTCGAGCTGCGCGGCGAGCCGGAACAGCGTCGCCTCGTCGCCGAAGCGCGCGACGAAGTGCGACCCGATCGGCAATCCGTCGGCGGTCCAGTAGAGGGGCACCGACATCGCGGGCTGCCCGGTCGCATTGCAGATCGGCGTGAACGGGCAGATCTCGCCGGCGCGGAAGAATCCCTTCAACGGCTCGTTCCAATCCGCGTCGAGCGATCCGAGCGGCAGCGGCGGATCCGTGAGGACGGGCGTCAGCCAGAGGTCATGGGTCGTGAAGAAGCGGGCGACGTCGCGTGTCATCGCCTGCAGCTGCTGGAGCGCGAGGAGATACTCTCCGGCGTTCACCTGCGTGCCCATCTCGTGCAGCGCCCAAGTCACCGGCTCGAACTGCTCGCGGTCCGACACGAAGCCTTTGCGCTGCAGCGCGATGACGTCCTTCGCCGCCGCCGCCGCCCACAGCGTCACGAACGAGCGGATGAGGACCACGCCGTCGATCGCCGGCGACGCCTCCTCGACGACGTGGCCGAGCTCGGCGCAGAGCGCCGCCGCGTCGCGCACGGCGCGGTCGCACTCGGCGCTCACCGGAACGCCGGTCGGCGCGCGGGTGGTGAAGGCGATTCGTAGCCGGCCCGGATCGGCGCCGACCTCCGCCCGGA
>VBKW01000289.1 GCA_005879405.1 Deltaproteobacteria bacterium
TCCGATGACGACGATCTTCAACGCCATGACATCCTCCGCGACGTGCGTAGCAGACGCGGCGGCCACCTGCACGCCTGGACCCGAGACGGACATAACAATGTCCTGTCCGAGCCGGAACGGACCGCCGCGCGCTCCCGCCGCGACCAGTCGTTCCGTATCGGAGCGACTGGTGGTGTCCGCCTCGGACGAACGGCGCGCGAGGGAGCGTCGCGTCTCGTCACGTCGCGGGCACCGAATCGTCGTGAACGTCGACGCGCGCGGTGGCATTCGCGTTGCTCTCCTTCGTTCGCACGAGCTGCGGCGTTCCGCGCAGGACGCGGGAACTGCCGGTCTCGACCGAGAAGGAGCGGACGAAAAATGCCGGTGAAACATGCGTTGCTTGCGTTGCTCGCGCAGCGGGACTCGACGGGGTACGAGCTGAAGCTGCGATTCGAGCGGACGCTCGGCGATTTTTGGCAGCTCAACTCGGGACAGGTGTACTCGACGTTGGAGCGTCTGCGTCGCGAGGGGTGCGTCGCACGGCAGCGGGAGACCGGTACCGTCGAGCGCAGCCGATACACGCTGCTGTCGCGCGGTCGGCGGCAGCTCGCGCGCTGGATCGAGGCGCCGACGCCGCGGTTGCGGCCGGTCCGCGACCCGCTCTACGTGAAGCTCGTCTTCACGCCGCCCGAAGAGACGCCGACGCTCCTCGCCTCGTTCAACGCCGAGATGCGCCGCTACGGCGACGCGGTCGAGACGCTCGCGGCGCTCGTCGCGCGCGAGCCGCTGTCGCCGACCGGGCGTGCGCGCTGGCTCGTCGCCGAAGCAGCGCGCCTCCAGTACGAGGCGCAGCTGCGCTGGCTCGCGACCGTGCGGCGGGTGCTCGCGGGCTCGGGCGCGGCAACCACTGCGGCCGACGCCGAGCAAGGCGGCCATCGCGGAACCGTCCGCGCGATCCGGTCGAGCAACGATGACGTGGCCCGCCGATCGTCACGTCGAGCCGCCGCGCGCGTCGCGGCGGTCGCGGAGGGCGCAATCGCGTCGACCGACCCTCGGTGACGGCGGCGGCGCAACGTTGCGAAAACGCGTTTGGGTCTCGCCTCGCCTCGAAGGTCCGCCGGTCGCGATCGCGCAGCGCGGACGCGATCGGCGGCGCAGCGACACTGACGCGCACGGCGCGCTGGGCCGTGCTGCGCGCGACTTTTCGCCGTTTCTCGGCGCTCATTTGACAACCCACCGCGAAACCTTTACGGCTAAAACACCTTTTCTGGTACATCGCCGCCCATGGTCCGTCGCGAGAAGAGTAACTACATCATTCGTTCGGTGTCGCACGCCCTCGACGTGATCGAGCAGTTCTACGGCGAGGCCGACGAGCTCGGCGTGACCGAGCTCTCGAAGCGGTTGAAGCTCCCCAAGAACAACATCTTTCGCCTGCTCGCGACGCTCGAGTCGCGCGGCTACATCGAGCAGAACAAAGCGACCGAGAACTACCGCCTCGGCGTTCGCAGCCTGCAGCTCGGGCAAGCGTACGTCGGCCGCATGGGGCTCCTCCGGCAGGCGCGGCCGATCATGGAGGCGCTGGTGAAGCAGTGCCGCGAGAGCGCGTACGTCGCGGTCGCGCGTCGCGGCGGCATGGTGCCGCTCGACAGCGTCGATGCCGATCAGCCGATCCGCCTCGTGTCGCAGATCGGCGAGACGCTGCCGCTCCACTGCACCGCGCCCGGCAAAGCGCACCTCGCGTTCGCCACCGAGGACGAGCTGAAGGCACGGCTTCCCGACAACCTCAAGAAGTTCACCGGCAGCACGATCACGGAACGGCAGACGTTGACGCAGCAACTGAAGACCATCGGCGAGAAGGGCTACGCGGTCGATACCGGCGAATACGTCGACGACATGCGCTCGGTCGCCGTCCCCATCAAAGACTACACGAGCCACGTCGTCGGCACGCTCGCCGTGAGTGGGCCCGCGTATCGCCTCACCAACGAGCGCCTGAAGGAGCTGGCGCCGCTCGTCGTGAAAGCCGGCACCGAGCTGTCGTCACGTCTCGGCCACAACGCCTGACACGAGGCAGCGGGCCGACGCATCACACTACGGATCGTCCCATGAACGACGTTTGCCTCTGCACCTTGACGGATTTTTTCGCAGCGTGTTAGGTGGCGCGTTTCCCACGCCCTAGAAGGAGATCCCCGTGAAAATCCTCGCCACGGTCAAGCGCGTGCCCGACCCGGAGACCAGCATCAAGGTCAAGCCGGACGGCTCCGGCATCGTCACCGACAACATCAAGTGGGTGATCAACCCCTTCGACGAGATCGCGATCGAGGAAGCGCTGCGGATCAAGGAGAAGCACGCCGGCAGCGAGGTCGTGCTCGCCTCGATCGGCGCGAAAGTCGTGCAGGAGCAGCTGCGGACGGGGCTCGCGATGGGCGCCGACCGCGCGATCCTCGTCCTCACCGACGACGCGCTCGATCCGCTCGCGGTGGCGCGCGTGCTGGCCAAGATCGTCGAGACCGAGAAGCCGGATCTCATCGTGATGGGCAAGCAAGCGATCGACGACGACAGCAACGCCGCGGGCCAGATGCTCGCCGAGCTCCTCGGCTGGCCGCAGGCGACGTTCGCCTCGAAGGTCGAGCTCGCCGCGGATCAGAAGTCGATGACGGTCACCCGCGAGGTGGACGGCGGCCTCGAGACCGTCGGCGCGCCGCTGCCGGCGATCGTCACCGCCGATCTCCGTCTCAACGAGCCGCGCTACGCGTCGCTCCCCGGCATCATGAAGGCGCGCAAGAAAGAGCTGAAGGAGATTCCGATCGCCGATCTCGGCGTCGACGTCGCGCCGAAAGCGCAGATCGTCAAGATGGACCCGCCGCCGAAGCGCCAGGCTGGCAAGAAGGTCGAGTCCGTCGAGCAGCTCGTCGAGCTGCTGCACACCGAAGCCAAAGTCATCTGAACGGAGACATTCATGGGTGACGTTCTCGTATTCGCCGAGCATCTCCACGGTAAGTTCCCGAAGACGACGCTGGTCGCGTTCGCGGCCGGCAAGGACGCGGCGGCGAAGTTCGGCGGCGCGTGCCATGCGGTCGTCGTCGGCAGCGGCGTCGACGCGCTTGCCAGCGAGGCGGCGACGTACGGGATGAAGACCGTGTTTCAGGTCGACAGCCCGCGTCTCGAGCACTACCTCGCCGACGCGTACACCGCGGCCCTCGCCGAGGTCGTGAAGGCGAAGGGCATCGAGACCGTCATCGCCACTGCGACCGCGACGGGCAAGGATCTCCTGCCGCGCCTCGCCGCCCGGCTCGGCGCCGGGTTCGCCGCCGACATCACCGAGATCCACGCCGACGGCACGGTGCAGCGGCCGATGTACGCGGGCAACGTCTTCGCGACCGTCAAGCTCGTCGGGTCGCCGCGGGTGATCTCGGTCCGCGCCACCGCCTTCGACGCCGCGGCGAAGGACGGCGCCGGCAGCGTCGAGAAGGTCCCCGTGTCGCTCGACGACGGCAAGCTCACGATGAAGTTCGTCGGCCTCGAGGAGGTCACGTCCGACCGCCCCGTGCTGACGGAAGCCCGCATCGTCGTCTCCGGCGGCCGCGGCTTGAAGAACGGCGAGAACTTCAAGACGGTCCTCGAGCCGCTGGTCGACGAGCTCGGCGCCGCGATGGGCGCGAGCCGCGCCGCCGTCGACGCCGGCTTCGTCCCGAACGACCTGCAGGTCGGCCAGACCGGCAAGGTCGTCGCCCCCGAGCTCTACATCGCCGTCGGACTCTCCGGCGCCATCCAGCACCTCGCCGGCATGAAAGACTCGAAGGTGATCGTCGCGATCAATAAGGACGCGGAGGCGCCGATCTTCCAAGTCGCCGACTACGGCCTGGTCGCCGATCTCTTCAAGGCCGTGCCGGAGATGAAAGATGCGGTGCACAAGCTGAAGAGCTGAGACTGGGCCGATTTGCGTCGCCATACTTCGTTACTCGGTCGCTCGGATGCTCGGCGTAGCGCTGCTACGCCTGCTTGTCCTCGCTTGACGAGGGCGCTCCTCGCTTCCCTCGCGCCTCGTCTGGCTCGCAACTCGACCCAGTCCGGTGCACAGCAATGTCGTCTGGCCCGCAACGCGATCCAGTCCTGTGCACAAGCAACGTCGTCTGGCCCGCGGGATCGCGTCTCGTTGGTGCGCGTACGCTGCGGTCGCGCTCGTGATCGCGTATGGATGCGCAGCGGGCGTCGGCGCGGTCGAGACGCCGCGCAGCACGGTCGCACCCCGCACGTCAGCGCCTGCCGCAGAGGCGGCCGTCACGGCGGCGCCTCGCATCGCGCATGACGTCCCGCCCGACGCCAGCCCGGGTTGCAGCGGCGCGAGCGCGTCCGCGGTCCGCGGCGAGCGGCGGCAGATCACGGTCGCGGGCGAGGAGCGCAGCTATCTGCTCGACGCCCCCGCGAGCGAGAGCGCGGCGCCGCGACCTGTCGTGCTCGCCTTTCACGGCTTCCGCGGCGACGCCGCCGGCCTTCGCTCGGGCACCGGTCTCGCCACGCTCGCCGAACGCGAGCGGGTGATTCTCGTCACCCCCGAGGGACATGAAGGCGTGCAGCTGCTCGGGACCGCCGGTCGTGGCTGGGACCTCGGCGCGGACGAGACGCGCGACGTCGCGGTGGTGCGCGCGCTGCTCGACGCGCTCGAGCGCGAGCGCTGCGTCGATCGCCGCCGTGTCTACGCAACCGGCATGTCGAATGGCGGCTTCTTCGCGAGCCTCGTCGGCTGCGCACTCGCCGACCGCATCGCCGCGATCGCACCGGTCGCCGGCGCGATGCCGCTCGCGGCATGCGCGCCGGCGCGTCCGGTTGCCGTTCTCCTCACCTTCGGCCGTGCCGACAACCTCGTGCCGCCGACCATGATGCGCGCCGGAGGCAGCTGGTGGGCGAGGACCGACGGTTGCGGCACGGGGCACGATCGCGACGGCTGCACGGCCTACGAGCAGTGCACCGCCGACGTCATCGTCTGCGAGGGCCCGCAGGCGCACACGTGGCCGCCGGGCACGACCGAGCGCATCTGGCGCTTCTTCGTCGCCCACCCGCGTCTGTGATAGAGGTCGCGCGGCTGCGATCGCGACACGCGCGACGGGGAGGACGCTCATGGGAAGTAAGACCGGCGACCAGGCACGGTGGAACAAGATGCGGCGGAAGAAGATCGCGCGTCGCCTCGAGATGCGGACGCTGCGGAAGGAGCTGCACGCGAAGGCCGCCGCGCCGCCGCCGGCGCGCCCGGCCTGAGCGCCGCACGTCAGCGCGCTCGCCTTCGCGGCGGCCGCTGCCGGATCGAGATCGCGGCGAGGGCGATCTCGATCGCGGCGAGGTACGACTCGACGTCGGCGCGCGGATCCCAGGCTTGCTGGAGCACGAAACCCTGAAAGAGCGCGATCATCGCCCGCGCGGCGGCGTCGGGGTCGACGCGGGGCGGGACCTTGTGGCGGGCTTGGGCGTCGCCGACGAGCGCGGCGAGCATGGCGCGCGGCCCGTCGACGCCGCGGCGCACGATGCGCAGCACGCGCGGGTTGCGTAGCGCCTCGGCCCAGATCTGCACGCCGACGCGCCGCGACCGTCGCTCGTCTGCGCGAAGGAGCGGCGCGAAGAACTCGCGCGCGAGCGTCCGCAGCGCCGCCGCGCCGCCGTCCGCGGCGCGCGCGGCGGCGATCGCCGCCAGCTCGCGCTCGTGGCGCTCGGCGGTGATCGCCTCGATGATCGCCTCCTTGCTCGCGAAATAGCGGTAGATCGCGCCGGCGCTCAGCCGCGCCTCGCGGATCACGTCCTGCATCGTCGCGCGGTGGAACCCCTCGCGAGCGAAGCACGCGATCGCGGCGTCGAGGATCTGCCGGCGGCGGCGGGCGAGATACGCTGGCGAGACGCGCGGCATCGTCAACGCTCCACGGCCGACGGAGCGCTCACGCGCGTTCCACGTCGGCGATCGCGACGCGATAGAACTCGTAGCCGCGCATGTGCGACGCGGCCGCTCCCCAGTAGCGAGCGCGATACTCCGTCGCGCCGACGTCCTCTCGCAACGCGAGACGGCGCTGGGCGAGGTACGCGCGGAGCGCGTGTGGGTCCAGGCCGAACGTCCACGGCTCGCCCGAGCGGCGGACGAGCGCACGCAGACGCGCCGCACCGGCGAAGGCCTTCGCCCCGTCGTCGTCGAGCACGCGCTGATCGACGTACGTGAAGACGAGGCGTGTTCCGACGGCGGTGCCGGCGATGAAGCGCAGTGTGGCGTCGACCGCGGCAGCGGTCAGGTAATTCGTCACGCCCTCCCAGACGAAGAGCGCCGGCTGCGCAGCGTCGAGCCCGGCAGCCGCGAGCGCCGCGTCGAGACGATCGCGGTCGAAATCGACGGCGACGAAGCGGACGTGCGCGGGCGCGCGGCCGAGGAACGCGACCACGCGCTCGCGCTTCACGGTCTGGGTGGCGAGACGGTCGACCTCGAACACGCGCGTCGACGCCAGCGCACGGAGACGCCAGGCGCGGGCGTCGAAACCGGCGCCGAGCAGGACGACCTGGCGGATGCCCTGTTCGACCGCGGCGACGACGGCATCGTCGATGAGCCGCGTCCGCGCCACCCCCGACGTCCGTGCGCCCGGCCAGCGCCGATCGATGAATGCCGGTACCGCCGCACCGAGGAACGGCACCCGGGCCGCGCAGACTGCCGCGCGCAGCCCCGGCGACAGGAACGCGCGCGCCAACGGGTCCTCGAAGAGTCCGTCGCCACGCGACTCGAGCGCACGAAAGAGCGCCATGTACTCCGCGGTGCGGCTCACGGGCGGTGCGCTGTCGTCGTCCATCAGCGGGCTCCGAGCGACGGGGGTCGCGCGAGGTCGTTAACAAAACGAACGCCCGTTCTTTTATATTGCGACGACAATCGAGTCAATCGCGACGAGGACCCGCGTTACGGCCACTCGACGGCGGAAAGGCGGCCGAGCGCCACGACGAGCGCTTGGATACCGCTCGCGGCGCACCCTTGCGCTTCGAGCGCCCGATAGAGCTGCTCGGCGAGCGCGAGGCCGGGGAGCGCGAGACGGAGGCGGCGCGCCTCGGCGAGGGCGATGCCGAGGTCCTTCAGGAAATGCGCGACGGCGAAGCCGGGCGCGAGGTCGCGGCGGAGAATCCGCGGCGCGTAATTCGTGAGCGACCACGAGCCGGCGGCGCCGCCGGAGACCGACGTGAGGACGGTCTCGAGGTCGAGGCCCGCTTTGTGGGCGTAGAGCAACGCCTCGCAGACGCCGATCATGCCGGTCGCGATCAGGATCTGGTTCACCATCTTCGTGTGCTGCCCGGCGCCGGCGGGCCCCTGATGAACGATCGTCCGGCCGAGGCAGGCAAGGAGCGGCTGCCCGCGCTCGAACGCGTCGCGATCGCCGCCGACCATGATCGAGAGCCGCGCCTCGCGCGCACCGACGTCGCCGCCCGAGACTGGCGCGTCGAGCGCCGCCACGCCGCGCGCCCGTGCCGCGTCGTAGATGTCGCGCGCGAGCGCCGGCTCGCTCGTCGTCATGTCGATCAGCATGCTGCCGGGAGCGGCGCCGGCGAGCACGCCGTCGCGACCGAGCACGACCTCACGCACGTCGCGGGGTGTGCCGACCATCGTGAACACGACGTCGGCCGAGGCAGCGACCGCGCGCGGCGAGTCTGCCCAGACGGCGTCGCGCGCGAGCAGCGTCTCGGCGCGGGCACGCGTGCGCGTGAACACCGTCAGCCGATATCCTCCTGCGGGCAGATGGCCGCAGAGCGACGTCCCCATGAGGCCGGTGCCGATCCACCCTACCCTCGTCGTCTGCGGCGTGATGTGTGGCTGCGTCATGCGGCTCGTTGTCGCGCTCCGACGCGCGGGCGTCAACGACGCGGACGTCCGACCCGCCCCGCGCGGGTCACCGACGCCGACGCGTGCCCCGACCGCGCCGTGACCGCCGTTCAGCGCCGCGTGCGTGCGGCCGGCGTGCTCGTTCGCATCCAGGCGCAGGTCACGTCGGCGAGCTCAGTCATCACGTCGTCGACCGTCCGCCCCCGCACCGCGTGCGCGTGATCGGCGTTCTCGATGCGATGGAGCGTCGCCCGCGGCAGCGCCGCGACGGCGCGCTCGAGGAGCGCCCAATCGGCGAACGCATCGCGCGTCCCCTGCAGGAAGAGCATCGGCACCGTGATGCGCGCGAGATGGGCGGTGCGCAGCGCGCTCTTGTCGCCCGGCGGGTGCAGCGGGTACGCGAGGAAGACGAGGCCGTTGCAGCGCGTACCGTCGGCGACGGCGTGCGACGCCATGCGCCCGCCGTACGAGCGGCCGCCGAGATACAGACGACGCGCGCGTGAACGCAGATGCGTCGCGACCGCGGCCCAGCACGCCTCGTCGCGTTTCGCCGGCCCGGGCGATTTTCGCCCCGCCTCGACGTACGGCAAGTTGAAGCGCACGACGTCGACGCCGCGCTCCGCCATCGCCGCGGCGAAGCTGCGGAGCGACGGGGTCTCCATGGTGCCGCCGGCGCCGTGGGTGAGGGCGAGGAGCGCGTCGCCGTTCGCCTGGTGCCACGCGGCGCTGACCGTGCCGCCCTCCCACGTGATGCGCTCCTTCTTCACGGCGCGGATGCGCTCCTTCGTCACGCCGCCATGCTCCCGTCGCTCGCCGCGGCGCCGCCGCGGCGCTGCAGCGCGATCGCGACCGCGACCGATACCAACGCGGTCACGACGCCGGCGAGGAACGGGGCGGCCGGGCCGAGGCGCGTGTAGAGGACGCCGTTCCACACCGGTCCGACCGTGCGCGCCACCGCGCCCGACGACTGCGCGACGCCGAGGATCGCGCCTTGCCGCTCGCGGCCGGCGCGCTCGGACGCGATCGTCGCGAGCGTCGGGTTCGTGAGGCCGATGGCGATGCCCGCCAGCGCCACGCCGACGAGGAGGAGCGCAGGCGCGCTCGCTTCGGCGATCGCTCCCATGCCGAAACCGAGACACACCGCGCCTGCGACCAACACGCGCGCGGCACCGAAGCGGCGCGAGAGCCGAGTCCATACAGGCCGAACACGTGGCCGACCTCGCTCTCGCTCCAGCCGAGACGCACGTTGACGAAGAGCGGCAGGGCGACCTGCATGCTCGACATGCAGAGAAAGGTGAGGAAGTAGAGTCCCATCACGCTGACGATGCTCGGGTCGGCGATCGCCTGCGCGAGTGCGCGCCCATCGCGCGCAGCGACCCCCCCGTCCGTCTGCGCCGCGATGCGCGTCTCCGGCATGAGCAGCGCGACGCCGACGAGATCGACGAGCGCGAGGGCGGCGGCCGCGAGCGGAGGCGCCGTCGGATGAATGCGGCTGAGCGCGCTGCCGAGCACCGGACCGATGACGAGGCCGAGGCCGATCCCGGCGCCGATCCGTCCCATGCCCGCGGCGCGCGACGCGCCGTCGGTGACGTCGGCGACGGCCGCTTGGCAGGCGGCGAGGTTGCCCGCCGTCGCGCCGGCGAGGATGCGCGACACGAAGAGCCACGGCAGCACGCCACGCTCGGCCGCAATCGCGAAGATCACCATCGAGAGGACGTTGCCGGCGAGGCTCGTCACGATCACCCGTCGCCGCCCGTAGCGGTCGGAGAGGCGGCCGAGAATCGGCGTCGCTACGACCTGCGTCAGCGAGAACGACCCGAGCAGCACGCCGACGATCTCCGCCGAGCCGCCCATCGAGCGCACGTAGAACGGCAAGAGCGGGATGACGACACCGAAGCCGATCATGTCCAGGAAGACGGTCAGGAAAACGAAGAGGAGGACGCGTGATCTCATCCGCGGGGCGCCGCCCGCGGCGGCGCGGCGTGTGCTACCACGTTGCGACGACGGCGTGAAACGCGGCTGTTCGGACACCGGATGGCGTTTGATCGGATCAATTCGATACAGCGCGCTGAACTCCGACCGCATCGTCTCGCGAGCGAGCCCGCGACCCAACTACGGACGCTTCATGCTGACGGAACGGATTCTGCGCGCGATGTGGCCGAACGGCGATTCGGCGTCACCGGGGTTGCTCGCCGCGGTGGCCGCGGATGCGGCGACGGTGTTTCGAAACTACGACTTGAGCAGTGATCTTCACGTCGCGCACGCGATGGCGCAATTCCACGTCGAATGCGGCAGCGGCGTCGAAATGACCGAAAACATCAACTACACCCCCGAGCGCGCGTGCGAGGTGTGGCCAACTCGCTTCTCCGATGCCGCCGATTGCCTTCAGAAAGTCGGCTCGTTCACGGGCGATCCGGATTTCAAGATCAAGCTGATCGACAATGTCTACGGTGGCCGGAATGGCAACCGGCCCGATACGCATGACGGGTCGACCTTCATCGGTCGCGGGCTCAGTCAGGTCACCGGACGCGGCAACTACGAGGCGCTGGCGAAGAAGCTCGGCAATAGACTCGATCTGGTGAATCAACCCGACCTCGTGAACGCGGCCGCCAACGCCCTCGAATGCGGCGTCGCGGACTTCGTGATGTGCGGGTGCCTGCCGCTTGCCGCGCAGGACGATCTGTTGGGCGTCTCAGCGATGCTGAACCTCGGACACCGCGTGAACGATCCGTCGAAGGTGGTCGGCTTCGCTGCTCGCAAAGGCGCGCTGCATCTCTGGAAGCTCGCCCTCGGCGTCGAGCTTCCGCCGGCGCACAGCGACACGTGGGTGCAGGTCGCGCTCAACAGACTCGGCGCCGATCCAGCGCTCGTGCCCGACGGCGTCTTCGCGCTGCGATCACGGGTCGCATTGAAGCTGTTCCAAAGGGCACACGGGCTGACGCCAGACGGCGAGCGAACGCCGCAGACGCTCGCGACGCTCGACGCGGCGTTGGCGGCGTTGCCGACGGCTCCGTAGCGGCACCCTGCGCCCGTCGTCCGCGCGCGACCTCTTTGACTCGACGACGCGCGTGCGGCACACGATGCGGATGGACTTCGGACTCCAGCTCGCAGGGATCCCGGCAAAAGACATCGTGGCGCTCGCGCGCCAGGCCGAGGCGGACGGGTTTTCCGCCGTGTACGTGCCGGATCACTGGGCGTACGAGCAGCGCGGCGGTGGCGGGCTCGACGACAAGGCGCTCGCGTGGGAGGGGACGACGATCCTCGGCGCGATCGCGGCGGCGACGACGCGCGTGCGCATCGGCGCGCTCGTGCTCTGCAACTTGTTTCGGCATCCGGGCACGACCGCGCAGGCGACGACGACGCTCGATCATCTGAGCGACGGTCGCGCGATTCTCGGGCTCGGCGCCGGATGGACGCGCGCCGAGTTCGAGATGATGGGCGTGCCGTTTCCCGACGTGCAGCCGCGCCTGCGCATGCTCGACGAGGCGGTCCGCGTGATCACCGCGCTCTGGACGGAGGACCGCGTCGAGTTCGACGGCGAGTTCTACCACCTGCACGACGCGTTCAGCGCGCCGAAGCCAGTCCAGAAACCGCGCCCGCCGATCCTGCTCGGCGGCAGCGGCAAGGGCCTCCTGCGGATCGCCGCGCGCACCGCCGACATCGTGAACGTGATCTCCGACTCCGGCCGCGCCGGCACGATCCTGCCGAGCGAGGTCGCGAAGCTCACCGACGAGGCGTTCCGTCGCAAGGTCGACTTCGTGCGCAGCGAAGCACGAGCGGCCGGCCGCGATCCGGACGCGATCGTCCTCTCGTCGACGATCTTCATTCCGATGATCGCCGACGACGCGGAGGCGGCGCGGACGTTCGCGGGCAACCTCGGGGGCTTCTTCGGACTCTCCGAGGCCGAGGTCCGGCGGATGCCGCTCGCGCTCATCGGCACGCCCGACGAGTGCGCCGCCGAGCTCGGCCGCCGCGCACGCGAGTGGGGCGTCCGCCACTACATCTTCTCCGGCTATGGTGGAGCGGCGAACGCCACGCGCCTCGCGCGCGACGTGTTGTCGCGGGTGCCGCGCTGACGAGCACCGACGAGCCCCGCTGCGACCAGGCGTGTCTCGACTGAGACACGGCCCGCCGACGGTTTGCATCGCGGCGCATGCTCGGGGTACGTAACGCTTCGTCCCATCCTGACGAGAGGAGACTCGCTCCATGAGAATTGCACCCACCGCCATCGCCGTCATCTGCAGCCTCGTCGTCGGCGCCACCGCCGCCGATGCGCAGCTCTTCAACCTGACCGGCCACTGGACCGGCAAGTGGTCGTGCAAAGGCGTCGCCAACGACGGGAAGTTCACGATCAGCAACAAGACGAGCACGCTCGACGTCACGCAGTCCGGCGGCACGTTCGCCGCGACCGTCGACGCCGCGGTGCCGAACGGCAACTTCTCGTTCAACCTGTTCGCGGTGCCCGACATCAAGAAGCCCGATCAAAAGGGCGAGGTGATCGTCCTCGGCTGCGCGCTCGCCAACACGGTGCCGCCGATCGACGTCGCCGAGTTCGCCCGCGCGCAGGTGCAGACGAAGCCGAACAGCTTCAAGGCGAGCTTCAAGGCGTCGTCGATCTTCACCGACATCTTCAACGGCGATCCCGAAGTCGGCAGCTGCAAATACAGCTACAAGCGCATCGACACGAACGACCCCGGCGTGAGCAACTGCGCGTGACGGTGTCGCGCGTGTGATCGCGACGGGGTCGGCAGAGCTCCCCGCAGGCGACTCGCG